>JAIEPU010000195.1 GCA_019748235.1 bacterium
CGCCGCCGAGCTCGAGGCTTGGTTCGCTCATCCTCTTGTTCCCGCTCCTGGAAGATCGCCATGACTCGGGCTCAAGTGAGATCAAGCGTCCTCTTTATTGCCCTGAATGGCTGATGTACTTCAACAGGATGCCGCCGTAACTGACGAAGAAGGGAGCGAAGACCAGGCTTAAGATCGCCATGAGCTTCATCAAAATGTTGAGCGAAGGCCCGGAAGTATCCTTAAACGGATCGCCGACCGTGTCTCCGACAACAGCCGCCGCATGGGCGCCCGATCCCTTTCCTCCGTGAACACCGGTTTCGATGTACTTTTTCGCATTGTCCCACGCACCGCCTGAATTCGACGATGAAAGAGCGAGCACCAGCCCAGAAATGAGCGAGCCGGCCAGCAAGCCGGCGACCGCCTCAACTCCGAATAGAAGGCCCATAAGGATCGGCGATCCCATTACCAAGACACCTGGGAAAACCATCTGGCGAAGGGCAGCCGTCGTCGAGATCGCCACGCAACGGCGGTAATCAGGAAGTTGGGTTCCCTCCATGATGCCAGGCATCGTTCTGAATTGCCGACGAACCTCTTCGATCATCTGATTGGCCGCTCGACCGACTGCTTTGATCGTATTCGCGGTGAAGAGGAACGGCAGAGCCCCTCCCACCATGGTTCCGGCGAAAACGAGTGGAGAAAGCAGATTCAATGATTGGACATTCACACGTGTGAGAAAAGCGGCGAAGAGCGCGAGCGCGGTTAGGAATGCTGAACCGATGGCGAAACCTTTTCCGATCGCCGCCGTTGTGTTTCCCGCGTCATCGAGCAAGTCAGTTCGCTTGCGGACGTCTGATTCGAGTCCGCTCATCTCCGCGATGCCCCCCGCGTTATCCGCAACCGGGCCATAGGCATCGATCGTCAATCCGATGGCCAAGGTCGAGATCATCCCAATCGCCGCCATGGCGATTCCATACATCCCCGCGAGCGACCAAGCCGTGTACGTCGTTACGGTTACTGCCAGCACCGGAATAACTGCTGATTCATAGCCAACGGCCAATCCATAGATGATGTTGGTCGCGGAACCGGTAATCGAGGAATCCGCAAGCTCTCTCGTTGGGCGGTACGAATGCGATGTGTAGAACTCGGTGACGTATCCAATGAGCAGTCCCGACCAAAGGCCCGTCAGGATCGAAATAATCACACCGTTTCGAGTAATAGTCAGTTCGCCAAGCTTGAAGGAATCCACCATTGCCCACTGAGCGATGAAGTAGACGGCGACCGTCATGAGGACGGTGGAAATCAAAAGCTGTCGCTTAAGAGCAGGCTCCGCTGACGTCGCGGTGGGGGACATTCGAGCGAAGAAGGACGTCACCAGGCAAACGGGAATACCAATAGCGGGAATAAGAATAGGGAAAAGGAGCGCGTTCTGATTGCCTGCAATCGCTGCCGCCGAGGCACCAATCACCAATGCCGCACAGGTCCCTTCCGCACACGACCCGAACAGGTCGGCTCCCATCCCGGCAATATCGCCGACGTTGTCTCCTACGTTATCCGCGATCACCGCTGGATTACGAGGATCGTCTTCGGGAATCCCCTGCTCCACCTTGCCGACGAGGTCCGCCCCGACATCGGCCGCCTTCGTGTAGATGCCGCCACCGACTCGCGCGAATAGCGCGACCGTCGAGCCGCCGAGTCCGAATCCGGCCACCATTTCCATCAACAAAAGAGGTTCGTGAATGAATCGACCGTAGACCAAGACAATTCCAATTAGACCAAGTACCGCAAACCCGCAAAGGCCGAAGCCCATGACCGCTCCGGAGCGGAAAGCAACGGTAAATGCGGGGCCGATTCCCTTTCGAGCCGCCACGGTCGTCCGAACGTTTCCGACAGTGGCGATCAACATACCGAAGTAAGCGCAGATACTTGAAGTGAGCGCTCCAGCCGCGAAAGCGATCGCGCTGAACAGACCTTCGTTGAAATCATTGGTCTTCGGATCATCCAGAAAAAAGAACATAAAGACGGCGAAGCAAGCCGCGAAGATCGAAACGAACAAGTATTGGCGGTTAAGAAACGCCATCGCCCCTTGAGCGATTGCTGTCGAAATCCGCTTCAGATTCTTCACCTCTTCCGGGGTGCCCGAACCATCCACGGATATTTTGTTCACCTGCCAAGCAAAAAAAGCCGCACTGATCAACGCAAGGGCTGCGCAAGAAAAGACCAAGATAATCAAGCGAGTTACTCCAACGTGATCTCCCGCACATCGAGAGCGCGCACCCTGACTGGCGTTCGTGGCTCTCCCGACGAAGGAACAGGAGGACAAGTTAGAAAATCAGCCGTCAGAGGCCACTAAAGGCATTCAACCTTTCCGGTTCAGCAAAAAAGCGATGGCGATTTCCACGTGAAATCCATCACCCCGCGTCAAACAGAGAGGATGAAATTCGACGGCTTTTACCTGCTTGTTTTCAATCGATGAACCTGTTCCATAAACGCATCGAGATCATAAACAAAAATCCACTATCACTGGATTGATACGAGTAATGCGGGGAATGAAGTGCTATTAGGAGAGTGGCTGCCGAATGGTCCATCCTCTGTGGAGGGCCGTCTTTCGGCGAGATTGCATCAGCACGATGTCTTCTGGACTCAATTGGATCGGTTCAGCAAAGACAAACCCCATTTCATACATCCCAAGTGGAATCGGTTTATCTCGAACCACGGTCGCCTTAAAACAAACGGACTTCGAATCAAGGGGGCCACGGTGCGGAAAGAAAATACCCCACTCCTTCTCTCGAAGAAGCCCATTACGAATAATCGAACACCCCTTCTCCGAAATATTGCGACAGAAACAAGCGAATCGTTTGTCGATCTCCGGTCGGCGATTACTGTCGATGGGAAACAGGTGAACAACATCAGCGAATGGATGCCGGGTATCCTGTCGTTTATTGAGGCAGACATTCGATATCGACGACCACTTGTCCAGCCGTTCCACTTGTCGCCGTAACACTCGAAGACGTTGCTCGCAAATCTCTCGGTCTTGCGCTTTCGCGGCTGCCGTGCTGATCGCCCCCTCTCCCCACTGCCTGATGATGTATTCCCGTTCGAGGTTCTCTCTGAGTGAGGACCTCTGCTCGGAAGCAGTCTCTTTCTTCAGCGCCGCAGGTTGGCTCTCAGAAACAGAATCTTGAATAGACTGTTCAACCTCCGCTTCTTCTTCTAGCAGCTTCGCGATGCAAGGAATCAGTTCCGTTTGGATACTCTCCTTGCGAACATAATCCGCCGCTCCCAGGCGGAAGCTTTTGACCGCCGTGTTTTCGTCCCCTGTTCCGGTGAGAACGACCACTGGAACCTGCGGCAAATTCTTTACCGTGTGCTCAACGAGAGCCAATCCATCCTGTCCAGGCAACTGAATGTCGGTAACAACAATCTTGGGCTTGTTCGTCTTCAAGAAATCGATGGCGCTTTCGGTGCTCGATACCTCACAGACATCCCATTTTCGCTTGCCGAGCACTTGTCGGCCAAGCTTTACAAAGCGCGGATCATCGTCAACAAGCAAAATGAGCGAAGACATTCAGAGATTCCAACGTGTAACTTTGGAACTGGTGGCAGGGTCACCACGATTGTGCGATCTCGGGCGGTTCTAAGGTGTGTAAGACGCTTTCGATTCAATAAACCGCGATCGAGGCTTCTTCGGGCAGAATGGGCCATCGATTACAACGAAAGCCTAGCTCGTAAGCGATCGAAGACAAACATGAATTCAAATGCAATAACTAGCCCATCGGTCGCATTTTTTGCGGAGAAAGAGTGAACCATTTCGATTCGATTTACCATCATGAAAAAGTCCGCGAAAAACCAGACGATGATCGATGTTTCCAAGCAAATCGATCGCACCATTCAGATTCACGAATGGAATATAGTCGTACCGTACGACTATAGCTGGAAGTCGTACGTACCGTATCACACTGCAAAAGCCTAAACGTCAAGCGAAGCAACGAAACGAAGACCCCATTCCAACTTGGCTGCGTGATGACTAGCCTGCCATGAGTAAAAGGGGAGCAAGAGAATGCCCGCCCCGTTCTGGTCGATGAAACCGGCTGTGCGTTAGCTCAACTTGTTCGCCGAACGCTAGCCATCTTGGCGAGACTCCATTCTCAAGCATGATGACGATTATCGGGAAAAAGTGTCGGTGATCGCTGCGGTGTCGCTATCTTCCCCAACGTCGAACAGCACATCGCTGCTTCCAGTCGATTCCCAAAGAAGGCTTCAATGGCCTTAGAATGGCCACGTTCCCTCGATCACTTCCAAAGCAACTTCTTGGGAATGTCATTATCGTCTGGGATCGAGGCTCCCACGATCGAGCCAAACCGGTCTGAAACTAATTCGTGTCAGAAGGAAGCCCTTCTCGATCATCTTATTGCCAGTGAATCACGAAATGCACGTACATAGAGGGACTAGCAAGAGTGTTTGCTCACCGGATTTCTGATAACCGTCAAATCCCCGTACTCGAACCAACTCAGCAAGGAGCTGAAGCCGAATTGCGCTTCACCGAATAGATACGACAGAGGCAGGAAGACTTACCTTCCCCATCCGTGGAATCCCTGCCCACTGCCACCTATAATCAGAGCGGCACATCACGATCTAGGCTCTTGGCACACGACCAACCTGATTTCCCCGTCGGGCGGGAAGCAGGAGAGCCATGGTTCCAGGTCAATGTCAAGGGCAGGAAACGCATGAACATCGTTGTATGTCTGAAACAAGTTCTCGATCCGGAGATTCCCGCTCGCGATTTTAAGATCAATAAGGAACGCCGCGAGGCCGAGCGAGGTTCAGCTAATCTCGTTACCAGCATCTTTTGCGCTAATGCCTTGGAAACCGCGCTTCAATTCCGTGACATCCATGGCGGGAAGATAACAGTGCTTACCTACGGCACTGTCGCCGCCGAGGATGTCCTCCGCAAGGCCATCGCTCTCAAGGCGGACGATGCGGTCCTCGTCCTCAATGATCAATCGTCATCACCCGATCCGCTTCAAGTGGCCAGCGTTCTGGCTGCCGCCATCAAGAAAATTGACGCCGTCAACCTTATCCTCGTCGGACGGGAATCTGCTGATTGGGGAGCCGGTCAGACCGGGGGGCTCGTCGCGGAGATCCTTGGGCTACCTTGTCTCGCCTTTGTTGATCACATCGACTTGGTCGACGGCAGTCTCAGGATTCGCCGGCAGACTGAGACGGGTCGCGATGTCTACATGGCAACGCCCCCGATCGTCCTCACCATTACCAACGACGATCACAATCTCCCGAGGGTTCCAAAAACCAAGGACGTCATGCTCTCATCACGAAAACCTATCACGAAATGGTCGCTGACTGATCTCGGCATTGAACCGACGCCTGGCTACTTGAAAGTTGCCGAACTCGGTATCCCCGAGAAAAACACGATGTGTGAATTTGTCGACGGTGAAACTCTCGATGACAAAGTCGCCACCCTGGCCCGGAAAATCGCTGACGTCATCCAAGGTTAAAAGCACGACGCAACACAACGAGAGATTAGATCGATGCAAGACGTTCTGTGTGTCTGGTTCGGTTCATCGGGCTTTGACCGCTCGGCTGAGGGGCTTCTTGGCGCGGGTCAGCGAATCGCCGCCACTACGAAAGGTAAGCTTCACTCGCTCGTCTTAGGAAAAGGTGACAATGGCTCGCGAGCGGCCGCGATCGCCGACTCCGTTCAGATTGCGGATCAACTTTCACTCGATGCTTACTCGCCCGAGGAAGCTCTCGCGGTGATCACGAGTGTTGCCAAGAGTCTCTCGCCCGGCGCCGTTCTTTTCGCCAACGATGCCTACAGCCAGGAACTAGCCCCGCGTTTGGCCTACCGTCTCGGGGGAAGTGCCATCGGTGACGCCGCCGACGTTGTCGCCGAGGGAGACATCTTGAAAGTGACGCGTTCTGTTTACGGTGGCAAAGCCGTCGCCGTGTATCACCTCGAACGTCGCCCCAGTGTTGCTTGGATCCGGGCCCGTGCTCAAGCAGCGGCCACACCCCGGTCAACCCAGGCCGAGATCAAACATATCGCCACCTCTGCCGATCCCAACGCCGCGACGAGACTCCTCGAACGGCAAACTGAAGCACACGAGGGTGTCCGGCTTGAAGACGCCCGCTGGATTATCTCCGGCGGTCGCGGACTGGGCGGCCCTGAACCATTTGAACAACTCAAGGAACTTGCCGACACCATCGGCGCCCAAGTCGCCGCCTCGCGTGCCGCCTGTGATGCCGGCTGGGTTCCTCCCAGTTGGCAAGTTGGCCAGACGGGCAAACGGGTCGCGCCCGATTTGTACCTCGCCGTTGCAATCTCCGGCGCCAGTCAACATCTCATTGGCATCGCTGACGCCAAGGTCGTTGCCGCCATCAATACCGATCAACACGCGCCGATATTCAAGCACTGTCAATTCGGCATCGTCGAGGATTACAAGAAGGTGGTCAGCCTCTTGAAAGAAAAACTTCAAGCGTTGAAAGGGTAACACCACGGAGCCGACACGTCAGGTCCTCTGGAACATCTCCCATGTGTGGTTGATGTACGCGCTTCTCGTGCCGACACTGGCCGTGGCCGCCTACGGATTCTACCACCGAATCAAGCCCTGGTTCGTCGGTAAGCCTCTCGACCGACTCGACCGACCAGCTCAGCGAATCGTTCGGCTTCTCAAGCTCGGCCTCCTCCAGCAAAAAACTATCCGCGAACGCTACGCGGGCTTCTTTCATCAGATGATTTTCTGGGGCTTCATCGTTCTTTTCATCGCTACCACGGTCGTCTTGATCGATTACGACTTCCAAGTCCCCATCATGCGCGGCGCTTTCTATCTCTACTTCCAGTCGTTCTTCGTTGACGTGCTCGGACTTCTCTTTCTCGTCGGCATTGCCTTGGCCGGATGGAGACGCTGGTGGTTTCGTCCTCCCGCTCTCGTTTACACGAAAGAGGCGTCGTTGATCCTCGCTCTTCTCTTTGTGATCGGGGCGACCGGATTCCTCATCGAAGGATGGCGCATAGCCGCCACGAATGATCCCTGGGGCGCGTGGTCCCCTGTTGGTAACGTCATCGCGAAGATCAGCCGCCCATTATTTTCGGAGGACGCCCTGCTCATTCTCCACCGCTCATTCTGGTGGCTGCACATGGGGACGACGTTCGCCTTCTTGGCTTGGGCACCTTACACAAAGATGGCCCACGTTCTTCTCTCCCCTGCCAACATCTATCTCGGCAATCTCGATCCTATCGGTGGCTCACTCAAACCGGTTGATTTCGAGTCCAGCGAAATCTTTGGGGTCAATTCACTTGCCCAATTCACTTGGAAAGATCTTGCCGATCTCGACGCCTGCACCGAGTGCGGTCGCTGTACCGCCTCTTGCCCGGCCAACAACAGTGGAAAACCTCTCTCACCGCGCGATATCATCCTCGACCTTCAGAAACTCTCTCGCAGAGGTGAACCCCAGGCACCATTAATTGGCGCCACTGTTTCTCTCTCCTCCGAGTCACTTTGGAACTGCACCACCTGCGCCGCCTGCGTCGAAGCGTGCCCCGTCTCGATCGAACAACTCCCTAAGATCATCGACCTGCGTCGTCACCTCGTCATGGATCAGGCAGAGTTTCCGGAAATGATGCAGGATGCCCTGGGCTCGCTTGAAAATCGTGGCCATCCCTTCCGAGGTACTCAGGCCACCCGGCTGGATTGGGTCGGCGATCTCGACATCCCCGAATGGGGGGAAGGCCAAACCTACGACGTCCTCTATTGGGTCGGCTGCGCCGGAGCTCTTGTCGAACGAAACCAAAAGACCGTTCGCGCTACTGCTCAACTTCTCAAGACCGCCGGTGTCCGCTTCGCGATCTTGGGCCGGGACGAAAAATGTACTGGTGACCTCGCGCGGCGCATCGGCAATGAGTTCCTCTTTGAAACCGTCGCCAAGGAGAATATCGAACGGCTCCAATCGCTAGGCGTCACCAAAGTCGTCACCTCGTGCCCGCATTGCTTCAACACCTTCGCGAATGAGTACCCTCGTCTCGGCGGTGCGTTTGAGGTTCAGCATCACAGTGTGTTTCTGGCCGATCTCGTTCGAAACGGTCGGCTGAAGCCCAGCCGTGCCATCGAGGAGACCGTCACTTTCCACGACCCTTGTTACCTCGGGCGCCATAACGGCGAGTACGATGCCCCACGAGAACTCGTTCAGATCTCAATCGGCAAAGACCCTATTGAAATGCCGCGATCGCGTGAACGAAGTTTCTGTTGCGGCGGAGGAGGAGGACTTAGCTTCGTGGAAGAGCCCACCGATCAACGGGTCAGCCATCGCAGGGCGGCCGAAGCCGTCGAGAGTGGTGCAGACACTGTCGCCGTTGGTTGCCCGTTTTGCATGACCATGCTCGAGGATGCCGTCAACGCCAAGTCAGGCGATCGACCCGTCAAGGTAAAGGATGTCGCAGAGATTCTTTGGCAAGCCGTCAATCAACAAGCTTGACGATTACCAGTAGGGGATACCCATGGACCTGAATCTGTCTGAAAGTGAACTTGAGTTCCAGCAGAGCTTGCGAAATTGGCTTTCAAAGAACTGCCCCAAACCCTGGGCGGGGAAGCAACGTGGACCCGATCACATCAACTACCTGCGCGACTGGCAACGCACGCTTTATGACGGTGGCTGGGCGGGCATTCATTGGCCTAAAGAGTACGGCGGTCGAGGTGCCACCCCGATTGAACAAGCTATTTTCCAAGAGGAGATGGCTCGCGCCAACGCCCCCGAGCAGATCAGTGTCATTGGCCTGATGATCGTCGGTCCCACCATCATTGCCGTTGGAACCGAAGAGCAAAAGAAACGCTACCTTGAAAAGATTCTCTCCTGTGAAGAGATCTGGTGCCAAGGATTCTCCGAACCCAACGCGGGTAGCGATCTTGCCTCTCTCTCTACTCGCGCGGTGGAGGATGGCGACCACTTCGTCGTTAACGGCCAGAAGATCTGGACCAGCTTCGCTCACATCGCGGACTGGTGTCTCCTCCTAGCTCGCACCAATCCCAACGTCCCCAAGCACAAGGGTCTCACCGCTCTTCTCGTCGACATGCACAGCCCCGGTGTCGAGGCCAAACCCCTCCGGCAGATGTCGGGCGAGGCCGACTTCAACGAAGTCTTCTTTACCAATGCGCGTGTCCCCAAGGCAAATGTCTTCGGACAGATCAACGACGGCTGGACTTCCGCCGTCGCGACTCTGATGAATGAACGAGCCAACCTCGGTTCAGGACTTTACGTCCTCTCGAAGAAATTCTTCGAAGGACTTGTCGAACGTGCCAAGGAACATCTGAGCGCGAGCCAATCGGTCACGAAGGACCCCATTGCTCGCCAACGTATCGCTCAGGCATTCGTCGAGCTCGAAGTCTACCGACTCAACACTCTTCGCGCTCTCAGCAAGCTCAGCAAGATGGGTATGCCTGGCCCGGAAGGGTCCATCTTGAAACTCTTCTGGAGCGAGATGAACCAACGGACCAATCAGATCGCGATGGAGATTCTCGGCCTCGAAGGACAGCTCAAGTCCGTCGACGATGGAAAGTGGGTCTTCAACTACCTTCGCTGCCGGGCTAATACCATCGAGGGCGGCACAAGCGAAATCATGAAGAACATCATCGCTCAGCGCGTGCTCGGCATGCCCAAGAGCTACTGAGAAAACACAACAACCACCGAAATACCAAGCGACTCGAGGATCACCATGGACTTTGACTTCTCTCAAGAACAGCGGCTTCTTCAAGAGACCGCTCGTAGTTTCTTCACGCAAGAGTGCTCAACTAAGCGAGTCCGCGAACTGATGGCGACCCCGACGTCGTCTGACGACAAGCTGTGGTCTGCTTTGACCGAACAAGGGTGGACGGGGATGACACTCTCTGAAGAGGTCGGCGGCCTCGGATTCGGGCTCGTTGATCTCTGTGTCGTCGCTGAGGAAATGGGCCGAGCATGCCTGCCCGGACCTTTCTTTTCCACCTATTGGGCCGCCGCCTTACTTGAAAATGCCGGCACGCCCGCTCAGCGGAAGCCTCTACTCGAAGCCATTGCGAGCGGAGACAAAAAATCCACCGTCGCCTGGCTCGAACATGGCACGGACTGGAAGCCAGAATCGATCGCCATGACCGCGACCACTGACGGTGACAACGTCCTCCTCACTGGACGAAAGGTCTTCGTTACCGATGCCGCATCCGCTGACGTGATCCTCGTCGTCGTTCGACAGGGTAAATCCTGGGCCGTTGCTCCAGTACCTTCGAACGCCAAAGGTCTTGCTATTCGCGACCTTGTGAGCATGGACGAAACCCGCAAGCTATCCGATGTCACGCTCGAAGAAGTCACGATCAAAGAAAGTCAACTCCTCGCGGTTGCCAAGGCCGATGACCTTCAGCGTGCCAACGACATTGCCTCAGTCGTTCTCTGCGCTGAGTTGGTCGGTGTCATGCAGCTTCTCATGGAGATGAGCATCGAATACGCTAAAAGTCGTCAACAGTTCGACAAGCCGATCGGCTCCTTCCAAGGTGTTCAGCATCAGTGTGCGGACATGCTTCTGTACACGGAAAGCTCCCGCTCGGCAGCTTACTACGCCGCTTGGGCACTGGGTACGCGCGATGCCTCGGCCAGCCAAGCCGCCGCCATCGCTAAGGCCTACTGCTCCGAGGCCGGCCGACTAGTGGGCAATCATGCCTGTCAAGTTCACGGTGGAATCGGCTTTACGTGGGAGCACGATCTCCATCTCTATTACAAGCGAACCAAACTTGCCGAGGTGCTCCTCGGCCCTCCCACGTTTCACCGCGAGCGCATCGCAGCGATAATCCTCGACACCTAAAAATGACCCAAAGCATTGTTCCTTTCGAAGCGAAATTGACGGGAAACGTGCGGTTTCCTACGATGAACGAGCCTCACCGGACGGGTGGCAGAGCGGCTGATTGCACCGGTCTTGAAAACCGGAGTTCCCGAAAGGGAATCGTGGGTTCAAATCCCACCCCGTCCGCATCATTTCCATGTGCAGACATTAAATCGATCACCGTCATCCGATGCTAGTCACCAAGATTGGAAGGCTCGCCACCGGCAATGGTGGAAAGCCCGCGAAGATTTTTGATGTCCATGTTCTCTGAGAAGAAGTTCACAGACGCATCAGCCATCAAGAAGTTAGCGCCACCTGGATGATTCGAATGGAAACCACTCGCCCGGCCTTGACGCGAAGGCTCCAATAATCTCGTTGAATCGTGCCCGAGTTGCTGGCTCGTCGCATCGACGCGATAAACAGGCCGACAATCAGAGAGTTTGATCACCGCATTGACGGTGTCGCTCGTATCGAAGGGAACGTGCGAACTCGGTTGCGGGTTTAAATTGATGGGCCACACCGTGCAACACATATTGCATGGGATCATGAATGGGGACGCGCCAGATTCATATTGAACTGGCAGAATAAAAGTCGGTAGCCAACCCCATCGATAGATGATGTACTGCCCTGAAGCATCCTTTGCAGGCGTTCCCGCAACTTTAGGTATCGTGAATGGATTGCCACAAGGATAGGCGCTCCCCGGTGCGTCCGAGCACATACGCCATCGCTTTCCCGTCACTGCCTCACCGATGAGGAATGTTTTGGATGAACCATCTAAAAGGTCTCGATCCCGAACGAGACTATTGATGTCGAACGGACCCTTTTCTTCATTCGGGATGTTTATGTAGGGGGAAGTAATCATCGAATTAAATGATGGGAGTATTTTTGCAACGACCTCGCGAATGAATGGAACACACCAGGCATCGGAAACTCCTTTGTTCATTGCATAGTGCATAGGAGCATATACATTCGGGACCTTGAGGTTCGCGTCACCGAATACCATTTGCAGAGCAGGCTCAGTAATATTGGTGTCATCACCGGAGGGGCAAAGAAAGACATCAATTCTCGTCGCCGCAACCGTTGACGAAGTCTCCCACCATGGTGCTTCTGTGTTGTAAAGGTTTTGGAGGGCCTGCTGCTCAAAATAAGGGAGCATGGCGCTCAGTCCGTTCATTCGGAATGTCACATCGAAGTTCGCGACGACTAAAGCATTATTCGTGTTCGGAACGGCCGCGAGCATACCTGGGGGATAGCAATCGTAGTGACTGTGGTACGCCTTCATTGCCGTACCCATTTGCTTGAGATTCGATTGACATCTCATGCGGCGGGCGGCTTCCATCACCATGTTCAAGGCTGGCAGAAGCAACGCCACCAATATCCCAATGATGGCAATGACAACAAGCAATTCGATGAGGGTAAACCCTCTCCTGACACGTCGCATTATTACACTCCTTCAAGAACAGAAGGAACGAGAAATGAAACGATGTGCGATAGTCCGCAGGAGGCGGACTTGGAAATCGATTGCCCACAATCTCATTTGTTCTTGTACCGCGCGCAAAATCGGCTCGCTAGATCAGGTGCGAGAAACTGAGAAAGGTTTTTGAAGATTTCAGCTATTCGGACTTTATGTTCAATGAACGCCGTCTCGATTCTTCACTCACGATGGCATCAAAGCGCGAATGATCCTATTCGTCGAACAAATGACCAGACTTCGGGCCGGCGAGATCAGCAGTTCATTGAATCAAGACAACCCTATGCACGAGAATTGATCACACTCTTTCGTGCCATGAATGCAGAAAATGCAATGGGGACAATTAAGAGTACAATTGAAGAGGGTTCAGGCACCGCTAATACTTCCCAGCCGATATCCGAAAGGCCTGCGAAATCGAGTGCGGAAAACTCCTTTCTCTTGCCAACGGTCAATGTCGGATCAAGGACCGCCTCCTGAACGATTCCATTCACGTTGCTCATGATCCCGTCACCCCAGTGGGACTGATTAAAGAGGGGCACGAGACCGCCAAACTCAGCGACCGATGCAGATCCGTGAAAGAACAGATTTCCATTCACGTTGTCGATCTTATTTTTCCAGCTATCCGCGCCGCCGTATCCCAAGAGGTGACCGAATTCATGTTCCACCACAGAAATAAAAGAATTGAATCCGCTCCCAGGGTCGGCCAAGGAAGTATCGAAACTCCAATCGGCAAGTGAATCAAACGTGATTGCTCCACCCCACGGAGCGAAATCAATCGCCACGGCTCCCTGCGTCTCCCCTTGCCCTCTAAGCCGAGCCGACTCGACAAAGTCTGGCAGTCCGGATAATGACCATCCACCCGCCCCACCGATGCCCAAGGTCTCTCCTGGGAGATCGCGAGCACCGACATAGACGATCAAGGTTTTATCGGGGACAGCAAAATCTTGAATGTTGACCGCGGTCCCCGTCGATGGGTTGGTGAACGCCACGTTGTAGTGATTGGAAAAGCCGAAAGGGGTTGGCCCCGGTGTGATCGCGGTAAGATCATCGTTCAAACGAGACGCGATGTGAGCGATTCCGGTTTCGAGAGCATGTCGCGCGGCCGAGTTGGTAAAGAATCCGCTTGAATCGTACGAGTAGTCGATCTGCACGATTACTTCCGCGAAACTGACTTGAACCGTGAGAAAGAATGCGAAGGTGGCGAGTCGGAGAACCATCTTGGATTCCTTTTGGGCAGGAAGAAAGCAGTCTAAAGGCGGGTGAATGACTCCGAAGAGCCTTTAATTAACGGGCTATGACAGATGTGTCAAACGAAATAACGTCTCGGTTCAATCGGCATTGCGAGGTCAAGACGCCATGCGGCGTGCATCATTAATAGCAGCAGACGAATTAATCCGTGCGAAATGGGGCGCACGCATTCGCACGATGTGCGTCTCAATCACACACTTTTACAAGACAAATCGCACAAGCTGGATGCGACATCCAATCTCCACAAAGTATTTCCACGTAATGACTAATTAATCATCCGCTTCCGAAACCCACTGCTTCAACGGGAGTAATCGGACACAGGCACAACGAATGCTGAATGCATCGTTCCAAAGAGAATGAACGTGCTGGGAAAGGAACTTCCATGCGTCTTGTTGGTCTACTGCTTCTTTGGGCCTCCTCTTCTCTCTTTGCCAATGATTCGCTGCTCGGGCGGCAGATTGAGGAGTTTCGACTGCAAGACTATCGAGGGGCGTGGCACTCCCTGAGCGACATCAAAGAGAAGGTCATCATCGTTACCTTTTTCGGCATCGAGTGCCCGCTCGTCAAAGTTTATGCTCCGCGACTTATGGAACTGGAAAAGGAATTTGGGCCGCGAGGAGTATCGTTTCTCATCATCAACCCCAATCGCCAGGACTCAGTGACTGAATTAGCCAGCTTTGCACGTCGAAACGATATCAATGTTCCACTTTTGAAAGATGTCGGCAATAAGATCGCGGACCAGTTTGGTGCGAAAAGGACCCCTGAATTCTTCGTTCTCGATGAATCCCGCAAGATCCGTTACCACGGTCGATTTGATGACCAGTACGGCGTGGGATACATTCGCCCGCAGGTAAGCAGCCACTTTCTCAAGGATGCCATTGCTGAAGTCCTCGAGGCGAAAGAAGTGGTCACCGCGGAACCCCCCACACCCGGCTGCTTGATTGGACGAGTACGTGAAGTATCGACGACCAGCGAGATCACTTACTCAAACCAGATCGCTCGAATTTTCCAAAAGCGGTGTCTGGAATGTCACCGTGATGGTCAAATCGGCCCATTCGCCCTATCGCAATACGACGAGGTAGCTGGCTGGTCGGACATGATAGCCGAGGTCGTCGACAATCGCCGCATGCCTCCCTGGCACGCGAATCCCGCTCACGGTGACTTTGCAAATTCGTCTCAGCTTACTGATGAGGAGCGAACACAAATCCTCGATTGGGTCGCCGCTGGCGCACCCGAGGGTGACCCGAAGCAGCTTCCCTCCCCTATTCAATTCGCCGTCGGTTGGCGAATTCCAGAACCTGATCTCGTGCTGGAAATGTCGAGTGAGCACGAGCTTCCCGCGGAAGGAGAAGTCCCGTACCAGTACTACGTCATGGATCCAAAGTTGACGGAGGATAAATGGATCACGGCGGCTGAATGCATTCCGGGAAATCCTGCGGTCGTCCACCACATCATTGCGTTCGTCGTTCCTGCCGATGTTGCAAAGGATTTGCCCGAAGGTCATTTCTCGGCACCGGACAAGCCGAACGTCAAATCGCTCCCGAACGGCCGAAAAGCGGTCGGGCTTCCTGGAGATATCTCCAAACAAATCGCCGTGATGCGAAGTTGGCTCACCAATTATCTGGTGGCCACCGCGCCCGGAACTCCGCCGATGGTTCTCACCAACGGCATGGCGAAAATGATTCCGGCCGGTTCAAAGATCGTCTTTCAAATGCACTATACCGCCGTCGGAACACCACAAAAGGATCGAAGCAAAATTGGGCTTTGCTTCGGTGACGCAAAGGACGTCGTGCACGAAGTGGTCACTCGAAGCGTTATGGAACAACGATTCGAGATTCCTCCCCACTGTGCGGACTACGAGGTGGACGGCACTCTTCGGTTCCGGGAAGACTCACTCCTAATCGAGATGTTCCCGCACATGCACTTGCGAGGGAAATCTTATCGGTACACGGCCATCTATCCGGACGGGAAAGAGGAAATCCTACTGGATATACCTCGTTACGATTTCGGCTGGCAGAACATTTATGCCTTCAAACAGCCGAAATTGATGCCGAAGGGAACCATTTTGAAGTGCACCGCCCACTTCGATAATTCCGCGGACAACCTTTCAAATCCTGATCCCGGCCAAACCGTTCGTTTCGGTGATCAAACCTGGGATGAAATGATGATCGGCTTCTTCAACATGAGTCGAGTCAAGCAGGGACGATATTACGACCTGTCGAAGCCTCGCTCAGAGCAATTCCTGTCGCAACTCAAGACACATGACGCGCTCATCTCAACTTCTCTCCAAGCGAAAGGGAAGGTTGCACTTCGTTCAGATGCTGACTTCGACCGCTGGTGGGATGAAGCGATCGATCTGTTGCCTCAGGTCGACCGAATTGACATCAGTTTTGTCGACGGGCCCGCGTTCCGCTACCTCTATGTCGCGCAGGGTGAGGAACTTCCCAGCACTATGCGGAGCGTGAAAGAGCTTCCCAAGCAGATTTCATCAATGGGGCCTCTCCTCGGTCTGTATCAATACGCCAAGAAGGGAGCCATCGTCGTCAATAATGATCCCGACAAGGCCAAAGGAATGGAAATGAAGTTCCTGACCAAGATACTTCCTTCATCCATACACATCCCCATTGTGATTGATGGGAAACCAGGCACGGTCAACTTCTGGAGCATGGATAAGGAACCATTTCCTCCTGAAGCAGTGGAGGTCGCTCAAAAACTGGTTGACACTCTCCGCGCCGGTCAAGAGAAGAGCACTGCTAGCGCGGAACGGTGAGATTGATACCTCAACGATGACCACGAAGATAACCTGAAAGTCTTTCTACTCCTTCGATCCCTGCTGACGAAGGTAGGAGAGAGACTTTCTGCCCACTGCGTCCGCCAGTCCGGGAAAGAGACGGGTGAGACGCCAGATCCATCGCCACTTCTTGGGATGAATGATGATTCCCTGGTTTCGCGCGATGTCCTCGGTGGCGCGTCTCGCGAATTCATCGACATCCATCGGCTTCATCTTTTCGAAGAGGTCGCGCATGGATGTGGGTGACGTCGTCCCCACCGTCGAACCGTACTTTCCCCCGTCGATGATCGGCGTTCGAATGACCCCTGGACACAGTACACTCACTCTCACGCCGTAATGTTCCCCCTCTAACCGGAGAGCTCGCGAGAGTCCAACCACCGCATGTTTCGTCGTGGTATATCCGAGAACGTTTGGAGATGGGAGTAGACCAGCCATGGATGCCGTATTGATGATGTGACCAAAGCCCTGTTGGCACATGAGCGGATAGGCCGCCTGGACGCCGTGAATAACCCCCATCAAATTGACGTCAACGACACGCTTCCAGTCATCGAGTTCGCAAAAGAGGGCCTCACCCGCGACTCCGATGCCTGCGTTGTTGAATAAATAGTCGATTCGCTTATTCGCCTCCCAGACATGTTGGATGAGTTTATTGACCTCTGAATAGTCGGTGACGTTCAGCCAATACGATTCCGCCCTTCCGCCTGAATTTCGAATTTCGTCTCGAACTTTGTCGGCTTCTTCGATCTGAAGATCCGCGAGCACAACCGACGCCCCGCGGCGCGCGAGTTCCTTCGCAAAGGCGTGGCCGATTCCCGATGCGCCGCCCGTAATGACGGCCACTGCCCCATCAAACGTTCTAATCGAATCCGCTGCCATGCGTGACTCACTCATTAGAGAAGTGCTGGTTGACGTTATGCGATCACTTCGTGAACGACTCGACCGTAAACATCGGTAAGTCGTTCATTGCGACCCTGGTGAAAATAGGTCAACTTCGTGTGATCGATCCCCAAGAGATGCAGAATCGTGGCATGAATATCATGCACGTGAACTTTGTTCGTCACCGCTTCGAAACCGAGTTCATCGGTCTCGCCGTAAGCAATACCTCCCTTGACGCCGCCTCCAGCCATCCAAATCGAAAAGCCGTAAGGGTTGTGATTGCGGCCCGGCTTGCCGACACCTTCCGCAAAGGGCATTCGTCCAAATTCCCCTCCCCAGACGACAAGGGTGGAATCGAGCAACCCTCTCGACGATAGGTCGGTCAAAAGCGCGGCAATTGGCTGATCGACTTCGGCCCCGTGTTTGCCGTGATTCTTCTCGACGCTTTCATGCGCGTCCCAGGTATCTTCGAGGTGTCCTCCTCCAGAATAGAGTTGCACGAATCGAACGCCCCGCTCCACCAGCCGTCGCGCGATCAAACAGTTTCTTCCAAACTCGTTCGTCGGCTCCTGACCGATCCCGTAGAGATCGATCGTCGCTTTTGACTCTTGCGTCAGATCGACCGCTTCAGGAGCTTCCGTCTGCATTCGGTAGGCAAGCTCGTAACTTTGCATGCGCGACTCTAATTCGCTCTCTCCAGGAAGACGGAGTTGATGCTGGCGATTCAACTGCGCCAAGAGATCAAGCTGTGATCGCTGAGCCGCTTGGCTCATGTGCTGCGGTCCGGCGAGATCGAGAATGGGATTACCGGTCGGTCGAAACAGCGTTCCCTGAAATGTGGAAGGTAGAAATCCGCTAGACCAATTCGGCTGTCCGCTGATGGGGCCGCCCCGCTTATCGAGCATCACGACATAGGCCGGAAGGTCCTGATTCTCGCTCCCGAGCCCGTACGCGAACCAACTTCCGAGGGAAGGCCGACCAATGAGCGTCTTCCCCGTATTCATCTGAACGAGCGCGGAGCCATGCGCGTGGCTATCGGCATGGCACGATCGAATCACCGCCAGCTTATCCGCATGCTCTCTCACGCGAGGAAAATAGTCGGA
>JAIEPU010000027.1 GCA_019748235.1 bacterium
GGGATCACTCGTCGAGCATCAACCGGACCACCGAGTTCAATTTGCCGGCCAAGGATTGATGATCCGTTGGATCCGCTTCGTCGCGACAGGGCAGAGCCTCAGGTCGCGAGGAACGCCTTAACCCGTTTTCTCGGGACGCTGGCGACGAGGACGCATCTTATTCTTGACCTTGGGACCGACGTGCTTCGCCGCGATCACAATACACGTACCACCGGCTTTCTCGATCTTTTCCTTCGCCGTGGCCGTGAACTTGTGAGCATGCACTTCGAGCTTCTTCGTCAGCTCTCCTTCCCCAAGGATCTTGAGGACGTCGTAGCGAAGCTTGTGAAGCCCTGACTTGTCAATCACTTTTGGAGTGATGACCGAGCCGGCATCGAAGGCATCGAGAGCACCGACGTTGATGACGTCATTCTCGACGCGGAACTTATTGTTAAAGCCACGCTTCGGCAGACGCATGAAGAGAGGCATGGTGCCACCTTCATGGAGCAGGCCGGGATTGTCGCCGGAGCGAGCGTACTGACCTTTGTTACCGCGACCGGCGGTACGTCCCGTCTTGCTACCAGGTCCACGACCGAGGCGCTTACCCTTGCGGTGCTTGTGGACGCCGACATGTACCGTTGAGAGGTCCATCTTAGAGAGTCACTCCACGCAGCTCGGCGACCGATTCACGGGTCCGCAGCTTTGAAAGGCCATCCAAGGTCGCCTTGACGACGTTGATCGGATTGGTCGAACCAAGGTTCTTGGTCAGGATATCATGAATACCCGCCGCGACGACGACGTCACGAACACCTCGGCCGGCAATAATGCCTGTACCTGGAGCGGCGGGAATGAGGAGAACCTTCGAAGCACCGTATCTTCCGGTTACACGATGAGGAATCGTCGATCCCCGCATCGGGACCTTTTTCATCCGGCGAGACGCGCTCTTCACGGCTTTATCAACGGCGGGAGGAACTTCCTTCGCCTTGCCGTAGCCGAAAGAGACCGAGCCTCGCTTATCACCAACGACCACGAGCGCGTTGAAGCTGAAGCGGCGTCCACCCTTCACGACGGCGGCACAACGCTTGATCTGGATGACCGACTCGAATTGATCCGAGTCCGACTTCCCCTCTTCCTTGCGATTTCGGCGTCGTTCGCCGCCACCGCCGCCACGCTCTTGCTTCTCTTGAGCCACGTTTGCCTCAAACTCGTGTGAGAACTACTAATCCGTATACCACTGATGACTCGGCAGATTTCCGCCGCGTCGTCGCTCGCGAGCCTCAGCCCACGTTCGTTGTTTTAGAAATTCAGCCCCGCTTCGCGAGCGGATTGTGCCAAAGCCGCTACTTTCCCGTGATAGCGATAATGGCCACGATCGAATGCTACTTTGCTGACACCAGCCGCCAGAGCCCGCTCTGCAATCGCCTTTCCGACCGCCTTCGCCGCATCCACGGTCGAGGTCGACTTCAGCGAACCAGAGATATTCTTTTGCTGCGTCGATGCGGCAACAAGCGTCTCCCCGGTCTCGTCGTTGATGACCTGGGCGGAAATATGCAGCGAGCTGCGAAAGATCGTCAATCGAGGACGATCGGCCGTTCCGCGAACTTTGTTCCGCACACGGAATGCTCGCCGAACCCGTTGCTTGTTGATGATGCCTTGCTGGCTCATGGTCGTAACCTACTCTCGAATCCCAAACGATTCTTGTTGTACGATCCTGGTGATCGGTCCACCGAGGGATGAAGACACATACCTCTCCCCCACTCCTCGGCCTATTAGCCGGCGCTACCGAAGGCCTTGCCCGCCTTACGACGGATCTTCTCGCCTTCGTACTTGATCCCGGTCCCTTTGTAAGGTTCCGGCTTGCGGACCGCCCGAATCTCAGCCGCGAACTGACCAACCTTTTGCTTATCCATTCCCGAGATCGCGATGTGCGTCGCATCGGGAGTCACCACCGTGACCCCTTCAGGAATCGACAATTCGACGGGCTTGGCGAAACCAACAGTCAGCTTGATGTTCTTTCCCTTGACCTCGGCACCATAACCAACGCCGACGATCTCGAGCTTCCGGGTGAAGCCTGCAGAAACTCCAATCAGGAGATTTTGCAAAAGAGCGCGGGTCAATCCATGAAGCGAGCGATCAAGTCGTTCATTCCCCTCGCGAGAAACGACGATCTTCTCTCCATCGACCGCAACCTTGACGCGCGGATGGACGTCAAAGGTTTGCTCCCCTTTGGCGCCCTTCGCTTTGAAGACCTGACCGGCGACTTCGACCTTGACCCCTGCGGGAACAGGTACCGGCTTGACTCCAACTCGTGACATTGTCTTTCCGCCTCATTTGCTCGGAGTGCCGTTAAGCAGCTCCGACTGTCTCTTCGATCACCCGTGGACTTTGCCTTGAGGCATCCATCCACGAGATCCTTGAATCCCATCAACGATTAGTAGAGTTCGCAGAGAACTTCACCACCGATGCCGCGTGAGCGTGCCTTGCGGTCGCTCATCACTCCTTGGTTCGTGCTTAGAACGGCGATACCCATACCACCGAGAACCGGGCGAAGCTGATCCGCCTGCTTGTAGAGGCGGCGGCCCGGCTTACTGATTCTCTTGATCGACTGAGCCAGGACTTCGCCGTAGGGGCCGTACTTGATCTGAACGCGAAGCACTCCCTGAGGTTGTGCTTCGATCTTCTCGTACTGGACGAGGTAACCCTCTTCGACGAGAACCTTGCAGATCGCTTCCTTCAGCTGTGAATAGGGCACGTCAACTGACGGCGATTCGTTCCGCATGGCATTGCGGATCCGAGTCAACAAGTCAGCAATCGGATCGGTCATCATCGTATCGAGTCCTTAAGACCTTACGGCACGCCTCTTCCTTTCGAAGAGCTTTCGTGCTTGCTCCGAGAACAGCCTCTCGAAGCTTTCCATCCCACCGGCGACACCCGGTAGGATCGGCCACTCCCCTGGGAGTAGTGGCCTAGGAATGAATCATTCTTATTAAGTGCGGAACGGAACACCGAATCGGCGAAGCAAATCCAGCGACTGCTCGTCGGTGGCATTCTTCACCACGATCGTGATGTTCATTCCCTGAGCGTACTGAACTTTATCCGCCTGGATTTCCGGGAAGATCGTCTGTTCGGTGACACCCATGTTGTAGTTGCCGTGGCCGTCGAATCCCTTGTTGCTCACGCCGCGAAAGTCACGCACCCGAGGAAGAGCAACAGTGATCAAGCGATCCAGGAATTCAAACATGCGGTCGCCGCGAAGAGTCACTTTCGCACCGACCTTCATCCCCTCTCGGAGCTTGAACGCGGCGACGGACTTCTTCGCAAGGGTGACGACTGGCTTTTGACCGGTGATCTGGGCGAGATGCTGCGTGACTTCGTCCACGCGCCCCTTCTCTCCCTGAGTGGCGGCGCGGCCGAAGCCCATGCTGACGATCAGTTTTTCGAGGCGAGGGACCGCGAGCCGATTCTCATGTCCCGCCGCCTTCAATAGCTCGGGGAGAATCTGCGTGTTGTAGCGATCACGAAGTCGCGGCGAGTAATTGGCTGTGTTCGGTCGTTCCATTTTATTCCCGGCATCGCCCCGGCAGATCAATTACCTGCCGGCCTGAGTCCTGGAGAGAGAATCAGCTCTCTCTTCCTTTACTTTTCCGTCTTCTGCTTGGCGGCCCGGATCACTCCGAGCTCCTTGCCCGTCTTTTTGCAGAAGCGGACCTTATCTCCATTCGGATTCATTCGAACGCCGGTCCGAACGCCCCGCCCCAGGTCTGGATTGACCAGGAGAACATTCGACGCGTCGATCGGCATCTCAATCGACAAGCGTCCGCCACGCGGATTCTGCCGATTCGGCCGAACGTGCTTGTAGACCTTGTTCACTCCTTCGACGACGACCTTGCCTTCGTCGAGAAGGACCCGAAGAACACGCGCGATCTTTCGCTCGTCCTTGCGACGGGTTCGATCATCGCCCGCAATCACCTCAACGAGGTCACCACGCTTAATGTGCATTAGACGACCTCCGGCGCGAGGCTGATGATCTTGGTGAACTTGCGATCGCGAAGTTCGCGAGCGACGGCACCGAAGATACGAGTTCCACGAGGCTCATTGTCCTTGTCGATGAGGACGATCGCATTCCGGTCGAACCGAACGTAGCTACCGTCGGGGCGACGGGTGGCTCGCTTGGTCCGGACGATGACGCCCTTCACCACTGACCCTTCCTTGACGTCGCTCGTCGGAAGGGCCTTGCGAACGCTGGCGATGACCAGGTCACCGACACCTGCGTACCGACGACGAGTTCCACCGAGAACGCGGATGCAATAGCACACCTTCGCTCCGGTGTTATCCGCGACGTCGAGAATCGATTCTTGTTGAATCATTGTTCGTCTCGCTTTCCGATCAGCCGCGACCAGCGACTCGATTCGGACTTATCTCTTCATAACCCATCGAGCGATCAGCTCGTCACCGCTCGCGATCACCCGCAACGCGGGGATCTCACGAATTACTCCGCACTCGCTTCCTTGGCCACACCGCTGGAACGAGGATCTTGAATCAGATCACCCTTCGGGATCGCCGCATCATGGGTGACAACCCGGACGAGTCGCCAGCGCTTCAGCTTCGACATCGGGCGAGCTTCCATGATCTCGACCTGATCCCCCTCGACCGATTCGTTCTTCTCGTCGTGGGCGTAGCAAACCGTGCGGCGGCGGATGATCTTGCCGTACTTATCGTGCCGCGTGAGACGAGGAACCTCGACCCGTCGGGTCTTGTTCATCTTCGCACCGGTCACGATTCCGACGACGGTCCGCCGAAGCGTTCGTGCCACATCTTTGGATTCTTGTTCGCTCATACGCTCATCTCATCCGCTGCCAGACGCCGCTGGCGTTGCAGTTACTTCTGTTCCGTGCGACTCTGAACCAGCTCCCGCTCGCGCTGGAGGGTCTTGATTCGGGCAATCCGCCGTCGAAGCTCCCGCAACTCGCTCGGAGCGTTCAACTTCTCCGTTGCGGCCCGGAAACGGAGCTGAAACATCTGCTTGGCGGCGTCCCGCAAGTTGTCGGCAAGCTGATCATCGGTCAGCACCCGCAGCTCACGCGTCTTCATCGCCTACTTCTCCGCTTTTGGCTTCGCAGCCAACACCAATCGCTCGCCAGGGGCGAGACATCGTTAGAACGTTTCGAGCCGGCCGACCATACGGCACTTAAACGGCAACTTGTGAGCCACGCGATTGAAGCATTCAACGCATGCTTCCTTCGACAGGCCGGAGATCTCGTAGATCACCTGACCCGGCTTGATCACGGCCGCCCAGTACTTCGGCTCACCTTTTCCCTTACCCATTCGAGTTTCCAGCGGAATCGAGGTAACCGACTTCGAAGGAAACACGCGGATAAAGAGGCGACCTTCACCACGAATGAATCGAGCACACGCCACACGGCCCGCCTCGATGTTCGCCGCGCTAAGCCATGCTGGCTCGAGTGCCTGCAAACCCCATTCGCCGAAAGAGACGCGGTTCGCCCGCTGGGCGTTACCTCTTACTCTTCCTCTTTGACTTTTGCGGAACTTGACCCGCTTCGGCATTAGCGCCATCGGTCGTCTCCATGTCGTAGAATCCCTGGTTCACCCAAACCTTGATGCCGATATGACCTTGAGCGGTCATGGCTTCGGTGAAACCGTAACTAATCTTGGCTCGGAGCGTCGACAGCGGCACCGATCCGATAAGCACCTTCTCCTGGCGAGCCATTTCCGAACCGGCAAGTCGGCCCGCCATGTGAATCTTGACACCCTTCGCCCCCGCCTCGATCACCTGTTCGGCGGTTCGCTTCATCGCGCGACGGAAACTTGCTCGTCGCTCGATCTGCTGGGCAAGGTCTTCCGAGATGAGCTGAGCGTCAATCTCAGGACGCTGAAGCTCGACGATCTTAATGTTGATGCGACGACCGGTCAGCTTCTGCAAATCCTCTTGCAGCTTGTCGACCTCGGTCCCCTTTCGACCGATAATCACACCGGGACGGGCGGTCATCAGCATGACCTTTACTTCATCCCGCGTTCGCTCGATCTCGACCCGGGGAATACCTGCCTTCGCGTAGGCCTTACGGACGAACTCACGAACCTTGAAGTCCTCAATGAGGAGGTCAGAGTATTCCTGCTTGCTGGCGTACCAGCGGCTCTGCCATCCCTCAAAGATGCCAACGCGATAGCCGATTGGCGAAATCTTTTGGCCCATAGGGCTCCCGTCCTATCTTCCAACCGCAGGCAAACTGCCTGCCCGGGGTCGTTCCTTAAACGTCGATTTCCACGTGGATGTGGCTGAAACGCTTGATGATGCCGAACGCAGTCCCTCGAGCGTGCGGCTGAAATCGCTTCATCCGCGGACCTTCGTCGATCCGGGCTTCCGTCACCTTCAAATCCTCGATCCGGCGAGCCCCCTTGTCCTCGGTGTTGGCAACGGCGCTGCGGAGCACCTTTTCCAACATTCGAGCCCCCTTGTTCGGAAGGAACTGGAGGGATTCGAGAGCCTCTTGAACCGGCTTCTTCCGGATCAAATCCGCCACGCGACGAATCTTCGTCGGCGAAATCTTGGCGAAGCGATGACAAGCCTTGTACGACATCACATTTCTCCACGAACAGAATTCCGGCGGTAGGATTCGAACCTACGACCTCCAGGTTATGAGCCTGGCGAGCTAACCTCTGCTCCACGCCGGGATCATGAAGGCCGATGAACCACTTCTTTCAGAAGCCTCGCTCAACGACCTTGTGTATTACTTACCCTTGGCTCCCGAGTGACCCTTGAAGGTTCGCGTCGGAGCGAATTCGCCGAGCTTGTGACCGACCATGTCCTCAGTCACGAACACTTTAATGTGGGCGCGACCGTTGTGAACCATGAAGGTGTGGCCGACGAACTCGGGGACGATCGTGCAAGCACGACGCCAAGTCTTGATCGGCTCCTTCCGCGACGGGTTCATCACCTCAACTTTCTTGAGGAGCTTGGCGTCGACGTAAGGGCCTTTTTTTAGTGATCTTCCCATGCTCTATCCACTCACCACTGATGACTTTCGAGCGAGCCGACAATTAAACGATCTTCTGACCGTTACGAACAGTACGACGGCGACGAATAATCGCGCGGCTCGAAGTCTTACGCGGACTACGAGTATTTCCACCCTTGGCCAGCTTACCGGTCGGGCTACACGGGTGACGACCACCCGATGAACGCCCTTCGCCACCACCCATCGGGTGAGCAACCGGGTTCTGAGCGACACCACGAACGTGCGGACGTCGACCGAGCCAACGCTTACGACCAGCCTTGCCGAGCTCCACGTTCATGTGCTCGCTATTGCCGATCGCTCCGATCGTCGCACGGCACTTGTCGCTAACACGACGAATTTCACCGCTTGGCAACGAGATCTGGGCCCAGCCCTTTTCACGAGCCATCAAGGTGGCCTTGCCGCCCGCGCTTCGGCAGAGCTGACCACCGTGACCGGGGATCATCTCAATATTGTGAACGTCAATTCCCGCAGGGATCGCCGAGAGGGGCATCGCATTACCGACGCGCGGCTCGACGTTTTCACCACTGAGAACCAGGTCTCCCGCCTTCAATCCTTCCGGCGCGAGAATGTATCGCTTCTCACCATCCTCGTAATTGAGGAGGGCAATACGGCAGGAACGATTGGGATCGTATTCGATTGACTCGACGGTCGCGACGATATCGTCCTTGCGACGCTTGAAATCAATCACGCGATAGAGACGCTTGTGTCCACCGCCTCGAAACCGAACGGTGATGACACCCTGGTTGTTCCGGCCCGAGCCACGAACCTGCGAGCGAACCAGAGACTTTTCCGGACGCTTCTTACGATCAGTGATTTCCGAGAAATCGCTGACGGAGCCGCCACGGCGTCCCGCACTCGTCGGTCGATACTTTCTGATACCCATGTCACATCCTTCCGAACTCGGCGATTCCTAAAGGAACCAACTCCACCGAGGCCGATTAGAACAGCGAGATCCGATCTTCCCCAGACAGCGTCACCAGTGCTCGCTTCGAGTCCGAGCGATACGAGGCGTGCTGCTTGTAACGACGGGGCTTCCCTCGCCGTTTGATCGTCCGAACATTGGCCACCGAGACCTCAAAGAGAGACTCGACGGCCTTCTTGATCTGGCTCTTGGTCGCTTGCGAGTGAACCTGGAAGAGGTACGTGTTGTACCGCTCGACCAAGTGGGTTCCCTTCTCGGTGATGAGAGGACGAATCACCACCTGGTGCGACTCCAGGACCGGCCCCTTAGGCTCGGAGGCTTTCTTCTTCGAGACGACGCCCTTGGTCATCGACTAGCCCTCCTTCGTTCGAGCAGACTGATAACGGGGCGCCTTCTTCAAGGCCTCCACCGCGGCCTTGGTCAGAACGAGCCGCTTCGGGCGAAGAACTGCGTACGCGTGAAGATCACTCGCCGGCAGCACTTCCATCCCTCGAATGTTCCGAGCCGACAGATAAACGTTCTTGTCGACGCCATCGGTCGTAAGGAGACAGGTGTGCTCGGACACGCCGATCGCCTTCAGGACCTGAGCAATCTCTTTGGTCCGGGGTGCCCCCAGCGAAAGGCCGTCAACGACCACTGCCTCTTGATCCTGAAGTCGGCTCAAGATCGCCATGCGAGTGGCAAGGCGACGAGCCCGCTTCGGAATCGTGTAGGAGTAATCGCGGGGCTTCGGGCCCTTGGCCGTTCCACCACCTCGACGCTTGTTCGAGCGGCGGGTACCGACACGGGCATTACCCGTCCCCTTTTGCCGGAACAGCTTCTTCTTGTGGCCGGCAACTTCACCACGACGCTTGGTCGAGGCATTACCCTGACGGACATTGGCCAAGTGCATGAGCACGACGTCGTGCAGCAACTGCTGACGAACTTCGCCTCCGAAATCTGCGGGATCGATCTCGATCGTCGAGACCTTCTCCCCCTTCGGATTGACCACAGGAATCGTTAACATCTCTTCGTCCCCACGACGAACGACCACTCGCTTCAAGCTTGCGGCCGAATGAGCCCTATTTGACCAGCCTTCCGTCACCGACGAACAGGCACAAACCAAACGGGCAACTTATCGCTTCGTTCCCTTCGGCAACTTCTTGGTCTCGCGCACCAGCACGAAACCGCCATTCGCCCCAGGAACCGGCCCCTCGACCAACATCAGGTTGGACTCGGGATCGATTGAATAAACCTTGATATTTCGCGAGGTCTTCGGCGAGTTTCCGTATTGGCCATTCATTCGAATGTTCTTTCGAACGTGACCAGGAAACTGCGACGGACCGATCGAACCGGGAGCTCGGTGCTTTCGTTGAACACCGTGCGTTGTCTCGAGGCCGCTGAAGCCGTGACGCTTCATAACACCCGAGAATCCGCGACCCTTCATCGTTCCAACGATGTCAACTGCAGCGACGCCCTCAAAGAGAGCAACGGTCAACTCCTGACCGACCGCCTCCGCGGGAGCATCACCGAGCCTGACTTCGCGAACGAATCGCTTGGCGGCAACACCCGCCTTTTTCGCGTGACCCGTCTCGGGAGCATTCGCCTGCTTCTTCGGCTTTTCCTTGTAGCCGATCTGCAACGCGTGATACCCATCCTTCTCGGGAGTCTTCACCTGCAATACATGGCAGGGACCGAGCTGAATGACGGTGACGCCGTGAACATTGCCGGCCTCATCGAAGACCTGCGTCATTCCGACTTTCTCGCCGAGCAGCATCTTCGGCATCGCTAGTCTCCCCGATCAACCAACCAGGACTGCGACTCAGCTCCACTCAGCGAGCCGCATCCCTTTCTGTATCCACCCAAAGACAAAAGAGCTAAATCGCGACACACGGAGCACCGCACCAAAGCACGAATGCCACTCGGTCACGAGCCTCGTCACTCACAGAACGGCACTGGGTATACCGGCTGTCGCGAAGGCTTGACCTATCTCCCGAGAGAAATAGGCCTAACGTCTCAAGCTCAAGCGACTATCCGGCGAAGGAAGAAGCCTTGATCTTGATGTCCACACCGGCAGGAAGCTGAATCTTATTAAGCGCATCAATCGTCCGGGCGGTCGGCTGAACGATATCGATCAGGCGCTTATGCGTACGAATCTCAAACTGCTCACGACTCTTCTTGTCGATGTGAGGGCTTCTATTCACCGTGTATCGACTGATCTGAGTCGGCAGCGGAATCGGGCCATGCACGATTGCGTCGGTCCGCTTGGCGGTATCGACGATTTCCTGCGCGGACGCATCGAGGACGGAATGATCGTAGGCTTCCATCCGAATTCGGATTTTTTCTTTTCCCGCCGTGCTCACGCTTCTCACCCCTGCCGCGAAGACCGTTTCTTTAAGCTCTTCATTCAAAAGAGCTTCGGCTCTTCATCGAATCTCAAGACGAACTAATCTATGAATCGCCCTAATCGGCGTCAAATGGTTTCAACGCACGAGGATAACTCTCCTCGCGGCCCGGTCTTTTCTCCCTGCCTCAAACCTCTTTCAAGGCGAGAACTCGGAAGCAAGTGTCGACTGGGTAAGACATTACGCCACAGAAAACGATGCCGTCGCCACTTCCACACCAACCCTAGGGCTGGTGGGAGCCAGCAACCGTATCGTTTCCATAGGATCGCTCTGTTCTAAGACCTGCCTCGTGGGATTCAAGCAGGCGATGTCAAACTGCTTTGCCTCCCCACTCGCTCTCTTTTGCACAACTCCTTGCGCCGATGGCAGAAAGAGAGGATATAGAAGTTATTCACAATTCACGAAAGTGGCTACATCAACTGATCGCCGACTTCCGGAGGCGCGACGGAGTATCGAAGCGGTTCCATCGTGTAAGTCGCGCGTCCCTGTGTCAAACTTCGAAGCGACGTCGAATAGCCGAACATTTCTCGGAGGGGAACCGCAGCCGTGACCACTTGCAAATGACCACGCATCGAAACGTTTTCGATCGCCGCTCGGCGAGCGGCCATGTCCCCGGTCACATCCCCCATGTATTCCTCCGGCGTCCGGACCTCGAGCTTCATCACCGGTTCCAGAATGTTTGTCCCCGCTTGCGAGAGGATTTGCTGAACTGCATGAGCGACGGCAAACCGGTAGGCGGGTTCCGTGGACTCCCCTTCACGATATTTCGCGTCATGGACGATTGCGCGGATTTGGCTCAGCGGGAATCCATACATACCACTGCCGCGACACTCCTCTCGAAGCTGATCTTCGATGATGAGAACCATTTCGTGAGGGACGAGAGAATCCATGGGGAGCTTGTTCTTAAACTCGAATGCGGCCGCCCCTTCTCCAGAAATCGGCTGCAGCTCGATCTCGACCTCCGCAAAGATGTTGCCCGATGCCAACTGGCGGTGACACTGACCCACCGCTCGGCCGTCCGCCTTCAATGTTTCGCGGTAGCTAACACGCGGCTTACCCGTCCGAATCTTCACGTTGTAGTCGTGCTTGATCTTTTCGATCGCGACCTCCAAGTGAAGTTCGCCCATTCCACTGATCAAAACCTCACCGGTATCTGGACTGATCGAAGCTCGGAACGTGGGGTCTTCCTTTTGAAGGATGGCAAGCGTGGCCGCCAATTTGTCCTTGTCCCCCGATGATTCTGGCTCGATGCGGGTGCTGATAACCGTTTCGGGAAAGGTGATCTGCTCGAGAATCACGGGCTCCTTCGGTTCGCAGAGCGTGTCGCCCGTGACCGAGTCTTTCACACCAATAACACCGACTATGTCTCCCGCGGAGGCGGATTCGAGCATCGTTCGGCGGTCCGCTTGAATATGCATCAAACGGGTGATGTTCTCTTTCTTGTTGTGACGCGAATTGAGAACGCGGCTGGAGGGCTTGAGTGTCCCCGAATAGATTCTGATGAACCCCAGTTCTTCATGCTTGTCCGCTTGAATCTTGAAGAGGAGCCCAACGAAGGGCCCATCGGGATCGGGGGGATAAGATTTCTCCTTTCCCTTCGCGTCGAGTCCCTGAACGGGCGGGATGTCGAGCGGACTGGGGAGATAAAGAGCAACACCGTCAAGTACCGGCTGCACGCCAATGTATTTCAGTGAACTGCCGCAAAAGACAGGAAATAGTTTGAGGGCAATCGTCGCCCGACGAATCGCTTGGTGAATCTCTTCCTCGGTGAATTCTTTCCCTTCGAGGAATGCCTCGGCTATTTCATCATCTGCATCGGCCAGCGTTTCGATCATTCGTTCACGCCAAAGCTGTGCTTCGTCGACGAGATCCTCAGGAATCTCGACGATTTTCGTCTCTTTTCCCTTCTTCTCCTGATCGAAGTAAATGGCTTTCTGTTTGATGAGATCGATGCAGCCGGTGAACTCCTTCTCCTTGCCGATGGGAATTTGCAGCGGGCAAACCGTTGCGCGAAGACGCTCCGCGATATCGTCCATCGTGCGGAAGTAGTCGGCGCCGGTCCGATCGAGTTTGTTGATGAAACAGATGCGCGGAACCTTGTAGCTATCGGCTTGATGCCAAACGGTTTCGCTCTGAGCCTCGACTCCTTCCACGCCCGAAAAGACGACGATTCCGCCGTCGAGGACGCGAAGACTGCGCTCAACTTCAGCGGTGAAGTCGACATGACCGGGGGTGTCGATCAAGTTGATGCGGATGTCTTTCCATTTGCAGGTGACGGCAGCCGCCCGGATCGTGATTCCTTTCTCTTGTTCGAGATAGTGGTAATCCGTGACCGTCGTTCCCTCGTCGACGTCCCCCATTTTGTGGGTCTCGCCCGTGTAATGCAGGACTCGTTCGGTGGTCGTGGTCTTACCAGCATCGATATGGGCGATGATGCCGATGTTGCGAATCTTCTGCATGTCCGTGCTGACCGCCATTCGAAGCCCCGTGTTACTGAAACCGATGAATCGTTGAGGGTCGTTGAGAAGTCTCAACTCAAAAACGATAGGACCGCTCCCCCGAAGTTGGTTTTAGGGCATTCGAATCCACCTGCCACCAAGAGAGAAAGGAGGGCGCCCGACGACTCAGCCGACACAGAGAAGACTCCCCAACCGTTGACATGCGCTTCGGTTCGACCCTTCGCGACGATTTAGAGATGATTTGCCAACAATCGCGTCGCGTCTGGCGCGGCAGGTTGGTAACGTCGAGTCCTCACATCTTCTTCATCCATACTGCGGGGCAGAGATATCCGATGAATCGAGCCGCCACCTGGGCACTACTTATCCTGTTAGCGATCAATGCGATGAATTTCTTTGATCGCCAAATTCTGGGAGCACTGGCAGAGCCGGTTCGAAGGGAGTTTGGCCTCGACGACAAGCAGATCGGCGCACTGAGTACCGCCTTCACTCTTCTCTACGCCGTCGTCGGCGTACCACTCGGATGGTTGGCGGATCGAACGAGCCGAACAAAACTTCTCTCCGCGGGAGTTGCTGTTTGGAGTGTTCTCACCGCCGCCAGCGGACTAGCTCAGTCCTTTCGTCAGCTTTTCATCATTCGACTGGGAGTCGGAGTCGGAGAGGCCACCTGCGCGCCGGCGGCGACCGCATTGATCGGCGATCTCTTTCCCGCGCGCGTCCGGGGTAAAGTGATGGCGATTTTCATGCTGGGGCTTCCACTTGGGATCGCACTCTCGTTTCTCGTGAGCACGACGATCGCGCAGTGGTATGACTGGCGGACGGCTTTCTATGTTGCTGGACTTCCCGGTCTTGTTTGTGCTGTGCTCGTTCTTTGGATCAAGGAACCAGCCCGGGGCGCGGCCGATCTTCAACTTCATCAGCCTTCTTCGCAGAAGCCTGGCTCGTTTCTTTCGGTGCTCATGATTCCGACCGTATGGTGGCTGATTCTTTCGGGAGCGCTGCACAATCTCAACATGTACGCGCTCGGCGCGTTTCTCAGTTCACTTCTCCAGCGATATCACGGCGTCAACATCATGCAGGCGGGCATCATGGGGATGATCGCCTATGGACTCAGTGGAGTACCGGGGCTTTTACTGGGAGGTTGGGGGGCCGACAAAATGCGCGCGCGGCGGGTGGACGGGCGGCTTCTCGTAGGAGCGGTGGCCATCCTGATCGCGATTCCATTGACCTATGGCGCGCTTATTCAAAAGGCGGGGAACATCGTTCCAGTCACACTTTTTCTCGCAATCGGGTGTGGGTTCATGTATGTCTATTACGCCGCTGTCTACCCCACGCTTCATGATGTGGTGCAGCCAAACAGCCGTGGCACCGCAATGGCTCTCTACTTCTTCGCGATGTACGTACTTGGAGCTTCGCTTGGCCCCTACGTGATGGGGATTGCCAGCGATCATTTCGCATTGCAAGCCGCGATGGCCGACGGCGTGACCAACGTGCCGGTAAAGGATTTGGCTCTTCCCTATCGAGCGGAGGGTCTTCGTCAGGCAATGATGTCGGTCCCGGTCGTCAACGTCTTGCTCGCCGCCGTGCTTTTCGCGGCCTGTTTCACCGTTAGACGAGACATCGCTCGAGTCACACGGGAGAATGCGTCAGCGGCTTAACCCAATGAAGACCGATAGTCGTATCAGACGTTATTCATGCCGCAAGGCATCGATCGGGTCCATCATGGCGGCGCGGCGCGCGGGATAAAGACCGAAGAAAACGCCGACCAAGACCGCGATGAGAAGCGAGACGATGATCGACCAGGGGGCGACGACGGGCTCCAAGTTGCGGACGGAATCGGGAAGCGTTCGATAGACGTCGGGAATCAATGTTTGCGCGAGCCATTGCAAGGCATAGACGAATGGCCCGCACATCAACCCGATGACGATTCCCAGAATTCCCCCTGTCATGGTAAGGACGATCGTTTCACTGAGGAATTGCCACTGAATGTGGGACCGCTTCGCTCCAAGAGCGCGGCGGATGCCGATTTCGCGAGTTCGTTCGGTAACCGTCGCGAGCATGATATTCATGATGCCGATCCCTCCGACCACGAGCGATATTCCCGCGATCACCACTAATAGCATCGTGAACATCATGCGGAGAATTTCGGCTTGGCGAAGGAGTTCCTTCGGGACGACGATCGCGTAGTCGGGGTAACGGTGGTACTTCTGCAACAACTGCTCGACCATCGACGCGGTGGAATCGACTTGCTCAATATCTGCGACTTTCAGTGTGATCTGGCTGAGCTGCACATTCTCCGCGCTTCTTGAACCGGTACGCGCGATGACGACGGTATCGCCGATTCGTTGACGAAAGGTTTCGAGAGGAATGTACACGTCTTGATTGAAGTCTTGCGCGTCGAGACTTCCACCAATTCCTGCCGAGGGATTGCGGCTCTTGGTCGTTCCAATCACCACGTAGAATTCACGGCCGATCTGCACGGAGCGACCAATCGGGTCTTCGGAGGGGAATAGAATCCTGGCCGCATCGGCACCGATCACGGCCACGTTCGCGATGGACTCCGCGTCCGTCGGCTGGACGAAGCGGCCTAAGTCCATTTGTAGCTGATTCAAATCGAGGTAATCGGACGTGCATCCGACGATGCGGGCATCGAGCACGCGATCACCGTAGTTGACGCTCTGGCGGATCTCCTTCATCGGAACCGCTTGAATCACGGCAGGAATCGATTCAGTCAGCCGGATGAAGTCCTCGCGGAGCAAGCCGTAGGGAAAGACGAAACTCCCCGAATCACCCGGCGGCAAGGGAATGATCGGCTTCGTACTTCGAATGATAATGCTCGTCGCGCCGAGACTTTTTATCTGCTCCTGCGCTTGATGGCTGATTCCCTCTCCCATCGCGACGAGCCAGATGACGGCGGTGACACCGATCAGAATGCCAAGGATGGTGAGCGCGGAACGGAGCTTGTGCAACAGAACGCTTTTGACGCCCAGCCGAAATGTCTGCATCAATGTTCGCGGAGAAATCACAGCGATGGTACTTCCATTTTGCGTGATGAGTCGGAGGAATCGACTCGCGCGGCAGCGATTCTCTATTTCTCAGATGCGCTGGTGGAAAGGGTTGGCTTCGCCCCGCTCTTCGGCTTGGATTGACCGGGTGAGGTCGTCGGCTCATGACCGGATCCGCTATCACCCCCACCACCAACGGACGGGACCTCTTTGCGCGGCGTTGAATCCTCTTCCGAGGCGGCCACAGTGCTTGTCGACTTCTTCTTTGCCGCCATCTGTTCGCCGCCGGCAGCCTGCTTATCGAACGATTTTCCTTCCTTACCCCGAGATCGGCGATCCTTCTGCATCTTGAGCGCCGCCTGCTCGGCGCGCTGCTTCGCCTCCGCGACACACGCCCGGGGATTCAAAATGATGTCGTCATCCTTCGATACACCCTCTTTGATTTCGACGAAGCTCGTGTTCGCTAGGCCGACCTTCACTGGACGGCGTTCGTATCCGCTTTCCTTCTTCCACAAGTAACAGACATCCTCATCACCCTCTTGAACGACACCGAGGAGGGGAACTTGCAAAGCGTCCGGGATTTCCTTGACCAGGATCTCCACTTCCGCGGTCATGCCAGGCTTGAGAGAACTTGCCTTTCGTGGACTCTCGATGGTGACCTTCGCCGCATATTCCTTCACATCTGAGGAGAACCAGTTCCCCGGCTCCGGCTGATTGTTCACCGACTTCACGATCCCCAATAACTCGGTCCCACGAATTCGAATCGTCGCAGGAAGACCAGGCCGAATCTTGTCGATCTTAGTTTCGTGAATGAGGGTATTCACTTGCATGTAATTCAAATCGGGGAGCTGAATGAGACTCTGCATCTCTCGAACGGTCGCTCCCTCTTCGACGAGCGAGGCCTCACTTCTCGATCGGCCTCGGTCGTTCGCATAGATCACCAGACCAGCTTGGGGGGCTTTGATCGTACACTTGGCAAGTTGCTCATTGAGACGGTCGAGTTTGGACTTCTCCAGGTCCGCCGACGCCTTCATGGCCAATACTTTCGCCTGTGCCGCCTCTTGCTTGCTGATCAGTTCCTTGAGCATCTTCGGCTTGGTGTACTCAACGAGAACTTGGCGAGCCGTGGTCATCGCATCGAGCTCGAGCTTGTTTCTTTCGACGGCGAACTGGTTGGTTTCGAGTTGCAAGCGATTGACATAACCCTTCCGGAACATGCGTTCGTTATGACGAAGCAGATTCTCGGAGCTTTTTAAGTTTTCTTTGGCGATGACGATATTCGCATCGGCTGTTTGCATTTCCTTAACAACGGTGCCGTCCTCGTACTCCTTGACCGCGATCTGAGCGACGGCAAGTTCCGTTTCGGCAAGGACCTGATCAGCAACGGCTCGCTCATAGAGGATTTTCTGCGACGTGATCTGCTCTTCGATGGTCGACGAGTTCAGCCGGACGAGCAAGTCCCCCTCTTTTACCTCAGTCCCTTGGGGAATGATCCAAAGGATTTGACTTCCTCCCTGCACCTGACACTTCAGGTCGACGTTCGCGGCGCTTTCCACGTTGCCGTCGTCGTTGACGGTAACGCGCAGGAGACCCTTTCGCACTTTCTCCGTTTGAACCGGGCCGATGAATTTTGTCTGGGAATCACCGGTGCCGAATGAGACGAGACCCGATGATTGAAGCGAATAGCCAAGCACGACAATCAAAACGAGAGGCAGCAACCAAACCATCCATCGACGCCGACTCCGTTCAGGCCTTTTGGCCTCGGCATGATTTTCCGTCATCGTCGCGCTGGTTGTTGGTTGAATCATTCGATTTTCCTGAGAACCTCTTTCTTCATCGCGCCTTAGGCATCCGGCTGGGAGATGAGCCGACGTTAATCGATCCACTGGCACCTGGAAAGCATCAAATGGGGGATCGTTACGATCATTTCAGCAGATGGGCCCTGTAAACCATTATAGCGAGAGGGTTAAACGTGCCACATCTCAATCCACTCAACCTGGTAGGGATCGTTTCGGGACGATCTGTCCCCCAAGTCCATGAAACCCCGTTTAGCTACCAGAGGAGCCGCTCAGACTTTCGAACTTGGAATCTTCTCGCGAAAGGGCTGGAAGTGCTCGTTTCCAAACGGATTTGTCCGAGGGTGGATTCGGAGCGGCAGGAATAGGGATATTTCTATCCTGATTTGCTTTCATCAGCTGAGGGGGATCTTTCCAACCGGGAGTATTAGGTGGAGGAACGGCATCGGCTCTGTCTTCTGCCTGCGACTCTGCCTTGTACGGCTTGGTCGGCATCGAGTCGACGATGGGAAGTTTACTCATCTCGGCAGCCTCATGGAGTGCCTCGATCGAGGGAAGTTCCCAGCCTGTTTTGCGAGCGATTTCTTCGTTCGTCATCCCCGCGTCCTTCATCGCGCGGAACTCACGAAGCGTGCGAGGATAGTCTTCTTTCGGCACCGACTCTGGCCCTGGATCGACACCCATCGACTGCAAGGCCGCATTGACGAAAGGAAGATGAGGTATTCGCCTCAGCCGATTCTCTTTAGACTCCGATTCAGCCTTCTCATTTGCCTTTGCCTGCTGGGCATTTTCGCGTGCAGTGATGTCTGCCTCAGAAACCTTTTCGCCCGTGGTGGTCTCTACCGTCTTGATGAGCTCATCCTCTGGGTTCTTCGCCAAGACGTTGTCGACTCCGTCACCTTTGGCGATCGCCTTGTCAACTTCATCCAGGTAGGAGATTCCCGGCGTACACGACTCAGGCGGCAC
>JAIEPU010000290.1 GCA_019748235.1 bacterium
AAAGCGGGTGAAGGGATTCGAACCCTCGACATTCGGCATGGGAAGCCGACGCTCTAGCCACTGAGCTACACCCGCATCACAAGGAACAACGTAAAGAGCTCGACGCTGAGGGTCAAGGACCAAGGTGGGTGATAAAAGGATCGCGCATGAAAAAGGCCCGGCACCATCGGAACGGCCCGAGCCTCTTCCTCTTTTATTTTGCGAGCGAAACTCGCGGAGCCATTACTCCTTGGGGAGCTTGGCGGCGAACTTCTCAGGATCGGCTTCGAAGGCTTTGGGGCAACCGCCGCAGCAGAAGAAGACGGTCTTTCCCTTGTATTCGGTCTTCATCTCAGGATTGATCGGCTTGCCGCTCACGGGGCACTTGTCTTGCATCGTGAAGCCTTTGTCGATCTTCGCGAAGATCATCTCGACCTTCTCATCGTCCGAGGCCTTGGCGACCTTCTTCTGGCAGTTGGGGCAGCAGAAGCCGACCTTTACGCCACCGACTTCCACTTCGGTTCCCTTCTTGAGCGGACCGCCCGAGAGTGGGCAAGCAACCTGCACGATCTGATTCGTGACCGCGAGCTGATTGTTCAGCTTGGTGGTGAACTTCTCGGGATGTTCCTTGACTTCCCCTTCGCAACCGGGGCAGCAGAAGTAGATCTTCTTCCCCTTGTAGTCGATCGAGACGTCTTCCTTGGCGGGCTTTCCACCCACGGGGCAAATGCCGAACGACTTAGCAGCCTCGGCAGCGAACGCGACACCAGTGACCAACCCGGCACAGACGGCCGTCAACATGAAAGAACGCATGAGTTTTCTCCTTCGGGCGACTTCGGATCGAGTCGGCCGCCAAGCCTGGACTGCGGAGCATTTTTCCCAGCCTGCCAATGTCCACTGCCGGGATATTAGACGGCATCGGCACCCGGTTCAATCAAAATGAACCTTTTACAGGACGATTTTCGGGATTTTAACGATGAGGGTGATTGCCGGAAGATGGGGGATTCTGCGGATTGCACGGCGATCCAAGTTCCCGTGGTTAAATCCAGTCTCGAGGTATTTAGGCAACGAGATCCGGCTGATTCGGAAAACGGCGTCACCGGCACTCCTCTAAAATGAACGCAACTTTGGGCAAATTTGCTGCTGGCCCAACGTGCAAGTTGCCCCGAACCCACGGCATCGGTAGATTGTCGTGATCGAATGGCGAAAGAGATCGGCTCCCGACTCAATTGTCATCGACGACCGAGGGTCATCTTTGGTCGAGGGCAGGTAGCTCAGTTGGTAGAGCACAGGACTGAAAATCCTGGTGTCGCCGGTTCGATCCCGGCTCTGCCCATCGTAGATAACGCCGTAAATCCCTTGGAAATGGTGGGTTTACGGCGTTTCTCATTTCTTGGCCGTCAGGCTCGTAAAGCAACGAAAAGGGGTGTAAAGGGGAGTAAGCGTGCGCAGATTGTGCGCAAAAATGACCGATCGGCAGGGAAAGGAAATTCGCGGATAGGTGAGCATTCTCTGTTTCATTGCCGGTTGGTGATTTGGTCGCGGAATTGCACCAACAATAGAGGGCGGAACTTCACATGAGGAAGACGAGATCAAACCGAAACGAGACGTGGGCCGTAGCAGAATATAACTGATCATAAGGTAAGCTGGGGTTGTTCTCTGGCTTGAATAGGTTATTAGTTCTAAAGACATGCCCTTCGCTGCTTTTTCCAATGGTAAACAAGGAGATTAGACGTTGTTTCGCTTTGAGAACGGCAATTGCATCGCTCTCGGCGCATTCAATGTTTACATCATCCAACCGGGCTGGCTGATTGATCAGGGAATAGTTCAGCAACCTACGGGTATGCTGGTTGAATCGTCGATGGAACGACCGGGGTTTCGCTTTAAGGGCGTGACTAAAGGTGACATGAAATCGACTTGGATGATTAATCCCGACCGCATCATAGTGGAATCCGGCGATGCTAAGGAAGACTGTGGGACCTACATTGCAAAGGTCCTTGAGAAACTTCCTTGGACCCCTCTTACGGCGATCGGTAACAACTTCGCGTTTTCGGCCCCCTCAGAATCGCTCCCGAGCTTGCCCCCCTGTGTCAATTGGATTCCAACGAATCCAGATGGAGCCAACCTAGTTGAGCGATCCATTGGTGCCTCATTAGAACGAGATGGGGTCATTTTGAACGTGCAACTCGCAGCATGTTCGGAGAAGATCTGGGCGAGGGTGAATGCTCATCATGAACTAGTCGGAAACAAACTTGAGGAAAGAAGCGATTCAGCTCGATCAGCCGCAAAGAGCTACTTCGCGGATAAGGCCGCAGGAATAGCTCTTCTTGAGCAATTGATGGGAGTCACGGTATCTAATGACTAGTAGCACCATGGAATCAAAGTATGGATCTTGGGCATCAGATCGCTCAGACACATGGCTCCGTGTGGGTCACTATGATCCAGAATTTAAGCAGTACATATTGGAAGAACTGGAAGATCTGAAAGATCTCCGATTCAACTGGGATCAACAGGGTGGCAAGGCAATTGACTTAGCAACCATCGAGGCTGCGAAACGCTGGGTCGCTAGCATTCCTGAAGGGATGATATATCGGCCTCATGTCGTACCGATGTCAACCGGAGCCTTTCAATTCGAGTGGCAGGACAATGGGAAAGCCCTCGAATTAGAATTTGAGTCACCTGATAGTATCCGATACTTAATGTGGCACCCAGCCAAAGAAATCGAACTCGAAGATTCAATCCCACTTACCGATGTATCTGAAGCCACGTCATTGATTCAGTGGTTTTTGCAGGGCTAGTCACATAATGGCGGATATTGAGGGGGGTTCGATTGAGAACGTGCCTCGACCAGCGATTGATGACACCGACGATTTAATTCGTTATCTCACGAATCCGAAGTGGTATGTAAAAGAGGAACGACGGATTTCGTCCGCGGCATTTAGCTTCGAGCGTTTCTCTGTTGATGTGGATCGGTTGACTACTTGGACCGACAGGGTAGCGACTTTTTATCCTGGGACTGGCGCGGTTTCGCTCGAGTGTATAGTTGTTCGGAGTAATAACGCGGATGCGATTCTGGAAACTGACGAAAATGATCCATCAAATGCCGCGCATGCTCATGTGTACTATCAGTGTGGTGCTTCCGCACGGAAGCGTGCAGCTAAGCGAATCGCTGAAGATCCGCGTATAGTGGTGTTGCTTGAGCCTTCTGAAATATAGCCATTCGTCCGACCTTCCTTCACTATTTGCTGCTATCCAGTATTCGGAAAGCATTAACACTCACGAATTCGACAGCTCAAGTCAACACGTAGCGTGATCCTAGAACTTACCCCTCACGTACATCCGTACCCGATACGATTGTTCGGCTTGCGGCCCAGATAGCACGTGGTAACTTCTCAACCGTTCCGTCTATGTTTTTCATCAACCCTATTTCATGAGGTGTATCATGCGTGCGACCTCCCTCGCCGTCGCTTTTGTCCTTATCGCTCAGCGTCTTCAGTAGTTGCCAAGCCGCCTGGAAAGGTTGTCGTCGTCGATCCCAACCAAAACACAGTCGCCGGTGTCGGTGCGCATGGCTTCGTCGCAGTTCGTGTAACTACCGATTCCGGCATCGGAAATCTCGACGTGAAAGTCGATGGCGAGTCGGTCAAGTTCGTTACTACCGCGCTAGTGTTCGCGGAGCCGGTTAATGGAAAGAGAGTGTTAGGCGGAGATCATCTGCACGTCTATTTGCTGCCTCAGAAAGAAGGCCAGTCGAAAGTGACTTTAACCCCCGTTGATGATGAAGGAAAGAAGATTGACCGGCTGAAGCCCATGACCGTGACTATCAACGTTAAGGGCGACAAATAGCCCACGTCGTTGTTCAGATTCACTCGCGCCGGCATCGGTTGATGTCGGCGTATCTTTTTCGCCGTTGAACATCTCCGGATGTTGCGACATTACATTACTGACAGATACAAGTTCGTCTTGAATAGCCGACTAACTTCCTGATATCTTCCTTTTCTCGCACCCCCGCGGTCGAACCTACCTGATGTCTTAAAAATTACCGAACTTGCTATTTCCCCCGTTGAAGGATCAAGTGATGCGTGCCCGCTTAATCATCGCCTCAATGTTCTCCTCTTTCGTGTTGTTGATTATCGTGACTCATGCCAATGCTGAATCGTACTCGTTTCAGACACTCGTTTCCTTCGACAACGCGACCGTAGACGGTTACAGTCCGACTGGTCCTTTGACTTTCGATTCAGATGGCAATATGTGGGGTGTGACGACTTACGGTGGAGTGAACGGCGGCGGCACGATATTCGAAATCACGGCTGACACTCACACGTTCATCACGCAGTTCGACTTTGGACCGGCAAGTACTTCAAATGCGTGTTACAGTCCGGCGGGAAGATTGGTTCTCGACTCACACGGAAATATCTTCGGCCAGACGGGGTCTTTTTCAAATGTTGTGTTCAAATATTCAACTACAAGTCATCAATTAACTGTGCTATCCCACGTAGCTGGTGGGCCGTCTTATGCAGGACTTGTAACAGATTCTCAAGGAAATTTGTTCGGAATCACCAGCATTCCTCCATTTGGGGCACCCAATCAATTTTCAACCGTATTCGAAATTCCCGCGAACTCCCAGCAAATAACTACCTTAGCTACTTTTCAAAGCGACATCTCCCCATTAGTTACGGACTCCGTCGGAAACATTTTCGGAGTTACCGGTGCTGGCGGCACAAGTAATGTCGGCTCCATTTTCGAAATCACCGCAGGAACTCACAATGTCATAACGCTCGCGTCATTTGACGGGAGTAATGGCGCCTACCCTGGAGGTGGGCTTGCCATTGATTCCCTCGGTAACATCTTTGGCGTAACTACAAATGGCGGTGCATCGAACTATGGGACTGTTTTCAAGTTGGACGCTGGGAGCCATGTCATTACGGCGTTGGCGTCGTTCGATGGATCAAACGGTCAACGCGCATCTGGACAAGTTGCAATAGATAGTGATGGGAATCTATATGGAACTACTTTAGGTGACTATGTGACTAACTCGGGTAATGTGTTTAAGTTTGACCACACGACTGAGACCATCATTCCGCTCGCTACCTTTCCGTTTCAGAGCCATTACTGGGCCAACGACGGCGTAGTTTTGGATGCAAATGGAAATATCTATGGCACAGACATCTCTAGCGGTTCGTTCCGTGGCGGCTCTGTATTCGAACTCCTTAGGTCAGTTCCAGAGCCATCGTCTGTCATTCATCTGCTAGCCTTATCGCTGTTTCTTCCGGTTCTTTTTCGGTCGAAAACTCTCCGAATGTTCAATCGCCGAAGTCACTGACACGGACTTAATTAGCCGATTTTGTGCCGACTAATTCCCCGAGACATCGGACTTTCGGCCCTCTCCCTCTATAACGCTATGTGGCGCGGCGGGAGTAGCTATCCGCCCCATGCGCCGCTCCTGGCGTCATCTTCAGCATCCTCGAAGACGCCGCCGGGGCGGCGCTGCCGCTGGCTCCTGGAGGGATGCAACGATGATGACGGCGGACGGACTATTCGAAGGTACTTTGTTGGCGACGAGGAACGATCCTTCGTTTTATTTCGGAACCGAAGATCCAATCAGCCCGGTTCCGAAGGAGTGCATCAACCCGTCAGGGTACGCCGGTTGGTGTTCTGAACTTGGTCGTGTACTAGAAGAAGCGATGACTTGGCTCGAACGACCGAACACCGGTTCTCATGATTTCTTCCCAAACTGGATCTTCGACGCTCGCCACTTGATTCATCAAATGAAGGCATTCAAGGGACTTCACCGCTACTACGAGTTCACCGAATCACGGCCGAAAGTCATCTGTGGTCGTTTCTTTTCGTCGGTCCATCTTGGGATCGAAGAGTTGACCCAGGACCTCATCAATCAGATCGAAATCAACGAGCAACTTTGTTATCGACAAGAGATCCATAATGCGCGGAGACGCGGTTCGTCTTCAGTATATACGCCGAACATTTGGCTTGCGGTTGCGAGTAAAATCCGTCGCGGTGTTGCTGACTTCGATCAACGATTTTACGACGACATTGAAGACGAGTACCGCATCATAAAAGAGAACCACCGTTACCTTTGGCCGGACAATTTCTGGCGGAACGCGGCAAAGGGTAAACGTACCAAACAAAAGGCCACCAAACGGAAAGACAAAATCGTAGCGAAAATCACGAAAGCCTTTACCTACATAATCGCCAGACACATCGACAATACTATTGCCAACATGACTGTCGATGACGTAGCTAAGCACATTGGGGTGAAGAGAGTAACTCTTTATAAGAAGCCGCATTATAGAAGAGTTATCAATATGATCGCAGCGTCAAAGAAAGACGACTTTCAACCGGGCCTCGTTCACTTAAGAGAAGATGGGGCTTCGATTGTTGATGGAGTCGTCTTCGACCAGCAAGACGATTGACCGTGTAACCTTTCAGAAAAGGTTACACGGTCTCGGAAATCGAAAAATCTCCCAAGTATTCGCTAAGTACTTCATTTCAAAGGTTTACGCCGCTCTCATTCATCAAATAGCTCGTCGAATCGGGCTGAAAATCGGTGCAAAAGGTTACGCGCGTCGGAATGGGTAGATCACCCGTCACGCGGAGCCGAACCGATGCCGAAAGCTACCTTTGATCCCGACAAGTGTCCGGCAATCCAATTCTGTTTGCTCGAATCCGCCATTCGCCGAGAAGACTATCGACGCGCCCAGGAATTAACGCGGAAGCTTCGTCGTTTGGGAGTTGACGTCAAGTTCCGACGATCACGCGAACTGCAAGGGGCGTCCATATGAGCCCCGAAGACCGCGACTTTCTTAAAGAGCAATTCGAAATGCTTCGCAACGCTGTTGTCGCGCGACGATCCCCGTGGGCCGGGATCAAGACCGCTGCTCAACACGCTGCGGTCTCGGAAGACACCATCAAGGGAATGCTTTCAAGTGGACGCCTTCAGGCTTACCGTCCGTGCCCTGGACGCGTCGTCGTCAATCTTGATGAGCTCGATGATTTGATTCGAAGCTCTACCGCAACTCCTCGTCATCGACGCGGAACTTATTCGCGGGCAAGCCAAAACTGAAAAGGGAAAAAGCCGCGCACGAGGGGCACAACGTCTCGTGCGACGGCCAAGATTAAGGACACCAGGAACATGCTAACGAACCAACTGCCACCCGCCAGCCCATCGAGCGAAGGATGGCGTTTAATCATCGATGAATCGCTGGGAAAAACCAGGTTCATCGTCCAACACGAATCATGGCTGCGACCGGTGACGGTGACGGCGGCCACACTGAGAAACCGGAAGCAGTTCGGGGCCGCGATCGTCGAGCAAATCTGCGTTTGGCCCGAAGAGGAGCATCTTGATGCCCTCCTCGGTCATCGTGACGGCCGAGTCTGGGAGTCCGGTGTCATCGGCGATCTTCTCGACAGAGCTCGGGAGGCGAAGTCATGAGTATCGCCGAACGTACGAGCATCGATCCATCGCTCATTCCCGCGGAACTTCGCCGACTACATCGGTGGGTTGTATGGCGTTATGCGACGCGCAACGGGAAGTCGACAAAGATCCCTTGTTGCGCGAGCAATCCCAAGAAACCGGCCAGCACGACGGACCATGACACGTGGGCTTCGTTCGAAGAAGCTTACGCGACCTACCTTGTACATGATGATGTCGAGGGTATCGGGTTCGTTTTCGCAGCGTTCGACGGGCTTGTCGGAATTGACCTCGACAACTGCCGTGATCCTGAGACCGGCGAAATCAAACCGTGGGCCCAGCGGATAATCACCACGCTTGCGAGTTATGCGGAAATTAGCCCCTCCCTCACCGGCGTGAAGGGTTTTGCTCGCGGCAATCTTCAACCTGGGGTTCGGCATCGAATGGTCCTTGGCACAGATGGTAGGCCAGCCCCTAAAGGGTCAAGCGGCGATGGGGAGATCGAGGTTTACAACAACGCCCGGTTCTTCACGATCACTTCGCAGCGCCTTGACGAAGCGTCAGCAAGCATTGAGGATCGCCAGGAAGAACTAGATGCCATCTTGCTTGCAACAGGGCTGACACCGGACCCCAAACAAGCCAAGCCATCAACGGCCGGCCTTTCATCATCGGACGCCCCGGCGGCAATTATCGATGCAAGCAAAACGATCACCGCCGTTAGCAACATGTCCGACGGGGAAGTTCTCGCGAAAGCATTCGCCGCGAAGGGCGGGAACAAATTCAAGAAGCTTTACGAGGGCAATCCCGACCCTGCGGACTACCCGAGCGACACCGGGGGGGTTGATCCCTCGCGTGCCGATTACGCGTGCATCAAAACGCTCGCGTTTTACTTTCATGGCGATATTGAGCGCATTAAACGGGTCGCGATGAAGTCAGGCCTTCGTCGCGAAAAGTGGGATCGGCAAGATTACATTGACCGAACTATTCAACGTGCGATCGAAGATTTGAACGGTAGGTTTTACGATCCATTCTTGAATGAACGGCGCGACGAAAAACAATGCGAAGTCAACGAAGCGGTCGATGATCCACACAGGTTGGCGCGGGTTTTCCTCGCGGCAACCGCGATTGATGGGCAGAACGTTTTCGTCTTCCATGAAGGCGACGTGTTTCAGTACGCCGACGGTCGTTATCGGCGCTTGTCACCCGAGGAATTCAAGGCGAAGGTCATTAATTCCACCAAGGATGAATTCGACCGCGTCAATAAGGCGGAGCTCACGAAATACAACGCCGAAACAGACGCGCGACGAAAGGGACCGCCGACAGCAAAGAGGGTCACGAATCAGTTGACCGCGTCGATCGTCTCCGCGGTTCAATCGCAAATCATCACTCCAGATGGGGCTGAACTTCCCTTGTGGCTCGGCGATGATGAACCGCCATTTCTGATCTCGGAGTGTATGGTGATGCCGAATGCCATCATTCACATTCCCTCATATCTCGAAGGAAAGCGTTCATACTCATTTCCGCCCTCACCGAAATTGTTCACGAACTCCTGTCTCGGAGTTCAATTTGATCCAAATGCAACCGAACCGACGGAATGGAAATCCTTCCTTAAAGCCATTCTTGAGGACGACGTCGAGGCTAAACGACTTCTCCAGCAGTGGCTCGGGTACGTTGTTGCCGGCGACTGTTCTCAGCAGAAAATGCTCGTCATTACCGGGCCGAAGCGGGCAGGCAAGGGATTGATCGGCCGAATTGCTGAAGCCCTCGTCGGCGCAGGAAATCATTCGAATCCTTCTATAGCGCAGTTTGGGTATCGATTTGGGCTTGGATCCCTCGTCGGCAAGATGCTTGCTGTCATTTCAGATGCACGGATCGACAGCCGAACCGATACAGCGGCCCTGGTTGAGGCTCTTTTACGCCTCGTCAGCAATGAGCCGATGGACATCGAGCGGAAATACTTGGAGACCATTTCCGAACGACTGCGAACGAGACTAATGATTCTTGCAAACGAAACTCTGCGAATCCCGGACCCAAGCGGAGCAATTGCCGGCCGGATGTTGACGATCACACTGAGGAAGTCGTGGTTCGGGATTGAAGATACGGAATTGGAAAGCAAACTCCTTCGGGAGCTTCCAGGGATTTTGCTTTGGGCACTCGAGGGGCTTAGAGACCTTCGGAGTACAGGGCGATTCATTCAACCTGAATCGGGACGCGAAGAGATCGAAACGATGGAACTCGCTTCGAGTCCAGTGAAGCAATTCGTCGAAGAAATGTGTGAGGTAGCACCGGATAAGCGCATCGAGACCCAAGAGCTCTATTCCAGGTATAAAACCTGGTGCTGTCGCTCAGAAATCAAACCGAAAGATTCGGCGAACTTCAGCATTGAATTAAGGTCGGCATTCCCACAGATCTCCAAGGCGAAACAAGAACGCATAGGCTCCGGGAATAAGGTGCGACGATTCTACGGCATCGATCTCATGCGGAAACTTCCCTCTTCAACCGCCATGCGGGGGTTCCCTGAATCGCGTGATCATGACGAGGGAGAGGAAGGATCAGTTAATGAGGAGCACCGGAGCGATGAGTGAGCTTGGGACGCCGAAGGTGCCTGGCACGCGGAGGGGCGTAAGCTGGCACGCGGTTGTAACGCGGTGTTCGTCCGATCCGCGTGGCATGCGAAACCATGATAAAACACAGATGATAACACCTATCCATCCCCACCTGGCACGAGGTGGCACGCGGTCTCTTTCCTTTCGTGTTGAGCTAACCCGCTTCGCGATGAAGAAAATATATAGAGGTAACAAGAAGGGGGACCGCGTGCCACCGCGTGCCACCCCATGCCAGGAGGCCGAAGAGGGCATCCACTCCACGCCTCACCTCCGATCAGCAAAGCTCATATCCCCCTGTGCCAAGGAGGGATTAGGATCATCAATCCTTCGCTCATCACCACAAGCTTGTAACCAGCGCACACTTACGGCGTCGCTCGCGCGTTTGTGCTTATTTTGTGCACGGGTAAACCATCAAACCCACAATTCAAACACATGTTTGCGCCAGCAAGATGAACATCACTTCGCACCTCGAAATGCATCTGTATGTGAGGGGTGTCCTCGTTCTCAGCCCGTGCCAGACCTTGCCCAGCGGCACGACGCGAACCTTGTGAGGATGAATCATCGTAACTAGGACCCGATGCCTTGTGGCCGGATGTGGCGCGACCTGAAAGAAGGGAGGGGTGATTACGATGAAGCAGCGGACCGATGATCTTGCAACCAGGGCATCCGTTATGAGCACCGTCGCGCGTGCCGTTCGTCTCCTCCATAATTCCCTCATCTTGCTCGATTACGCCAAGCATGCCCGCGCGTTGACGGATAGCGAACGCGCCGTCATCGCGGACATCGCGTGGCAGGCCGGGAAGTTACTCCGGAGCATCGAAACAAAGTTTCCGACTCGACTGCAATAATGGGTTAGCAACGATAAACGTTTACAACTTTTCAGGAGGCCTACCTTGGCCAGTAAACTTGCGCGCGCTATGCGCGGCCGCCGTCGTCAACTTGGAACCGGATCAACGAACCCTGACCGGATGGTTCCGGTCGAGGTAGTCGTTCGTTATGTGAATGATCTCCTCAGCGCCGCCGAACGGCCTGACCTTCGGTTAGCAGATGTCCCCGATACAGCCACGCTTCAAAACTTGATGAAACTGGTTTGTCAAGCGCTTGGCGTCGGCGACAGTGGGCAGGAGGGCACGAGCCCGAACCCGCAGTCAATCCCCGACCTACCCGCGGAAGCAGTCCAGCCGTCCGGCTGGGCTCAGTTCGGACTCGTTAAGACGAGTCGCATCCTGTCGACGATTTCCCCCGAGAAGCGAGCGATGATCGCGAGACGAGTCTTGAGTCAGATGACGAACTCCGACCGGTCTCGTCGATCGGCTCGTCAACTCTCGAAGAGTGGCATGACGCACAAGGAAGCCCGTCAACTCGCTCTTCGCGCGATCGGCGTCTTCCCATCGAAGGACGAATCCAAGTAACCGCCGGCTCCTGCCCGGCGGCTACTGCGGGATGACGGAGATGACGGCCGTCGTCCCGCGCCTCCAACATCAACGAGGGTTCACTGTGATGATCCGCAAGACAACGACGAGCGAGAGCCGCATTGTTGATGCTTCGCTTCCCTCGACGTTCGCGCAGGTATCAAAGGATGGTACCCGCTTCCGTCAATCGCTTGAGGATGCCTGTGTCCGACGGTGGGGCGCTATCTCCATCACGAAGGCGGCGACCATCAATACCGCCTGCCGATGCGAACGGGCCGCAAGGATCGCGGGGCTCACGCTCCGTAGGAACATCGCGGCCCTCGAACCTCTTCAGCGTGTCGAGCTTCAAGAGAAGATCGTCAAGTTCAGTGAACGGCGTGACGCCGCCATAATGCGGCTGCAACTCGATAACGACCCCAAGGCGAACCACAACATTCTCGACGTGGCATTTGATCCGACTAAGGAGGGTGGAAACGATGAGTCGTGACACCATCCGAAGCATCGCTCAAAGCCCCGTGGAGTATCGGAAGCATCTCATCGTTCCGACATCGGCACACGGCCCCCAGCCTTTAGGTGGCATCGTCGCCGAGTTTCAGAGGCGCGACTTCGAAGCCCTTGACCGCGCCGTCATCGCTCTCGTCTCTGGGAAGCGTCCCGAGATCAACCGCTTCTGGTGGGAACGCACGAAGGGCGGCAGCAAAGACAGCGACCTTGCCATCATGGTGCTGTGGGTGATCGCGTTCTCACCGATAGGCTTGACGATCCAGATCGCGGCGGCGGACTTTGAGCAAGCTTCCGAAATGAGGAAGATCATGCGGCAAGTCCTCGCCCTCAATCCGTGGCTCGCGGAACTCGTCGACGTGCAAGCGACGAAGATCATCAGCAAACGGCCGGGCGGTTCCGAATGCACGATCCTCAGCGCTGATGCCGCCAGCGCTCATGGTGCGCGACCGGACTGGCTGATCATCAACGAGCTTTCTCACGTTGCTAACGAGGAGTTTGTTCAAACCCTCCTCGATAACGCGGCAAAGGTTCCGAACGGCCTTATCTGTGTCGCGACGAACGCCGGACACCTCGGATCATGGCAGTGGGCCCTTCGTCAGACGGTCGTCGATAATGCGCGTTGGTGCTTCTCCGCCCTCATGGAACCCGCCCCGTGGATCGACAAGGGTGAACTCGAAGACCGGCGCCGGCAGACATCGCCTCAACGGTTCGCCCGTTTATGGATCGGTAAATGGGTCGCTGCGGAAGGTGATGCGTTCGACGCGGCAAGCATCGACATCGCCATCAAACCCGAACTCGCCCCGATGCCGCGAGGCATCCCCGGTTGGGCGTTCGGGTACGGCGTCGATCTTGGAATTTCGCGCGATCATTCCGCGATTGTCGTCGTCGGCCGTCATGGGATAACCGGGCGTTTCCAACTTGCGGCGGCCGAGGTATTCACGCCGCCCCTCACCGGCCGCGTGCAGATCGGCGACGTCGAGGCCGCCCTGGTTAAGCTTCGCCGTCAGTTCGGGCCGGGGCGGATTTACCTCGACCCTTGGCAGGGGGAACAGCTCGCTCAGAACTTGGAAAAGATGCGCATCAGCGTCGACCGTTTCACGTTGAACGGCGCGGGATGGGACCGCATCTGCCGGAACACGCTTGAACTTTTCAACGAGGGTTCGATCGGACTGTTCCCTCATCCGATGCTGATCGAGCAACTTCGCGCGACAAGCGTCATCGAGAAGACGAACGGACAACTTCGCTTTGAGTGGGCGCGGTCGCCGCAAACCGGCCACGGTGATGTGGCCATGTCCTTCACTCTGGCGCTCCTGGCGGCGCGTAACTCTTACGTCCTGTCGTCGCCGGCCCGTCGGCCGCTTGTCGTTCCGCCGGGTATGAGTTTCGCCGATCTCCGCATGAAGAACCCGGCGGCGTTCAACCAATTCATCAAGAAATAGGCTCCCAGCAGGAAGGGTTTTTAAGATGTCAACCGCTACCATCCGAGAACAAATCGAGGCCGATCAACAAAAATCGGAAGACGCGTACCGTGAGCTCGTTAAGAGTTCGCGTGATGTTGATCCGAACCTCGCGAAAGCTCGCTCGCTCATCATCGCGGCGAATCGAACGTTCGAGCAATTCGAAGCCGATGTCAGCACCTTACGTCGACGACATCAAGCGACGAAGGACTTAGAACTCGCGGCATCGCTCGACGAGCAAGGTGTCGAAGCTTCGAAGGCAATTTCGATCGAGACGAACGCTCTGCGGGAACTTGAAGAACGGCACAAGCGTGAACTTGACGAGGCTCGAAGGAAAGTCCACACCGCTTTCAGCTTTCGGGACCGAATCGAAACCGAGCAAGGTCGGCTTCGGCAGCATGCGACGAACACTCTTCAATCGACGGAAGACCCGAATATCGAACGCGAGATTGCCCGGATCACTTCGCAGCTCGACCGTGACCAGGAAACACTTCATGAAAAGGGACGCGAGCTGCGCGACCTCGAACGAACTCACGCGGAGGATGAGGAACGACATCGCCGGATGAATGACGAGGACGCGCCACCACTCGCACCGCACCGGTTTCTCGTTCGACTGCGCGATGAAGTGAAGAACTTGACGGAGTCGATCCAGAGAAGCCGTCGGTGCATCGAAGAACTTCGGGCGAGCAAGTATGATCCGGTGCGTATGAATTGGGCTTAAGAATGAGTTCTCTAACGAACATCGACGCGCGGCACGTCGTTCCGTTCATCCGGACAACTGTCTTGTAAACTTTCGACCGAAGAGTTGCTTTAAGCAAAAAACTGACGGAAACACGGCAGCTAACATCAATGCGGATGCTTCAGGAACGCTGATAGGGTTGAGAATGACCGCATGAGTTTGACCATTGAGAACTCCGGTCCCAATTATTTGTCCCCGGTCGTTTATGTCGGCAGCCGAAGTAATATTCCAACCAAGCGAGGAATCGATCAATGAATTCAGGCTTCTCATTCCATTTGTGGCATCGTACACATAGGCGACTTGCAGTCCGAAACCCGAAATCTGGAACCATGACTCGCCAACAATAAATCCGTTGTTATTGATGCCAGATGCTCGAGAGTCTGTGAAAGGAGAGCCAAGTGTTCCAAGATCGGTCATCGAACTGCCGTCGTAAACGAAAGCATGAAATGCACTACCCACGCGCGCTTGTCCAACTACATACCCTGCGTCGTTCATCGCATCACCAGTTGAAGTAGTCGCACCCGGAAGAAGCCCAAGATCATGCGTTTGGCCGTCATAGAGAAAGGGGTGAAAGTTGGAGTTTGAATAAGGGGCAGGAGTTGATGTTCCTGCAACTTGACCAGACGTGTTGATTGCATTTGCCGAGGTGCCGAAACCACCTATTGAAGGGATCTCGATGTAATCACCGTTGTTGATCAAGAAAGATTGCGGGGAACCGGCAAGAGTAGTGAAGAATCCGGTGATCTCGTCGTTATCATTAATTCCCTTCGCAACGCTTGTAATCGATTGGTTACCAGCAAGCTTACTTGACAGGTCATTCGATAAGTCGTGCAAGGTCCCGTCATAATAAAATGCTGCAATATTGTTCCCAGGAGATGTAGCTGCACCGACGACATGCCCTTTGTCATTGATGGAGTAACCGAAACTCGTGGTGCCGCCTGGAATAGTTCCGATACTCGTGATCGTGCCGTTGGAATAAACGAAAGCAATGTTTCCAAGGGCACCGGTGGCTTCACCCTTGTTGTTGATTGCTCCTCCCCGTCCGACTCCAAGGTCCAAGACTTGGTAGGTCGCACCATTTGCTTCGGTGCAGAAGGAGTAAAGATGAAAAACCATCAAGGCGATTGCCGAGCGTTTCAGATATCTCAAATGTGATACTCCGACCGAATGAAACATCGGGTTTGGTGTGAACAGGGTAGGAAGGTTGCCGTCTTACGGTATGGTTATGAGTTCTGAAGCTAGTGATCGAAGACATATTTTGTCAAGCTTAATCCATTAATGTCTTAAGCAATCTTTCAGCCATGCCTGTGTTCGTTCATTTTGAAAAGATCACAGTTAAGAGATCGATCAATTATGCGCGACCTGTAACTCAAGAGAACACGGAACGATTTGCCAGTGATACGTAACCGTTGAGTTTGAGGCCTAACGAGAGACCAATTTCAGGTGAGACCGGGTGCAATAGCGGCTCGCTGTGAACATTGAGGCGGCACTCATTCTTCGGCATCAATCGGCTACGATAAACGCATGAGTAAAAAATCGACGGATACTGACAAAACTTCACGCCTCGCGAAGACATGTTCGCAGACCCACGCAGATCAATATGTCCAGCTTGGGTGGGTGCTGAGGCACGAGTTCAGGGCCCCAGGCGACGACATTCCATACGAGTACATACTTGAATGGCCGCACCTCGAATTACCTCCGGTTGTCCCTGACATGACGCACAAACCAATCGTCAATGAAAGTCATGTTGAGGGCATTCGTCCTTCTAGCTCACACAATAGCGGTACAAGCTGACAGCTTAACATCTACGCGTGGCGAGTGATCGTGATTGATTCAAGAGTAATTCGCGCCATCCCGCTCGATTGCCTCTGCGAGCGCTGTCGCCGGGGGTGGCTGCGCCGCTCCGGACAGCGTTCGGCCGACAAGCGGGAGGGTCGGTTCTACTGGCCGTGCCAAGTCGTCTGTGACCGGTGCGGGTACTCTCAGAGAAAGTATCCGAAGTATGTCGGCATCGAAGAATAACGATCATGTATCGGCATTAATATCGCGCGAAGTTGTCGAATGAGCGCTAAGCTCATGTCTCATTTTCCCTGGTAAATTACAGGGAAAAGTAATCCACCGACCGGCGATGATTCATCTCGCACCCTGCCGGAGTCGTCCGTATCAACGAATGAAACGACCCGGGGCAAGGCGTCAACCTCATCCCGGGTCTCACCAAACCGACCTAGTTACGAGGACGGCATGGCTACCCGCCTTCCTAGGGGTGCAGTGCGCTCCGTTCAAATCTGCCCGTCCTCTTCCCGCGTTGGTCTTGGTGCCCCCGTCGCCCGTGTCGGACGACGATTCAACGTTTAACGGAAAGGACACTCCCGTGAGTCATCAAGTAAAGCCCTTGCCGGCAAATGCTCCGTTCAGCGCGGAGGGGATCACGCTCCCGTTCATGCGGTTATCAACCTTCGCACGTCTGGTCGATGGATCATCACCCAACCCGTTCGATAACTGCGACGACCATGATGAGTACGACGTCCGCGGGGGGTGGATCGTGCGGCGTTCCCGTCGGCTTGACCGTGCCTCTATCAGCATCCACAAGATCATCCCACTCCCGGCCGACCTTGTCGTCGAGCGATTCAACGTTCGTCTGAACGGGGTGTCTTTACGCGGGCTATTCATCGGCACGCGGGACGTGATGGACCGGCTGGGTGAGATCGAAGAACAGGTCAATGCACTGGAGGAGAAGTTGCTGGATGTGATCGGAACCTTACCGAACACCGGTTATCAGTTTGCCGGCGGCGAGGGGGAAGAAGTTCCCGCGTGTGAGTACCGCTCGGACGTTTGAAACATGCCGGCACCGTCCGGCTCCCCTGTCCGTCGTCTGCCGAGAACGGCGGGCAGGGATTTCTCGGCTTCTCGGTCTCGGGTGAATGATGAATGAAGAACTTAAGATGATCCGCGACCGGCTCCCGGATGGGATGACTAAACGCGGCAAGGTTTATTACGCACAGTTCCGACACAAGGGACGATTGATTCGGAAGAGATTATCAGCGGATTTCGGAGTGGCTAAGTCCATGCTGCGCGACATGCGCGGTCGCATTGAACGAAATGACTGGGGGCTTATCGACAATGAAGCAAGCTGGGACGAGGTCACGAAGGCCTTCCTCGATAACGCTAGGCAGACGATACGTGACATTGATCAGGTTCGCCGGACGATAAAGCTGTTCGAAAAGTTTCGGCCTGTGAAGACCATCAAGCAAATCACGATGACGTACGCGACGGGGTACCGTGACTGGCGTTTAGCCCAACGGGTCGGACATAAAGGCAGAGGCGATTTTGTAAGCCCTCGGACCGTCAACCGCGAGCTCGGCACCCTGAAGACGATGCTCAACAAGGCGGTCGCATGGGGTCTCATCGGTTCGAACCCTCTAGCCAGGCTGAAGCCCTTACGAAATGACAATCCCGTGAAACAGCGGCGGGCGCTAGCCGTAGAGGAGGTGGAGGCGCTTTTCGAAGTGTCACCCGAGTACCTCCGAAACGTATGGCGGTTCTTCATGATTACGGGGATGCGGCGGAACGAAGTTGTCGGACTTCGTTGGGAAGATATCGACTTCGAACGCCGGACGGTGACGGTGTCGGCGAGCCGCGCTAAGAGCCATAAGGCGCGCGAGATCCCTATCGACGATCATATGATGGAAGTACTCCATCGCCTGAAGAAGGAAGCTGCTCAACGCAAACCTGTCCCCGCTAAAAGGGCGGCACAATCTGAGCAGCAGCTTCGAAACTTCTCACGGGATCATGTGTTCGTCAACCAGGCGAACTCACCGTGGCGGAACAACCTGCTGCGTGCGTTCTATTTCTATTGCCGCAGGGCCGGGATCATGGACGCGAAACGCCGAGGTGCGGTTGACCTCCACAGCTTGCGAGTGACGTTTACGAGCCTCGCCATCGAGCACGGGGCGAGCCCAAGGGCGATACAGAGCATCCTGGGACATTCAACGTTGGGTCTGACGATGGGGATTTACGCGAAGGCGACGGACCGCTCGAAGCGTGATGCGGTCGCCGCACTACCCTTCGCATCGATTACCGCGCCTCCTCATGTTTTAAAGCTTGTTACGCCTGCACAGAAAGCCAGCGTCCCCGAAGCGTACGCAAATTCGGTCGTCGGCTCATGATTCGTGATGAAAACCGGGGGAATATGAGGAGCGAGAGGTTCTGAAAATCCTGGTGTCGCCGGTTCGATCCCGGCTCTGCCCATTACCTAGTAAAGACTTACGACGACCTTATTTCGCCACCGGCCAAGGTGTTACACTGCGGGCTGGTATTCCATTCGATTCCTGGCAACTTGCTCCTCTCCCTTTCTCTTGCAGCCCAATCACCGCCTACTCGCCGGTTTTCTCATTTGCATTTGGGATTTCAAAGTGGCAGCTTGAATTCTCTTTCGACAAAGCTCCCGTCTACATCTAGGCTCTGTCTGAAAACTCTTATGGGCACATCAATCTCAAGTATCGATTGATGAAGGCCATTTTAATCATTCCGG
>JAIEPU010000001.1 GCA_019748235.1 bacterium
GGCTCTTCGAGCACTTTACACCCAGTGGGACCCAATTATCTGCCGATCCGGTCCCCGTTTAAGCGCCGATCTCCAGAGGTCACAGTTTGGTGGCAAAAAGGGCATATTTTACACATGTGGCATGATGCGGTTTCCGCATAAAACACAGGGTTCGGTGAATTTTGCCCGAAATGGCATTGTAGAGGTCGAGGGTTCGAATCCCTTATCCTCCATTCCCGTAAAGCCAGTCTTAGCAACAGTTTAAAGGTTACTGTCGATCTAATTCTGATCTGAAAAGTTTCGCGCTCGCCGCTTCGGGCCAGGAAATCATTTCGAGTAGCTATTTCCAGTACGTTGTTTCGTAAACCAGAGCCTCTTCTTTGGGTTGGCCCAGTTCAACGTAATTGATGAGTGGGTCTGGGCAGTTCCCCCAAGTAGTATCAGGAATTCCCGCCTTGATTTGCTTCAAGCGGCACTTGTCGAGGAACTTCTTGACGACCTTCCATTGATAGGGGTGGAATGGGGCCGTTTTTCGAATGACGACAAACCTTGGGGGTGGGCCGGTTCGCTCGCCCACCCTAAAGCAGCCATTCCCCCCTAACACATTTGCGTCGAGATAAAACATGGCAGGCATTTCTTCATAGTTGATCATGACTTCGTCTCCCGGCTTCATCCGCGTGCGAAGAAACTCGATGGTCGCGCGATTCGGATCGACGAGTGATGTGCCAAAGATTTCTGCCTTCAAGTAAGAGAGTTCCGGGCGAATGAGAAGTCCATTTCCCCTCCGGGGCTGAATCATTGCTGGTAGGAATGCGCTCACCGGCGACGACATGATTGGCGAGACGAGTAGAAGCAGTGCTCCAGCAAACGCAATTCCTTGAGAGGTGATGTTATTTTGCGTGAGCCTTTTCGCGCCGGTCACCAACGTCCAGGCAATAACGATCGTTGCGATTGGAGTCAGTGAGACGATGTAGCGGTGAAAAGGAAATGGGATGACAAGCGATTGTACGATCACCAGCAAGGCGGCGAATAAAAGCACCGGTTCAAGAACTCGGCGCTGAGGACGGAACGACAAATCGCTCCGTTTGGGCATCAAATAGATCGCGAGCGCGATTACCAGAAATGGCAGAACATACTGATTGACTTGAAAGACTTCACCCAAAAATCGAAGGTGTAGTGAAAAGGTTGATGACTTGATTCGGTCGAATATCTCTCGCTGGATCTCATAGAAAAGAAAAAATGGAAGTGTTGCCAGTCCACTGATCGTGAAGACTGTCATGATGGCAACAGGCGACTTCGCTCGATCAATCCACGCATAGGCGAAGAGTGCCGCCATGAGCGGCCAATAAGTGCCGAAATCGGAATTGAAAAGCAGTAACGTCGATAGGATCATTCCGACCGCACCCCAAAGTCGACCCTCCAACCAACTCCAATAACAGCGCATCGACATCAAAACAAAGAGTGACGAAAGGGAGTAGTAACGGCATTGCCTTACATGAACGAACCAGAAGACATTTCCTAATAGGAGTAGCACGGCGATGATGGTCATCGAATGGTTCCGAAAGACTTTCTCCATCCATTCGGCGAGAAGCATCATCGTTAACACGGCCGCCAGGACGAAAGGAAGCCGAGCGGCAAACGTTGTCTTTCCCAAGAAATGCGTTGATATTCCCGACAGAAGAAATTGGCCCCAGGGGTGACCGGTCCAACTGGTGTCGCTTTTGAAGTCTCCTCGCTTCGTGAAATAGTCGACGGCTTTATCCGCGGAAACTGTCTGCGCCTCAAATACCGCTTCTTCCTCGGGGTTTTGGATATCAACGGTGAGAAGATTGTGTCCATCGTAAGCGAAAGGCTTTCCCAGTTTGATCAAGCGTTCGCCGAGTACCGCGGTCATCGCTTCGTCTTGCCAAAGGTATCGTGCATCGAGTCTGATCAGAAGCACTGGGAATGACACGATTCCCGCTAACAGAATAAGTGCGATGGACGAAAACCGAACTCCTCGCGAAGACGCCACTTTATCGTCGGATGTTACATGCAAGGAGTTCAATGGGGATCTTTCCTTGTGAGCCATGAACGCTGACAGGATGAAACGAAGTAGTCGACGAGATTAAAGGGTAACCGGCCCAAATTCAAGCACCCATGAACCAGTTCGCCTGCCTTGTCCTGGCAAATAGGCAATTCAACGAGCAGAACTTGGTTCTGTTACCGTGAGTCCTGTCGTTCGCCGGAACGGGAATTTACCATTGTGACATGCGACTCCTAGATCGCCCGCGACGATGGCGACTGAAGAGTTCTTCCCTTGAATATCCGACTCCAAACCAGTGCGAGAAACAGGTCTCCCAGAAACAAGCCACTTGGCTGCCCGGTGAAACTTGAACATCTCACTATGCCACAGTTGTACCTAATTGGATTTCAGGGCGATGTTTTCGCAGTGGTGGCGAGATACTCCTGACGTCCTTCCGCCATCCAATCCCAAAAAGCATGACGCCAAAGAACGACGCGCTCTTTTTCCTCGGGCGTCATCGCGAGCTTTTCAGCTTCTACCATGAGAGCGCCCAACTCCTCCATTCGTTCCGCGGTTCCGAGATTCTTCCAAGCGACCATTCGCCACTTTGTCGAATCCATCTTTTGAGATTCCGGCGGATAGTTCGTTCGATCACACGCGATCTCTTCAAGACGGAGGTAGAACTTCTTCATCGGGGTTGACGCTGCCCCGAAATAGAGGTGAAAGAATTCATCGATGATCGTGTCGACGGGGGCATCGGGATCGTCCCAAACTTTGGTCATCACGTAAAACTCAAGCTGGTCTTGCTCGCCGCAGACGAACATCCCGCGAAGGCCGTTCGAGATGAACTCGCGCATGTAAGAAGAGGTCGCATGAACCATAATGTGGGGAAAGCATTTCCAGTTTTCGATCAGTGCCGGTTCCATCGGGTGATGGTAGTAGACCCACATGAACATGGGTGATTTGGTCTTGGTGAGCCATTGGCGGTACATTCCCATGTCATTGGATTCGGCAATCTGGTTTGGTGGAAATGCACACGTAATCATGCAGGGAGCGATCGAAACATTCGGCTCGAGTTCGAAATCAGGAGGTAATGCGTAGAGCCAATAACCGAGAGTCGCGATGTATTTATTGGGATGAGTTTTGCGGACTTCACGAGCGACCGCGTTGACGAAACTGAACCAGTAGTTGCTGGCATCCCCCGAATTGAAACAGCCAGAATGGTGGGAGGAACCCTGCTTGAGGAGCGACCGACACTCCTTGCAGTTGCAGAAATTCGAGTTGTCGTCAGGGACAATGGCGAAATAGTCTCCCAGAGCTTTTGAGCCGGCGGGAAGATTGTTCTTTCCGTCGAAGTAATCACGAGCCATCTGAGCGGTATCTTCAACGAGCTTTCGATTCGTGTAACAAAGTTGCGACCCTTTGCCAGCGGGGTTCTTGCACTGGTACTCTGGATTCTTCCAGACGGTGGAAACCGTTTGACGATGAAAGGTATGATTACACGACCAGCGCTCTCCCCCGAGTCTGAGGCGTCTCCAAAACAACGGCACTTGCCCCTCAGCGACGGAGCCCCACTGCCGCTGCATGAAAGGCCAGTTTCCCGCGGCCAACCCGCAACGAAGCTTGAGGGCAGGGGACCGCTTAATGTCTTTGATCTCTATGTCGAGCGATTCATGTTTTGGAATCACGACATGAATTTGATTGGGGCCGTACCATCGCACGCCGAGATATCGCTCGAGAAAATCATAAGTTGCCAAGCAGGTCCCTTGGTCGTCATACACGCCCGGCAGTTCGATTTCTCCTCGATCACGTTCCGGATAACCGACGGCTTTCCAGTAGTGAATCCGATGCCGCGTTTGAGGGAGCGTATCGCCCCCCGACATCGGAATTCCCTGTAGCTCTTTCTCGGCGTCGGAATGGTGCCAGTCTCGTCCGATGAGGACGAGAGCATCCCCTCGTCGAGCGATGGCGTACTCTTGTTCCTTGAAATCTGATCCCTTGAAGCCGAGCTCGCGTGTTCGTTCACTTTCACCAACCATTATCTGGCGGGCGGCCCCGCGATCCTTGTCCGTGTGAATCGGGATTTCGACGCCTGTCGACTTGAAGACATGGAATTGGATTTCGAGTGCCGCCAATCGCGCGGCTGGAGTCGGATTCTCCTCCGTGACGATGGAACAAGAAGGCTTTCCGTTATCGACGATTCTGTAAGTATCACCTCCTGATGCAGAGGTCACGAAGGAGAGCATGCATCCCGCCAAGGCACAACCGCGCGCACACCACGTTGTCATGGATTCCTACTCCGTATCCGCCGATCCAGGTTCGAGTTGAAAGGGCATTTTTCAAGAACAGATTTCATCCTTCAAGTGGACCTACTGTAGCGCCAGGGGTGATGAGTCTGCAAACGATTTGTGTCGACACTTTGATTTCCATTCACTTGGACGCGCTTCGATCTTGATCGCGAGATCTTTATTGCGAAATGGATCGTATCCTCGAGTAAACGAATCAATTCTTGCACAGACCTTCCAGGATTCCACTACTGCTTAACTAGAATAGTTACTAATCTTCTGCTGCATACTTGAGGAAGTGATCTTTGATGCGATGGATCGACAAGAGAGTGGTCGAATGAGGAAACGAGGATGCAGTCGAGAATGAAGCAACGAGATGGATTGCTCGCCCTTTGTCTTGCCTTGATCGCAGGGTACGTCGACGGTTATGGACTCGTTGCCCTCAACACCTACGTCTCATTCATGAGTGGAAACACGACGCAGACAGGCTCGATGTTGGGGCAGCAAAATTTTAAGGCCGCCGTTCCAACCGCTCTTGCGATCTCATTTTTCCTAGTGGGTTCCGTGCTTGGGCACTCTGTCCTTCACTCGGGATTTCGACATGCTCAGAGGTTGCTTTTTCTTTGGGCGGCGAGTCTGTTGGCGATCGCTTTCATCACGACCCATTGGCATTGGATGGGGCCGAATTTCATCATCTCTGTCTTAAGCGTGGGGATGGGATCAATGAATACCGCCCTCTCGCGGCTCGGGATGGAGCCGGTGAATCTGACCTTCGTCACCGGCACGCTCAATAAACTGGGGGGGCACCTCGCCATGGCGATGATGCGGGTCCCTGTGGAACAGGCGGAGGGAAGCTGGGACACGCATTTTTATCGAGCCATACTTCTAGCCGCGATTTGGACGAGTTTTATCCTGGGAGCCATTATTTCGGGTGTGGGAGCGGCGTATTTTGGGTCTGTTATGTTACTCCCCCCGATGACGATTCTGTTCCTCCTCGCCATCACCCCTCGTTATTCGAGGTCATGACGTCGCATCGACAATCACCCGCCCACATTCACATGCCCGCTTCGGGATTATGAGGCGAGCGCCTCACCTAATCAGACATACGTCGTGTCCCGTACTCTCATCGATGAACTGTCAGAGCGACATCGCACGTCGAACGAGTTCATACATGACGACGCCGGTCGCGACCCCAACGTTGAGCGAATCGACATGGTCGGCCATGGGTAATCTTACGGTTTGATCGCAAAGGTTCCGCAATTCTGGAGACAGGCCGTTTCGCTCGTCACCAATGACAAGGGCGGTGGGTCGTGTCACTGTAAGTTCCGTCCATGCGAGAGGAGCATCGGGGGATAGTCCGACGGTTTGGACGGAATGAGTGTCCACCCATTGTCGAAGATGTTCGAACGACGTTCGAGCGAGCTGCGGATGAAAAACGCCACCCATACTCGCGCGAATGACGGTAGGGTCGAAAGGGTCACAATGGGGGCCGAGAAATACGATCCCACCCACACGGCAAGCCGTGGCGGTCCGCAAGATTGTCCCTAAATTTCCAGCCGAACGCAGGGATTCGATCACGAGCCAACAGAGTCCCAAATTCGGATTAGCACTGTGGAGGGGAACCCAGCGCTGCCGGCAGATCGCGCCGATTCCAGATGCTCGTTCCGCAACGGACACAGATCTGAATTGTTCCGGCGTGAGTCTTACTCGACGAATGCCCGCGCGCCCAATCCGACGAATCAACATTTCGACAAGTGGGCTCTTAAGCAGAACAGGCGAATAAACGACACTGTCGAAGTCGAATCGTGCGTCAAAAGCTTGGACGAACGGGCGGATACCTTCGAGAAAAAAGCATTGTTCCGATTGGCGGACGTTCGAGCAAGATAGGGCATGAATGCGATGAAGAGTGGATTTGATCGAAGCTGCTGAAGTTTGCTTTTCGTTCATTCTCCTGCCGAGTGTTTTCGGCTGATTACAAGATCCGGCGACTCCTGGACCCTACTCACCGAAGCAGGCCACATCGCCGAGTACTTAGATTTCGACGATCAGATTCTAAAGCACTCCTTGCATGAGGCAAGCAAGAATCGGAGTCGAGCAAAGTCGGCGTCATCGCCATCGCTGACCGTTTCAATGCCGACAGAGAGCACACGGTACAGAAAATGGCACTTTTCTACTCGCATTAGGTGAAGCCGACGGATGGTCTTGTATCGAAGAGAATGGACCGACGATGCACGAGTCGGTCAATCAACACTCGCATTGAAACGTAAAGAAGCAATGAGCGAATTTCATGAAAGAACATCAAGATTGGAACGAGTGCTACCGCGACGGCCAGCTTCCGTGGGATACGGGTAGACCATCCTTGGAACTGCAGCGGGTGCTCAGCCGAATAAAGATTCCGCCAGGTCGGGCGCTGGATATTGGCTGTGGGACGGGGACGAATAGCGTCTGGCTCGCCGAGCAGGGGTTTGATGTCACGGGCATCGATGTGGCACCACTCGCGATCCATCGAGCAGAGGAGCGAGCGAAAGCGGCAGGGGTGAAGGCGACATTTCTCGTGGGAGATGTTCTCCACTTGCCGGATGAAATCAACTCCATCGAGTTCTTCTTCGATCGTGGCTGCTATCACGCGGTTCGGCGGGTGGCTCCGGACGCGTATGCCCCGGCAGTGGCCAAGTGTTTGTCGAGCAGTGCTCATGGGCTAATCCTGGCAGGCAATGCCCGCGAACCACGTACCCCTGGGCCGCCGGTTGTCACGGAGGAGGGGATTCGTCACGAACTTGGGCTCTCGTTTCGAATTCTAGATCTGCACGAATTTCGCTTCGACGATGCCCCAGGTGTGACCGAGAGCTTCCTCGGTTGGTCTTGCCTTGTCGAGAAGAAGTGAATTCATTGCTAAATCGACGCTTCAACAGGTGTTTTTGTGATCTGGCCGGTATTTCCTGATGACGTTATTGATTCATGGAGTCATCAGTCTGAAGTGAAAGTGGGCTTCATCGGGGCCTGCCAATTGTTAAAGTTCTGTGCTTCTTGAATAACCGATTAGGTTCTACTCGATCTATCGATCGCTTGGAATCAGAATAGATTTGTGGGCTGTTTACGTTTCGTCGTGAAGAGCGTCAATCAACTAAGTCGAGGAAAGCTGATGAAGTTGTTGATCCATTCCGCTGTCCTTTTGATGATGCTGGATCGTCCGAATCTCAAAGAGGGTGCTGACGTTTCGGTCGAAAATGGAACCAAGAGGAATTGCATTGTCGTTACGCCACACGGACCGAGGGACGGCGGCGATTTCGGACCGCATACACCTGGAAGTAAAACGTCTGGGCTGCAGGAGGCCTTCGAAGCGGCTAAGGCACAGGCGAAAGATGTTTACATCAGCGGCGGGAGTTGGACCGAAAGCAAGACTGAGCCAGTCGTGTACTTCTTACAAGAGACCCTGCGTATTCCTTGGATGCAAAATTTTCGCTGCGACAGCGGAAACTGTGTCATTCATTACTCTCCATCTCAAGGAGATGCGGTAGTGATCGACAGTCAGATGAGTTGCACCTACCGATTCGGTCTCATTGTTTCGATGTCTTCAGGGGCGACTGTTCGGCTTAAACCAATGACTGCGGGTCCCGACCGTTTCAAAGTCATCACCAGTACTGACTTTTACTTCAACGCGCTGGTCGGTGGTGGTGGTGCATGGCCGAGCGGCGAGGCCTACAACAGCACGCTCGACGAGAAACGAAAATGGGTTGGAACAGGGTTGATGCTGGACGGAAGCATCGGCTCGATCGACGCCAATCGTATCTACGTGACGGAAATCGTCGGTTGCAACAGGGGAATTCATTTAAGCGGGGGGTGCACTCACAACTCCATCGAGGCAACGTCGATTCACCTCTCCCAGATGCACGTTCAGCTTGGTGATGAAGAAGTGTCACCGGCTCGGGTTCGTGCCAACCGTGTAAACGCGCATATGGAAGCACAAGGCATTGCGAACGCTGTCGGCGCAAACATTCATGGGGCCGAAAACATCCTCACTCTTTCCTCTGAGGGAATGTCGAAAGGCCACGACATCATCTTTGGCAAACATGCCGAGCAGAATCTCGTGACGATCGCGAAGCTCAATGGTTTCAGTAATCAATCGAAATGGCACACGAACCGTGTTTCGACCTCCTCCGCTCATGGGCTGACGGGGACGCCAGCGGTACCTCTTTCTGGTGATGAAGTGATGAATGAACTTCCTTGGTCCGTGGAAATTCGAATCATCGACCCGGGAAAAGTCGACCGTTGGTCGCAAGCATCCGGTTCCGATCCGCCATTGTCCTTTGATGGGCCACTCTTTTGTGGACAGTCAATCTTGATCAAACCAGGTGATCGCCTCAAGTTCCAATATTCGAAGGCGATGGTTTGGGCATGGAGGGCAGTGCAGTAGAATTGGCACGGCGAGTATCGTCACTCGGAATGCCGTCCACAGGCGTCTGCTACCCTCGGATCGTATAAAGGCTGAAGTGCATATTTAGAACGTATCGTGCATGTGCACACCGGTCGAAAGCGCACGTCTGGCTAGGTTGAAACGATCATTCGAACGATGGGCAATCATCATTCAGAACACGGCATATAATGGGAAGTGATACTTGGAGCGATCATGGATCATAGCGGCGCGCAGGGACTTCGTTGCTGCGTGTCTCTTGATGGGCTCCGCCCCACGCTTGTGGCTCGTCGATCAAATGCGATGAATCTGCTTTGAAGGCTTGATTGATGCGGGATGTTCATTCGATGAATCAGACGGCGAATGGCGACTCCCCCTTCGTCGATGTTCTAATCCTCGGCGCGGGTATTTCCGGCCTGGGTTGTGCCGCCTATTTGCGGCGTGAAATGCCGACAAAGACCTGGGCGGTCCTCGAAATGCGCGACGCGCTCGGAGGGACCTGGGATCTGTTTAAGTATCCCGGCATTCGTTCTGATTCCGATCTCTACACATTCAGTTATGAGTTCAAGCCTTGGCGTAGCAACAAGGCGATCGCCGGTGCGGACGACATCATGGCGTACCTCAACGAGACGGCGGATGAGTACGATATCCGCCGAAATATTTCATTCGGTCGCAAAGTCATTCGCGCAGAGTGGAGCTCGGAGGATGCGTTTTGGACGGTGACCGCAGAGAACGTCAAGACTGGAGCCCATGAGGTTTACCGATGTCGCTGGATATTCGCGGCGACGGGCTACTATGACTACGAACAGGGTTATCGTCCTGCATTTCCCGAAGAGTCGAGCTTTAAAGGACGCATCATTCACCCGCAGCAGTGGCCGGAAGACCTAGACTACACGGGCAAGCGAATCGCTGTCATTGGAAGCGGCGCCACCGCAGTTACTTTGGTTCCCGCGCTCGCCAAGAAGGCGGAGCATGTGGTGCAAATACAGCGCACGCCTACTTACATTGTGCGGGTGCCTGAGGTCGACCCGTTGTTGTGGCTTCTTCGACCCTTCTTTTCGGAGCAACGGGTCCATGCCATCATGCGGCGTAAAAACGCACACCTTCAACGCCTGATCTGGCGGCTCTGCAAGAGATACCCCAACGTGATGCGCCGACTGATTCGCAGATCCAATGTGAAGGCCCTGCCCAAGGATTATCCGGTTGACGTTCATTTCAACCCGCCGTACGACCCATGGGATCAACGCTTGTGTGTGGTGCCGGATGGCGATCTTCACCAAGCCATCTGTAACGGCACCTGTTCGATCGTTACGGGAAGTATCAAGCGTTTCACCGAAACGGGCGTCCTCATGGCGTCGGGGGAACAGGTGGATGCTGATATCATCGTCACCGCGACAGGATTGAATTTAAAGTTGATGGGAGGCGTGAACGTCTATGTCGATGGCATAAAGGTCGAGAGCCCACAGCGACTGGTGTTCAAGGGAATGATGCTAGATGGTGTTCCGAATCTCGCCTTCGCGATGGGCTATACCAACTCGTCGTGGACACTGAAGGTTGGGTTACTTTGCCGGTACTTCTGCCGCCTCTTGTCAGAGATGGATCGTCGGGGAATGGTCGTGGCCATGCCACAACGACCTTCCGAACCGATGGAAACTCGACCAATTTTGGATTTTGGCGCGGGCTATGTGAAGCGATCGATGGATATTCTGCCGCACCAAAGTGACCGCTATCCTTGGCAGATGACATTCAACTATCTCGAAGACGAGAAGATGATGAAACGCGGCACCATCATTGAGCCGGAACTCAAATTATTTCCCGCGTCCATCAGTCGTCGCGAAACAGCATTGCCTTAACTCAGAATCGAATCGTCTCGCGCGAAAGTCATGACTGGTTTGAGATCGATGCTCACGAGATAGCTGCTGCGTCGTCATGTGTCAGCCTCAGATCTTTTGGCGTCGAATCGCATGAATTACTGCTTGAGCGGCATGATAGCCGCACATTCCATGAACTCCGCCGCCGGGTGGCGTCGAGGCCGAGCATATGTAAACATGCGGATTGGGAGTGGTATATGGATTGAGTCGAGCGACGGGACGAGTAAACAATTGATAAATATCCGCAACACCCCCCGCGATCGCGCCGCCAATGTAGTTTGGATTGTATCGCTCGAAATCGAGCGACGTCGTGCGATGCCGTGCGATGATGCAATCACGAAACCCGGGCGCAAACCGTTCGATTTGTCGTTCAATCACCTCGGTCTGATCCAAGATTGACCCAGACGGAACATGACAATAGGCCCAGCCGGTATGCTTACCGGAGGGTGCGCGGGTATGATCGAATTCGCTCTGCTGACAGAGAAGCACCATTGGATGCTCTGCATGTTGGCCCCGCCAAACAGCTGATTCAGCGGCGGCAATCTCTTCGTAAGTTCCTCCAACGTGCACGGTCGAGGCGGTCAGACAATTCGGATCTCGCCATGGAATCGAACGATCGAGGGCCCAGTCCAGCTTGAAGACCCCTGGCCCGTAGCGGAATCGTTGGAGCTTTCGAACATAGTTCGCGGGAAGGATGGGTTCGGCGATTGCCGCTAATTGCCGTGGGCTCGTGTCGAATAGCCAAGCTCGGGCGGGGGGGAGATCGTTGACCGACCGAATCGTTCTCTGGGCTTCAATTCTTCCGCCGAGCGAAATCAACACACTCGCTAAGGCATTCGCGATCATTTGTGACCCGCCCGCCGCGACGGGCCAATCGATGACATGACCTGTCACCAAAAACATCAATCCTATGGCGGCCGATGGAATGCAGTCGAACGGTAGGATCGAATGGCTTGCACACCCCGCGAACAACGCGCGTGCCCGAGTATCCTGAAATCGACGTGCCAGGCTGTCGGCGGATCGCATTCCTCGCCATCCGAATTGAAGCATCTGGAGGGGATGTTGAGGAATGCCAAGTGGTGCCATCGCATCGGCAAACAAAGTGTCAGGGGAATTGAGCAACGGCTCAATCAATCGCCGATACGTATCCGCGTCGCCTCCGAATTGTTTCGCTGTGTCGCTGACGCTCTGGTGCAAAAGGACCGCCGGGCCATCGTCTAACGGATGCGCGACCGACGCCGTCGGATGAATCCATCGGAGTCCGTGGTCTTCCAATGGAAGACTTCGAAAGAAAGGTGAAAGCGCGCCCATCGGATGGACTGCCGAGCAAACGTCATGTACGAAACCCGGTAACGTGACCTCGGCGGAACGAGTACCTCCGCCGATGGTCTCATAACCCTCCAACACGAGGACCGAGTATCCACTTTGCGCGATCGCGATTGCGGCCGACAACCCGTTTGGACCGGAACCGATTACGACGGCATCGAGATCAGCCACTTAAGCCTCTTCACCTACTTTGATCGGGCCAACGTCCCAGGGTTTGCGCTCGGCAAGTTCTCGTATAGTGAGGTAACCCTCGTCAATGCGTCCACCAGCGGCATCATTTACCCGATAATGCAGAGTCGAGCCAAATAGTGGCTGTGCTTCGACGCAAATGACGCGTAACTCCCCATTCTCGAATCCGCATTGTTCCTGGACTGCTGCCAGAAGCTTCTCATCCGCGAGATGCCCCTCTCCAAAGTTCCATCCCAGAATTGAGCCGGCGACCGTTTCACCGTCGGCATAAGTAAAGCGTTGATACGGTTCGTCCTCAATTGTTTGGGGTAAAACGCGCCCCAATACCCGCCCTTGCAAGTGAAGGGTTCGAAAGGCCAGCAAGGCGGCGTCCGCGCGAGAAGCCTCGTTAGGCGAAAACGACCGCTGTTGCTGTTCAAACAACAACGGAGCAGAACGTTTCAGCCGATTGAGTTTGAGGTAGCTGTCGTCACGAAATAGCCAACCATTCCATGCCCAATTGCCGGCGTAGTAACGCATCGAGACGAGAAAGGAAACCCATGACGGAAACAGATTCCCGATCACCGGGAGCACGACCAATGCGACCAAGAGGTAGATCGAGAGTGGCACGGATCCAACGTCGAATAAGCTAATCTCAGGGTAGCCAGCAAAAAGAAAGAATGCCGCGTAGATGTTAAGCACGTTCCACTCAAAGACAGCGGCAATGGGAAGGTTACTGAGAATATAACCATGCAACAGGAGTGCGAAGGTCAAGCCGAGATAGAGAAGCGGGCCATGATGTGTCACGAAGAGCAAAGTGAGCGGAGTTGCGAACTCTAAAAATCCTCCCATGAATGCCATCGTCTTAGCAAGTCTCGACGGCCCCATTTCGTTCGGCGGATTGACGAACATCGCGCGGCGCATGGACTGGGATTTAATGAAGGAATTATTCGTCGCCATGATGGAGACGACATAGGGAAAAGCCGGTGTCAGCTTTGACACGCCCGCCCAGAACCAGATTGCTAGTTGCACCCACTTCGTCGCAGCAATCCAATTTCCGGCAAACAGAAAGCACAAGATCATTGCGAAATGATGTTCCACGCGCCCGGCGAGCCAGATCGTCTTGTCTCCCAGGCCAGCAAGCACGAATAGAATCACGACGGCGAGCAGGTGGGCACTGCTGATTTCCGTCTGAATGAGACACAAGAAGAGTGCGACGAGCAGGCCCGCATACAGTGCAACATCAACGAAGGTTCGTGTGACACCGCCAAAAATGGGCAGCTTTGGAAAAGGGGCGAGTTTTGTCGTGCCCGGTCTCAGAAAATGCAGGCAAGCCGTGAAGGGGGGCCAAACCTTCAACCCAAGCGGTCCGCACATGCAGCCGAAGCCTGTCACTTCAACAAGGCTTCCCCATATGAACGCCTTCTGAAATGCAATCGGCTGAAAGATCCACTCTCTGAAGTTGGTGAAGGTCCCCAGGCCAGGTGTGAATCGGCAGAAGAAAAGCCAACCAACAATGAAAAGGACAAGCTTGACCGCGTGGAAGCCGTAATCACGCAGCCGATACCCAAGACCGCGCGACATGTACTCGGCGGTCGCCACGCGGACGCGCTCGGTGAAGCCTTTTTTCGCCCACTCTTGTGGCGAAAACGTAGAGAGTCCTAGATCCATTCCCATGTGTCTTACCATCACCTATTCTTCAGATATGTCGTGATCTTGAATGCCACGCGCCGAGCGACGATCGCTTCATGACGACGACAAGGTCATCAACATTTCGATGACTTCATGATTTGTGTAGTCGTCATCGAGATCGCCGTTCCTATTTCGCTTTTGCGTCAAGACGCACCATCATACATTTCGCTGAAGGGTGGCGATAGGCCATCCAAACGGCACTCATTCACTTCCCTTTTTGCGATATAGGGAGGGTCACCGCCGTCGCTGATCTCGGACTGTTGGCTCTTATGAATCAAGAAGATCTTAACCTACGTGATGTTATTCTCCGGGTAGACCGAGTTCCATGCTCCTGTCTTTCATCCGGACTCTGGTCTTGCTAGAGTCAAAACTCACCATTCTGCTGTGTGGAGAACTTTCGTGCCGAATGACCCGTCGACGCTCGTTGCACAATCGGCCAGCGTACCTCTGCAATGGCTCGATATGCTGGTCCTAGCCGGTAGCGTGATCGGTACCACTGCATTTGGGATGTGGATTTCGCGAAACAGAAAGAACACGACTGATTATTACCTCGCCGGTAAGACGGTAGCTTGGTGGGCGGTGGCTGGATCGATTTTCGGCACCAACATTAGTTCGCACCATATGGTGGGAATGATGGGGGCGGGGCTGAAAGAAGGATTTGCCCAAGCGAACTATGAGTTTGGCGCCATTTTCGGCCTGCTTATGCTCTGCTACTTCTTTTTGCCGATTTATCGGACGATGGGCCTTTACACACTTTCAGAGTTTCTCGGTCACCGATTCGATGAACGGAGTCGGTTGATTTACTCGATCACTAATATGGCATTTTTGCTCATTCAGATGGTGGGGACGATGATGCTCGGGGCACTGACGGTCGCCACACTCACGGCCGGATCACCCTATTCGATTAGCTATGAAATGGCCGTTTGCCTCTTAGCTGCCGTGGCGGGCATCTACACCATGTACGGCGGCCTGACGGCGGACATATTCAATGACGTTGTCCAAAGTATTCTTTTGTTGATCGGAAGCGGGTTACTCGCCGTGCTTGCAATCTGGCATCCCAATGTTGGCGGCCTCTCTGGCCTGCTCGATCGGCAACCTGAAAAGTTTCATGTTTTCTTTGACGCCAGTCATCCCCAGCTTCCATGGACCGGCGTGCTGAGTGGGCTGATGGTAATGCACATGTATTACTGGGGAACGAATCAATTCATCGTCCAGCGAACTCTGGGCGCTCGCAGCGATTGGGATGCTCGGATGGGAACTATTACCGCTGGCTTTTTCAAGCTGTTGATTCCTTTTTTGTGCATCGTGCCTGGCATGGCGGCCGGTTATATCCTGGCGATCGATCCGCGCACGGAAAGCGATACTGCGTTCGCGGGATTGACGCGAACGCTACTCCCTGCTGGGTATGGGCTCGTGGGATGGTGATGGCGGGACTTGTTGCCGGCATTCTTTCGACGATCGACTCGATGATGAACTCGACGGCAACGCTATTCACCTTCGACGTCTATAAGAAGCACATCCATCCCCAGGCATCCGAAACGCGACTGATCTGGGTGGGGCGCGCGTCCATGACGTTGATGGTCATTATGGCTGTGGCAATCTCGTTGTACTTTGGCCAGGAGAAAGGGGGGATCTTCAACCGCATGGTTGACTATAACGCCTATTTGGTGCCGGGAGTGATCGTGGCATATGTCGCCGGAATCTTGCAACCGTCTGTGACACGCACCGCTTCATTCCTCTGTATTCTGGCCGGTCCCATTCTCTCCATCTTATTCGAACAGTCCGCGTACCACGGTCTGGGTCACCAACTGCAAGCTTTTCATCGGGCCGCATTAGCTACTTTGGCTTGCTACGTCTTGCTGTTAATGGTGAGCCTTTTGACGCAGCATGAGCGTGATTCTGAGCGCGAACAGTTTACCTGGTCCCGATTCAAGACCCAGAGCCAAAGTGGAAGCATCGCCCGTCGTCCGTGGTGGCAGAACGACAAACGATGGGCCTGCTTGCTCGTGATATGCACGCTTGGCATGTGCTGGTTCTTCCGATAATTTTCGGTGCATTTTCCACCGTTAGGAACTCAGAGCTCATGATGTCGATTCGGAATTATGTTCGATCAATGATCACGATCGTGGTTGTTTGGAGCGGGGCCGCTCACTGCGATGAACATGGGCGCCGGATCGAGGATGTCGTTTATGGGCGGAAGTTCGGACTCGCAATGACGATGGACGTCTTTGAACCTCAGATGCCTAATAAATGTGGTCTCATTTTTCTGGTGAATGGCGGTTGGTTGTCGAGCAAGGCGACGCCACTGATGGTGACGATCCGTCCCGAAGACTATCATCCCTTTCTTGAACGTGGCTATACGATGTTCGCAGTGGTGACGAGTTCACAGCCGAGGTTCACGATCTCCGAGCAAATGGAAGACGTCCATCGAGCTGTTCGATTCATCCGTGCGAATGCTTCAAAGTTCGGTGTGCGCCCGGATCGACTAGGTATCCTTGGTGCCAGTTCAGGGGGGCAACTCACCCTCTCCGTTGCGACTCAAGGAAGAGTTGGCAAGGCAGATTCCACAGATCCTATTGATCGGGAGAGTAGTGCGGTTCAAGCAGCAGTTTGTTTCTTTCCTCCCATGGATTTTTTGAATTACGGAGGGCCTTCCCTGAGCGGCGTCGGAGAGGGACCGATGGCACCCTTACGGGAAGCATTTGGACCGCGAGCGGTATCCGAGGAAGGGCGTAAAGCTTTGGGTCGAGAGTTATCACCCATTTATCACGTGACCAAGGAACTCCCGCCGACGCTGATCATTCATGGTGACGCGGATGAAGTCGTTCCGCTACAGCAGTCGGAGAGTTTTGTGCAGACTGCTCGAAGAGTCGGCGCGAGAAACATCGAACTGATCATTCGAAAGGGCAAGGGACACGGTTGGGGGGACTTCTGGAAATCGGCCGACGATACTTCCGCCTTTGTAGACTGGTTCGATCGTCACTTGAGAGATCGTGCCGATTGAGTCCGACGTTAAATCGCTTCCGGATGTAACAATTATTAAACCATCGGCATGGAAAGATGTTTCTGTGTCCAACGGTGATTTGACGATGGAGGCATTTTCCGCAAAGCGAAAGGCCTGAAGGGAAGGCGGCGAAACAAGAGACGGTGCTATTCAGTGATCACGATCCGAAATCCTATTTCTCTACTTGGTCGAGGGCTTTCTGAAGATCGGGAAGGTTAACCGGCTTCACCAAGTGGCCGTCACAACCTGCTTCTCGCGACCGCTCCTTGTCTCCTTCCTGTCCCCATCCTGTAAGAGCAATGATGGTGATATCTTTACCCCAATCTTTTCGGCGAATTTGCTTCGCGGCATCCAGTCCATTGAGGCGTGGCATCCCAAGATCCATGAGTATCACCTCGGGCTGAAAGAGTTCCGCCTTCTCGACGGCCTCGACACCGTCATGAGCGGTGCAGACTTCGTCGCCTAGAAGCTGCAGCATCATCGCCAAGCTTTTCGCTCCATCTCTGTTGTCGTCGACAACAAGCACTCGCCGATTGTCTCTCCCATAATTCGATATCTTCTGTGACGGTGACCTCTCGTTTCCTTTGGCAATCGGCAATCGGACGGTGAAGGTGCTGCCTTGCCCCTCACTCTGAACCGATACGGTGCCACCATGCATTTCGACTAGCCCTTTCACCAGGGCGAGGCCGATTCCAAGTCCACCGGTGGATCGTTCCATATTTCGATCCACCTGGGCAAACATTTCGAAAACACTCCCAAGCGATTCAGCAGGGATCCCTATACCATTGTCTCTCACCGCCACGACGACCTCATCCGAATCGCGCTCTGCGACTAAGCTGATTCGTCCACCTGCCTTCGTGTATTTAGCGCTGTTGGTGAGTAAGTTGCTGAACACTTGCGATAATCGGGTGAGATCAGCCCTTAGAAATACAGGTCCAGAAGGGAGCGAGACTTGCAGGTTGTGCCTTCCCGCTTCAATGGCCGGACGGGCAGTCTCCACGGCGGCATTCACTGCATCAGCGAGTAAGACACGCTCTGTGCGAAGTTCCATTTTGTTGCGACTGATCCGCGAAACATCGAGTAGATCATCCACTAATCGGACCATGTGAGAGAGTTGACGATCCATCATGGCTCGCGCGGTCGCGACGGCATTGACATCGCCGCCCGCCAGACGCATGACTTCAAGACCGTTACGAATCGGCGCCAAGGGATTGCGGAGTTCGTGAGCCAATAGTGCGATGAAGTCATCCTTCTTCCGATCGGCATCGCGGAGTTCCTGCTCGAGTTGTTTTCGAGCGGTGATGTCGTTCGCCGCACCAAACCACTCAGTGACGTTACCCCGCGTGTCAAACAGGGGAATTGCCCGCGAAAACGTCCAGCCATATGTTCCGTCGATGCGAATGATCCGGTGCTCCAATTCAAATTTGGACCGAGAGCGGATCGCTTCGGCAACAGCCGTCGAAACTTGGGGTTGATCCTCCGGGGGAATATATTTGTCCATCCAAAACCTGTTCACCTCGTGGGTGTCGGCGATGAACTCGCGCCCGATAAGCTCCCGCATCTCCGTCCAATCGGGATTCATGCGGTAGACGGCTTCGGAGGTGGCCGTCACCAGTGCGCGGAATCGCTCTTCCCGCTCGCGCAGCTCCTCCTCTGCCTTTTTACGCTCAGTAACGTCGAGCGAAATGCCGCTCATCCGATCGGGGCTGGTAAGTCGTCCTCGGACGAGTATCCAATGAATGCTCGCATCGGGCCAGACGACGCGGTACTCGATGTTCAATTCGTCATTGCCAGATAACGTTCGATCAAAGGCTTCGAGCACCCTTGCACGCTCGTCGGGATGTATCGCGTTCTGAAGATCCTCGTAGTTGAAGAGGTTGTCCGGTGATCGCCCGTAATTCGCCTTGCAGATGACGGAGCACTCCATCGCCCCCGTGGTCATATCCCATTCCCAAGAACCGAGCCGGCCCGCAGCGAGGACAAATCTGAGCCTTTCATCTTTCGCTTGCAACTGCTCTGCGGTCGTCTGACGTTCCGCTAAGTGATCACGCACTTGGTACTGCCGTTCCCGATCGCGGAGTGCCCCCCGCAGCGCATTCAAGAATGTCTCAGTTTCGAGAGGTCGCTTTAGTAGAGTGACATCACCAAGTTCGAGAATGGTTCGCACCTTGACCGCCGAGTCAGGACCCGCGGCAGTCAACACGATGACAGGTAGATTCGACCAGGGGGGCTGGTTATTCAATACACGTGTCAGCTGTTGTCCGCGGCCATTCATGACCGCTTCCTCGGGTAATACGATCGCACCGGCACCTGCTTCTAGCAGATCGCATACTTCGGCTATACTTCGACAGGCCGTTGAGTT
>JAIEPU010000282.1 GCA_019748235.1 bacterium
TGCCCCCACGCAGTTGACCCAGGATGAAGCAAAACCCATTACGAATCGAACGGCAACCCCGGTTCTCCCCCCCGTCACGCCGTCGGACGCAACCGTTCCGTTGATTCCGGTGGAAACAGTCATCGATGACGAAGGGTCTGGTCGCTAGTTCAACGGGTACATGTCCTTCACATTCAGCATGTACCAATCCCGATTTGATTGACGCCGAAGTGAGAAAAGCAGACTTCTTTCGCCGAAGACGCTACTGTTTTGATTTTTTTACGTCGAATCGCTGATCATCGAGACCACTACTTCGACTACCCTTGGTCTAGGGGTAAGTTCGAAGTTTTTCGCCTGGCATCGGTCGCCAGCCCCTTTCGTTCCGATTCCGGCATAGGATACGATAAGGCAGAGGTGAACCGCTCCTTTCCCTCGGTTTAGAATAATGGGAAACGGAGTTGTCCTGTGAATATGGGTGCTTGATCGTGCGAGAGGACATGCCCGTCTCTCACCACACACGCACTGATGTGGGTGTGAAGCGCAGCCACAATCAGGATGCGCTCGTGGTGGGTAGGGCCCCTAATAAAGATGCCTGGCGTACCCGAGGCGACCTCTATGTCGTCGCCGATGGCATGGGCGCGCATGCCGTCGGCGAACTTGCCAGCAAACTCGCCGTCGACACGATCCGTCTCAGTTACACCAAGGCACGCGGCATAACGTCAGAAGACGCCCTCAAACGTGCCATTGTTGAGGCGAACGCCACCATTCACGAACGGGGTCAGCAAAACCGCGAATTCGAAGGGATGGGAACGACCGCGACCGCCCTCATCCTTGGGCCCGAGGGCGCTATCGTCGGCCATGTCGGCGACAGCCGTTGCTATCGCATACGGGGCGAATTCATCGAGCAGATTTCCTACGACCACAGCCTCGTCTGGGAAGTCGCCCGCCGGCAGAATGTTCAGCCCGAGGACGTGAAGTCCGTCCCTAAAAACATCATCATCCGGTCTCTGGGTCCCGAAGCACAAGTCAACGTGGACGTCAATGGTCCTTACAAGGTCCAGGACGGCGACCGATTTCTACTCTGCACCGACGGACTGAGCGGGCAAGTGACCGATCGCGAGATCTGGTCGATCGTTTCTTATCTCCCTCCCGAGGAAGCATGCGAATTCCTTATCGACCTCGCCAATTTCCGTGGGGGGATCGACAACGTCTCATTGATCTTGGTGCAGGTAGGGGACCCTTCCAAGCCGATGCAGCGGCGATTTTCGTTCGCGCGCGCGGCGCAGAGGTACGCGAAGAAGACGTATGATCTGCTTCCGCTTCGTTATTGGCTACTTTTCATCGGAAGCCTTCTCTGCGGGCTTGCATCCGCCATGAAGTATTCCGTCGTGCCAGGGGCACTTTTCGTGGCGGCCCCTGGGGTTGCGATGGTGCTGGCGGGACTCGGCTGGTTCGCCTACATCTCGTATCGCCGAAAGAAAGTCGGCACGCCCCCTCCCCCTGCTCCCCCCCCCGTGTTCCGTTCCATGCATTGCACCCTTCAAGCGAACTTGGTTGAGAAGCTTGCCAAGAATGAGGCCTTCCTACGCGAAACGGCGCACGAACATGAATGGAAAGTGAGTTGGGAGGATCTCGCCAAACATCGAGAAGCAGCCGAGAAAAGCATGACCGAGAACAATCTTCCGGGTGCATTTCTCGAATATTGCCGTGCTCTTTCCACCCTTTTCGCCGGCATGCGCCACGCCCGCAACAAGCAAGAGATCTTCGATCCCCACTGGCAAGCGGACCAGGTGTGAGACCGGATCGCGACGGGAAGAATAGTCGATTCACTGATTTTCATCGCGGAATGCGACACAACTCGAACTCACTTCGGCCTGACGACCGTCCGCATCCGATGTCGAAACCACGCTTCTCATCCCCTGCTCTTGTCACGATTTAAAAACCGTGGCAGGCTCGGCCATCTTGCGCGGGTCACGCTTGCGCACGGGGCCGTTTTCCTGTCGAACTTTCGCCACGAGGACCGTCCCGCTTTTGAATCAGCGCTGGAACTCGCCGACCAAACTTGGCCTCGCGAGTGACAGCATGACGGCATCCGTGAAATCGCTCACGAGACGCACCGTTGGAGGTGGCGATGTATCTGGAAGACCGAATCCGCACGATCGAGGACCGCATCAACTCCTTGGAGCAGGGGAGTCGTTCGGACAATGAAATTCGCGAGCGTGTGGCGGAACTCGAGGATAAGGGAAACCGCCTCGCGAAAAGAACACACACGATTGAAAATCGCCTCGACGAAATGCAAACCGCGCCGAGCGGTAATTCGAACCTCGATGAGCGCGTTGACCAGTGCGAGACAACCTGCCACGACCTGCTATCGGCCGACGACGATTTTAAGCAGCGGTGCGATTCGTTTGATCGAAAGCTGACCTCCCTTTCGAAACAGCTCGAGGACATGTTCGAGCAGATTGCTGAGTTGGACTCGCGTGATGGAAAGGTCGATACTAGCCCCCTCGAGAATCGGCTGAAGCAGATGGAAGGGAGCTGGCAAGACTTGAACAGTCTGCGCGGCCTTCGAAAGGAACTGCAGGACCGGCTCGATGAGATGGAGCGCAGCGCCGCCAAGGGGCGCTCGCGGATCGATTCGCTCGATGAGATGATCGAGGGACTTCGGGGACGAGTCAACGGCGTCGAATCCGCGACCGAACCGCTCCGATCACTGCCGGGGAAATTCGACTCACTTGCTCAAGACAGCAAACGAAAGGCGGAGGAACTCGGCGGAAAGATCGACAAGAACGCGCGTGACACTGAAACGAGGCTCATGAATATCGAGCGAGAGACTCTCCCTACGCGCGTTCGTCAGATCGAAGACAAGATTTCGACACAGGACGGCACCCAGCGCGTGACGGGATTAGCGTCGCGGCTCGATCTCATCGAGCGGGATTCGCAGGAGACTCGCAAGGAAGTCGCATGGCTTCGCGATCGACCGATGGGAATGCGGTTCGATCAATTCGCACGTTCGCTGGGTGGACTCGCCCTCGTGGCCGGCATCGTCGCGATCGTGCTTTACCTGTGGCCGATCACGACGCTTACCGCGCAGCGTTTCGTACTCGTCGACCGCAACAAGCATCAACTCGGCGAGTGGACCAGCCGAGATGTCGGGGCCTACTTCGAACTCAAAGATCAAGAGAGCCATCGTCGCCTTTACTTGACGGCGACCGAAACGGGATCGCAGCTCACCCTCGCCGATCAGCACGGCACCGAGCGGACGAAACTTGTCTCCGAGCCGGGAGCCGGGGCAGGGCTGTCACTCACCGATGCCACGGGCCAGCCTAGGCTTTGGTGCGGTGTCGAAGGAAACCCAATGCTGAGCATGTACGATGCGGAAGGGGAGAAGCGCGGCACGATCACGGTCGAAGCGAATGGCCCAAGCATCGCGCTTCTCGAAAAGGGGCAACGTCCTTCCGTGAAGCTCATCACCGGTCGAGCGGATAACGGACTTCGCGTCTACGACGATGTCGGTCGTCTTCGTGTCGGTGCGGGGATGAGCGCCGATGGAGCGGCTGTCAATCTGTTCGATTCGAAAGAACAGCGACGCGTCGTGTTAAGCTCGAATGCATCGAGTTCGGCACTGGCATTTCTCGGCAAGGATGAAATTCAGCGAACGACGCTTGGTATGACCGTGAAGGATGAATCCATCCTCAATCTGCACGATACCGCGGGTCGGCAACGTATCCTCCTCATTGCCTCCGAGTCAGATGCGAAGATGGAAGTCCTCGACCGCGAGACGAACGTCGTCTTTCAAAGCCCAGGCCCCACGCCATGAGTAGCGAAATGTAATCGATCGGTCGGCGCGTTGTCGTCGAACCGTCTGCAATGATTGGTCGGCAAAAGCCTGGATGCCTCGAAAGGGGTGTCACTGGCTCGACCCCGAAAATGGTAGGCCCGACCGACCGCCTCTCATCGCTGATCGCTCGGCAGTAGCGAATGGTCGCTCCACTCCACAAATCTCAAATCTTCCTTGATGGCGTCTTCTGAAGCGTTACCTTCAAGTCTCGCCCACCCTGCTTTTGTTCACTCGCTCTGCTGTTGGAAAAGAGATGACTGGCATGAATCGGATGTGGAGTATCGTCGCGCTCGGAATGATATGGTTCAGTTCACCGGCAATGGCTTTTGCCGCTCCGAACGTCGTTCTCATCCTCGCGGACGACATGGGATACGGCGATCTGTCTTGTTATGGCCATCCCCGGTTCAAAACACCCCGAATCGATCGGTTGGCCAAGGAGGGAACGCGGCTCACCGAGTTCAACACCCCTGCCCCATTCTGTGCCCCCACCCGCGCCTCGCTTCTGACGGGCCGTTATCCGACCCGCTGCCGATTTACTTCGAATCCGGCCCCTGACGGTGCGCCGATCATCAATCCGCTCCATCTCCCCGAAAAGGAAATCCTGCTGCCGCAGACTCTCAAGGAGGCAGGCTATGCCACGGGAATGATCGGGAAATGGCATCTAGGACATGCAAAGGTGGAATGGTGGCCCACCCGGCGAGGCTTCGACGAGTATCTCGGCATCCTTTACAGCAACGACATGCGGCCGGTTCAATTGATCGATGGTGAGAAAGTCGTCGAGTATCCCGTCGTGCAGAACACGCTCACCCGTCGTTACACCGAGCGAGCACTCCGCTTCATCGAACGGAATAAAGAGAAGCCATTCTTCCTATACCTGGCTCACGCGATGCCGCACAAGCCGCTCGCGGCATCAGAAGACTTCTACCAGAAGAGCGGCGCTGGACTTTATGGCGATGCCCTGGCGGAACTCGATTGGAGCACGGGACAAATCCTCGACAAGCTGAAGTCGCTTGGACTCGAACAGAATACACTCGTCATCTTCACCAGTGACAACGGCCCCTGGTATGGTGGAAGCTCAGGCGGATTGAGAGGAATGAAAGGGACGAGTTGGGAAGGAGGATACCGCGTTCCATGCTTGATGAAATGGCCCGGCCACATTCCAGCGGGTCAAGTGCGCGAAGGGATCGCGATGACGCCGGATCTTTATTCGACGATTCTTGCCACCACCGGTGTTAAGTCCCCAAGTGACCGAACGATTGACGGCAAGGATCTGTCACCACTTCTCAATGAGTCGAAGTCGATTCATGATTTCATTCTTTGTCAGAATGGCCAGCAGCTCGCCACCATTCGGGATGATCAATGGAAGCTGCATCTATTTCCTCAAAAGGAAAAGGGACCGTTCCATCGGGGCGACAAGTACATCGATAAACGGGCCCCTGACGACACAACCATTCTCGCACCAAAGGAGCAATACACCCCGGCTGACTATCCAGGGATCTTGGGAGGTGATCAGACCCTCGAAGGATCACTTTTCGACTTGAAAGAGGATCCCTCGGAGCGACATGATGTCGCCGCCAAGCATCCAGAGGTCGTCAAACGGCTGAAAGAAGAGTTCGAAAAACGGGCAGCCGAGATTAAAGGGCTGTAGGTCTTCGATCAGATGGTGTCAGGATTTCGACTTAGTGGTCCCGGCAATGGCCGCTTTGACTCGTTCCTCGACATCGGCCACCCTCTTCAACTCGTAATCATGCTGAATCGGATTGAGCCGAAAGATTCGGAGCTCGCCGAGCGTTTCTCCCTCGCAGGGTCGAAAACGTCCGGCGCGAACTTGGGCGGAGCGGTAAACCTCGACGACACAGGCATCGTTGGCGAAGCCATACGTCTTCAGCTCGGAATGATCCCCTCCCGTCCACTCCGCGGCAATCTTGTAAGTCGCCGGCTCCGAAGCGAATTTCGGATGAGAACAATAGATCGTCGTGTCGATACCGTTGTATTCTCGCAAAGTACCCTCCCCCTAAGCCTTATTCTAACCGCTCCCCCATTCCGTACGAGACCATCGATCTTCCTCTCTCGGTAATTTCGATTCACTTGTCCGCAAAAGTCGATCCATCAAAAGGTTGCGTGGAAACGTCTGAGGTTTGATAATGGTGATGTCAGACGAGTTTGACGAGATTCTCCATTCATTTGGCTCGGAATAGGCGATCGACCCTCATGGGATCACCACGCGATAACTTCGAAACTTTCTTCTCACCTGGGGGAGATGACCCCTCCCAGCCCGGCACTCCCCCTCCAGCACCGGAAAAGCCCAAAGCGACGACCGAGAAAAAGGAGAGTGAAGCAGCCGAAATGCGAACGGCCGACGTTGCCGGCGATACTCACTCTGATGCCACTCAGCCCTTAGGCGCGCCAGGGGACGCTGATCAAGAGTTTGGAGTCACTCAAGCAGTCAACATTTCTGCTTCCGCTCCCTCCCCCGAACTCGAGCTGATGCGGACAGAGCTCATTAACCTGGAAATCGTCACCGACGAACAATGGGAGCAGGCGCGCGGCTTGGCCGGCAGTTCGAATGACCTTCTTTCCATTCTGGATCAGCTGCGGACCCTCCCCTCTCATCGTCGATCGCGATCAGAAGCTCACCCGCGCGTCATCACTGCTTATCAGGCGGAGGAGATTTTTGAAGGGCGGGCACAAAAGCTTCGTCTCGGCTCCTACCTCTTCATGTCTCGCCTGGGGGCGGGGGGAATGGGTGAAGTCTTCAAGGCGTGGAACCTGAACCTCGATCGAATCGAAGCGATTAAGGTCGTCACCAGTAATGAAGTCACCGGTTCAACGATCGGCCTCGCGCGGTTCGAACGGGAAGCCCGCGTTCTCGCGCAGCTCGATCACCCTTGCATCACGACGATTTACAACACCGGTCGCGAGCGCGGAATCGCATTCATCGCGATGGAGTATGTGCGCGGCAAGACGCTCCTTCAAGTCGTGAAGGATGCGCAAGCGAAAAACGAGAAGGTCCCTGCCGACTGGGCCGTGGAAGTGATGCGCGAAGTCGCGTCGGCGCTTGAGCATGCCCACTCCGCCGGCGTCATCCATCGAGACATCAAGCCGAACAACATCATGATCACTGATGACGGCGAGGTCCGTGTCCTTGACATGGGGATCGCCCGTCTGCTCGATCCAGACAGCAAGGCCAGCAATTCGAATCTGACGCGGCATGTTGCCGGGCTTGGCACGCCGGAAGTCATGCCCCCCGAACAATGGGCCGATGCCTCCAGCGTCAGTCCCGCGTCCGATATTTACAGCCTGGGATGCACGTTCTTCTTTCTGTTGATCGGCAAGATGCCCTTCACGGGCGAAAGCATGCACTCGCTCATGTCGGCTCATCTCACCGAAGCGCCCCCCGCCGTGCACCAACTTCGAAAAGACGTCTCTCCGGAAGTCGACCAAGTCATTCGAAAGATGCTCGCCAAGGAACCGAAGGATCGCTACCAATCTTGCTCCGAGCTGCTCACCGATCTCAATCAAGTCGGAGGCGGTCCGGTCACCGGGCGTCGCCGAAGACCAACCGTTGATAACGGTGGCGATCGAAAAGGTTTGCCGATCGTCCCGATTGCCTCGGCGATCGTCATCATCTTGGCGGTACTGGCGGGGATCATCGGCTACTCGAAGTACAATCAGCCCGATTTCAATCAGCTTCGCGCGACCTATGTTGCCGACATATTGAAGGCACACCCGAACGCATGGCCGCAGGAATCCACCCTGGAAAAGGCCGCCGACAAAGCAGGTTACTCCACCATTTCGAGTCGAAAGGAATTCGACGAGTTCAAAGCCTGGCTCGATGAACAAACGAAAGCCGAAGAGAAATGGCGACTCGATCTCGCTGCCGAAGCTTCTTCGATCCAAACGAAGCACCCGCATATCTGGCGATCTCCTGATGAGGTGCTCGACATCATCAAGGACATGCCGCACGACTCATTGTCGACGGACGAGCGGAACGCCATCTCCGCCAAGCTGACCGAAGAGACCGGACGTCTCATCAAATTGCACAATGAAGCGGTCGGCGAGGTCCAGCGCCTTTTCGAAGCGAATAAGGACGTTGTGAGTGACCTCGAGGAATTGCAATCGCAAGCGAACCGTGCGGTCCCTTTTTACTCGATCAAGGAGCAGGTCGATCTCAACACCCGCCGGAAGGCGATCAACGAATACGTTCGCGCTCGCTGGGATGCGAAGATTGATGACGCCCTCACTGCGGAGCAAACGAAGGCACCAGATGTTTGGAGCAACGTCCAGGCCGTCCGGACATTCGCCGGCGAAAAGCGATTGAACTCGATCGCTTCACTCGCCGCCATTGATGAGCTTCGGCAATCGATTGCTCAAGAGACTTGGCGAAAGAAGGCGCTCGACTGGGTTCTGAAATATCCAGAGACGCACAAAGATGTTTGGGGACCGAACACCGACAAACTCGTCACGTTCGTCGAAGAAAAGTTCCCGGACGACATCTTGGATGAAGCGACGTTCAAGCAGATGGTGGATGCCGTCAATCAGGAAACCTCGAAGCGGTCGATTCCTGCGTGGGCGAAAGAATACCAGTCCAGTCACGCCACCGTTTGGCCCAGTGTTGAGGAGTTGACGAACGCAGTCCCGAAAGATCCAGCGTTTCAATCCGCTGGTACGCCGACCAAAGAGGCGTTCGACAAAGCCGCGACCGCACTGACGTTCGACCGTGTCTTCAAAGCGGATCTTTCCAGGGGAGAGGCACCCACCGACGACGCGGGCAAGCTTCTTCTCTTCCGAAAGACCTATTTGATGGATCTCTTGCGAGTCCTTCTGTCGCTTCCCGCCGCTGGGAAACCGACGGGGGAAGTGACCCTGACCATCGACGTCGACGGTCAGGCAGTTGATTCAATCCCGCTGGAAACGATGGCGAATTTCCAGATCACCTCAAGCATCCCAGGGTATGTCACTTTCATCACTTTCGAATCATCCGGAAAGATTTTCGTCTTTCAGTGGCAGGAACAGGTCAAGGCAGGCGAAAAGGTCAGTCTTCTGAAGCTCGACGCGGGGGAAAAGGGGACTGATCGGATGTTGATATTTGTCACCGACGTCAGCTTGCGCCCACTGCTTGTCAAACCCCCGAAGGAAGTATCTATTTCCAATCCGGGAGAGAAGGATTCCAAAGCGGAACAACTTGAAGGATTCATCGGACCGGTCGTAGAGAATAGAGTTCAACCGATGGTGAGCCTCGAAGTTGCTCAGGTGGAGGCAATCCGCTCCGCTCTTCCAACGCGAGGATTGTTTGACGAGCTTTGCAAACAGCTCGAAAATGGAAAGACTCCGGACTATCTCCCAGCCACGAAGGAGATTAAGTCGTGGGGAATGGTGGAGAAAACGGTTCACTGGGGGGAATAGGGTCTTATTGGAAACGTCTGTCATTTTAAGAAGGCAAGAATTGTGGAAAACGTTGTCCGGTACCGAATTCCATTTCCCATCCCCCTTTGGAAAGACATTCGAAACGAATTGAAAATCACGCTGACACAGGGGAATTGAGATGTTCGAGAACACGAAAAAATGGGCGGCCGCTCTGGTGCTGACGGTACCGTTCGTTGCCTACGCCGATGAACCGGCGAAAAAGGGTGAGTATTCCGTCCGAAGCATCATCCGCAAGGGAATCGACGATCAAGGCCGGGTCCACGGCGATCTAGCCAAGGTCACCGGCCTCGCGAATGCGACCTCACTCGCTTACAAGGTCCTCCTGGTGAAGGAAGACGGCACGGAGGCGACCGTCGATGCGGCCGACCCCACCTTCAAGTTCGGCCAGCAGTTCCGAATCGAGATCGAGGCAGATAGCGACCTTTATGTCTATGTCTTCCACGAGGGGCCCAATGGAACCCGCACCATCCTGATGCCGGACGTGGTCGATAACAACCGCATCCCGATGGTCCGCCGGGGCCAGAAGAAGGTTCTTCCCGATGACGGCACCTACTTCGAATTCGTTCCGCCGGCCGGCGTCGAGAAGCTCCTCGTCTATGCCTCCCCCGAGCGTCGCGATCAGCTCACTCCGAAAGACGCGTTCGAAAACGTCGAGGAGATGGACAAGAAGAAGATGATCGAGCTGAAGAACCAACAGGACAAGGTCATCAGCGAAGCGACGAAGAACCAACCGAAGGAAGTCGCGACCTCGCCCGACATTCAAAAGGTGGTTCAGAGCAACGAAGCTCTTCCTGAGTTCCGCCTTCGTGGCATGCGATGGCAGCCGGAAGCCGCCGAGACGAATGCCGCTGAGGGACAAACGGTCATGGTCGGCAGCTACGATCCTAAAGTTCGCCCCGACCTGTTCGTCGAGATCTCGCTGCAGACTCGATAATCAAACAACCGGCTCGCAAGATCTCCCCCACCTTTGGGGGAGATTTTCGTTAGTAGACAGACTCAAGGGACAAGCGATCCATTCGCCTCGACCCCGCCCAGAAAGGTTATTCTCGCCATGCGTGCGACACTGCTGACGATGTTTTCGGGATGGATGCTCCTCGGATTTGCTTCCGAGCAATTGCGGGGTGCGGAGCCGAACGAACCATCGTCGACTGCCATTCGACAAGCTCTCGAATACCAGATGGCGCCGATGCCCTCGCTCGAGGCTCCGGTGATGGCCAAGGGAAACGAGGCCGATGACGAAGACTGCAACATCGTCGTCGCGGCTCGCGACAATCGCCCCCTTCTCGTTCTGAACACCGGCGGGCCGCAGAGCACCCTCCGAGCGATCACTTTCTCGCCCGATTCAAGCCGAATGTATACCGGAGGCCTCGACAAGGTCGTTCAAGTCTGGGGCTTTCAAATCGAGGAGCGCGGTATCCGACGCACGGCTCGAAATCGGGCCATCATGGTTCAGAACCTTCGCTGGGAAATCGAACGAGGACCCAACGGTCAACTCTACGGCTTGGCCGCCTCACCAACCGGACGCGATCTCGCCCTGGCCGGCTTCAATACCCGCGTTACCGACAAAAGCGTTGGCGGCGATATCGTCATCTATGACACCGAGCGAGGTGAAGTGAGCCGTGTTCTTCATGAACACTCCAATCCCGTCGTGAGCGTGAACTATGCGAGTTCGGGAGAGCGCATCGTCTCCTCGGCCCGCAATGGCGAAGTGATCGTCTGGCGCGGCGAAAATGGCTGGAAGCCAGAGATCATCAATAAGGCGGGGGAGGATATCGGCGTCTTCGTACCGGTCGCCTTTCTCGACGACGATCACGTCATCTTTCCCGTCAAAGGTGAGAAAAAGGGTGAATGGAAAATCGCCCTCGGCGATGTGCTTCAACCAAACAACCCTCCCACGATCCTCGATCAAATTCACTCCAACGCAGTGACTTCCATCGCGGTCGATCAAGTGAACAAGAGATTCGCAACCAGCGATCTGACCGGTGACGGCAAAGGAACGGTCTATGTTTGGTCCGGATTCAGTAAGCCGGAGGCGAAGAAGCTGCGGGATCTTCGCCTTGCTCTCTCGATGGATTTCGATCCGACCGGACGACTCTTCGTTTCGACGGCCCTCTTTAATTATCGCGACGGATCACGACAGTCGGCTCTGGAAATGTGGGACGTCGTCAACGGGAAGATGACGGGGCAAGTGGAAGTCTCGAATCTTGAGAATGCCTACGTCTGCAAAGTCAGTCCGGACGGTAGCCGAGTTGCGTTGTTCGCGGGTGACAACGCGGAGATTCGGGTCTATCTCCTTCGCGAGCGTGACGGCAGCATGATTGAAAAGCCGCTCGAAGGTTCCCCGCTCAGGCTTCGGGGTCACGGTCGTGTGGTTCAGAAGGTCGCCTTTGCGAATAACGGAAGCTACCGATTGGGCTTCAATGCGTCCAAATTCGACGGCAAGAAGGAGATACCGATCACCGAGGGTTTCGACCTGGGCGAGATGAAAACGATCGAGCCGGAAACGGTGAAGGGAACTCCTTGGATCAATCAGTCCGAGCAGTTTCCCGGCTGGACCGCGTCGATCGAGGATCGTGGATCACGCGTCGTCATTAAGAACGGCATGGACGAATGGACTGAGATCCACCTCAAGGCGAACATCGAGGGACTTGCCAGAAGTTATACCTTTATTCCGGCCAAGGCGGGAGGGAGACCCTTCGGCATCGCCATCGGTACGGTCGTGCAAGACTGGGTCCTGGTATACGAGATCAAGGCGACGGATACTCCCTGCAAACTGGTTCGGACGTTTCGCGACCACGCAGGTGGAATCACCTCTCTCTCTGTTTCGTCCGACGGCAAATACCTCGCTTCCGGCTCACTCGATCAAACGATCAAGGTATGGAGTCTGGAAGGTCTTCAGAAGCCGGAAGAACGCTTTGGTCCCGCCCCCGCATGGGGAGCGAGTTTCGTCTTCGATGATGGAAAGATCGTCGTGAAGAACGTCATCGAATCGGGAACAGCTTTCCGCAAGGGACTTCGTGAAAACGATATCGTCCTGGAGGCTCGCTTTGTCCCGCAGATCATGAACACGCTCGGCATTCCGGCTGATAAACCGGTCACCGAGGCGCGAAGCATCCTTCGAGGTCTCGAAGAATCTCCACTGACGGAATTGCTGCTTCTGACGGTCGAACGACATGGATCGCGTCTGAATCGCCAAATATTGATGATCCCGGCATGGTCTCCGGTCGTGACGCTATTCGTTGACGATCGAGGGGAATGGGCGGCCTTCACGCCTCAAGGTTATTTCGACGCCTCGATCGCCGGCGAGGAACTGTTCGGTTGGCAACTGAATCGTGGACAGGCCCGCAAGCCCGACTTCTTTCGCGCTGATCAATTTCGCCGCCAGCTCGAACGCCCCAAGGCAATGCGGCAGCTCTTTTCTGTCGGCTCGATCCAGGAAGCTCTGCGCAAGACCGATGAAGCGCCCGACGAGGATGACGCCGTCGTGAAGGCGGCGAAGAAGACACCGAGAATCACCATTGTCTCGCCAACGGATGCAGCGGAATTGAAAGAGAGCACCGTTCCGCTCGTCGCACGGATCGAATACCCCGATGAATCATCGGCCGACAAAGCAGCGTCGATCGCGTACGTCAATGGAGTGCCAGGGAAAGAGGTCTCCGACAAGCGAAACGGAACCGATCGAACCTTCGAATGGTCGGCCAGCGTTTATGACACTTACAATCGGCTCAGAGTCGTCGCGGAGGACCAACAAAAGGATTCACTCGCCTTCGCAGACGTTCATTTCCGGCTTCGTGGACCGGCAAGCGAGCGCCGCCCGCGCATGCATCTTTTCATGCTGGCGGTCTCGAAATACGAGCACGTCGACAAGCTGGAATTCCCCGTGAAGGACGCGGAAGCAATCGTCGAAGTACTTCGCAAGAAGTCGGGGGAACTGTACGACCTGGGGAAAGTCACGACGCTTTATGATGAGAAGGCAAGCCGTGACGAGGTCGACCATGCGATTGAAGACTGGAAGAAGACGCTGACCGATGCCCGTCCCGACGATGTGCTGGTCGTGTTTCTCGCTGGCCACGGTATTGCGGTGGATAACCTCTATTACTTCGTCCCCAGCAAGATCGAAAACCCAACCATGCTCGCTTCCGACGGGATTAGCTGGAACAAGATGCGTGAGCTTTCAACCGTTCCCTGCAAGAAGATCTTCCTGCTTGACACGTGTCATTCCGGAAACGTGCTGCCGGTGAAGGAGGCATTAGCGGAGAATTTGAAGAGCGCTATTCGCCCACTCAAACAGGACGAAATCATGGTGATCTCCGCGACCGATGCGGGTCAAGAGGCGCTGGAAATTGCCTCCCTAGGGCACGGCGTCTTTACCCAAGCGGTGCTGGATGGGTTCCAGGGGGCGGCCGATCAGCGAAAGGATCAGGAGATCTACCTTCAGGAACTGGCGAACTTCGTCGAGGCGGAAGTGCCGCGCCGAACACGTGATCTTCAGTTACAGACTCCGCGCAGCTATCCGTCTGATCTGATGGACGCGATCTCGGTCCCGCTGGTCACGCTGCGATAAAGGAAAGAAGCGAGCCCATCGAATGACTCGCTTCGCATAAACGAATAGGCGACCTCACTTAGACGCCTTGCGGGCTCGGGTGCGAGCCGCTTTTTTCGCGGAGGCGGATCGTGCGGAGGCCGGTCGGGCGGCCGCGGCCTTACCCCCAAGCTTGCCTCCCTTTTTGGCGGGGGCATTGTTCGTCTTTTTTCCGACGCCTGATCCGCTCTTCTTTCCACCTCCCGATGATTTATTCACGGTCGCCCAAGCGCGGCGTTTCGCTTCGGTCTTGGGCGTGCCGCGATCTTCATAACCCTCCTCAATATGCTCCGCCTGTCGCTTCTGCTTATCCGTGTACTTCGACTTGTCGCCACGTGGCATGGTTTCTCCCCTTCGTCGGCTTGATTAATGATGTTTGAAGTACTGCACCGCCCGTTCGTGCTTCTCGGCTTTCTCACGGGTCGGAAACGTGCCAAGATTTCGGCGTTTCCCAGTTTTCGGGTCGGCCTTTCGTGAGTAGAGGCGATACTCTCCCGACTTCAGCTTGCGAATCATCGTTGTTCCTCCCACCTTGCTGATGGAATGATTCGATATCAGCGGCAAATGACATGCCTCACGGCGTAGAGCCGCTGTTTCGCCGTTAGTTTCGGGCATGTAGAACGCATTCACTGAATTGATGACCAACAGTGATGGCATTTGTTCGATCAGCATGATGCTCACGCGATCAACGGAGAAGAGGTGACGTGATTGGGGAAACAGGCTTAATCGACTAAACTAGAGCTAGTCGCATCGCCGTCAAAGAACAGGATGAGATCTCATGCCACAGGACATCTTCGACGAGATTTCAAATGCCTTCGAGCGCGGAGGAACGGCACAGGCAATCCAGTCGCTCATTAACATCCTGAAACAATCGGGTGATTTTCATCGGCTCTTCGAAGCTCGTACCATGCAAGCGCGTCATGCGCTCGGCTTGCCTCTCCTTAGCCACGCCTCTTCCAGCGATCTTCCCACCCACGTCCGAACACAACTCGAGGACCAGATGATCGCCGCCTGCCGAGAAGTCGGAGAAGCGCTTCTTGAATCAGGAGATATTGCCGCGGGGTATCAATACCTGCAAATGATCGGAGAACTCGATCTCGTTCGAACCGCTCTCGAAACAACATCGCCCGAAGAGCAGGATGTACCTTCGTTCGTCGAGATCGCTCTGTCGCGCGGCGTTCATCCAGTCCGAGGAATCGACCTCATTCTGAAGCATTATGGCCTGTGCCAAGCCATCAGCGCATGCGAGTCATTGCTGGCTCAAGGAACACCTATTACGACTCGTGATCAAGCGATTCGGCGTCTCGTCAGAGCGGTTCACGAAGAACTCGTCCATCGACTGCAGAGCGAGATCGAACAACGAGAGGGTTCAGCACCGACGAGCTCAGACGTGGAATCACTCTTGAAAGGTCGTGACTGGCTGTTCGAAGAAGACAATTATCACATCGACACGTCGCATCTCAATGCGATCGTCCGAATGGCAAGACTTCTCGGCCCTGGTCCGGAGATTGAACACGCCGTCGCGCTTTGCACGTATGGCAACCAGTTATCGAGCAAGTACCGCTACCCTGATCCCGCCCCGTTTGAAGATGTCTATTCGGACAGTCGGCGGTTCTTTCTCATTCTCTCGGGAGAGGATGCGGAGGATGGGCTTCGCTTCTTCAAGGAGCAAGCAGAGCGTCTCGATCCGAGCGAGGTCGGCACGTATCCGAGCGAGGTTTATCTCCACCTCTTGAGAGAAACGGGCCGCTGGCAGGATGCCATCGATTACATCGAGAAACGTCTCAGCGATCTGCCGTCAAATCTCACATCGGCCATCAATTCCCTCTGCGAAGTATCGAGGAATTTTGACGCCATGAGTCGATTTGCGAGAGAACGACACGACCCAATCAGTTTTCTCGCCTCGCTGGCAAGTCGGGAATCCATTGCAGAGTGATTCTCCTCGGCCTGGTCAACGGGGTGATCGGGTACCGGAGAGTCGTGAGCTAGGCTTGACCATGTCCGTTCGAACCCGTCCGATGCGACTTTCAACACATCAGGACGATCATCCGATTTGAGAGAATGAGAAGCTGCCGACACAGGTACCGTTCATGACTCATCGTCGCGAGTTCGTCTATCTCTCTGTCATATTTCTCCTCGGACTGACTCTCCGACTGGTGAGCCTATGCTCCGAAAGCATTTGGCTTGATGAAGCCTTTAGCATCGACATGGCCAAGAACTCCGTCGCGGCTATCTGGCGAGGGGATGTTCTCGATCCTGGGAATCCTCCTCTGTACTACATCCTGCTCCACTACTGGATGGACTTCTTCGGCCCAACGATCGAGTCAGCTCGTGCGTTTTCGGGAGTAGCCGGAGCGCTCGGTATCGTCGCCACATGGTTACTGGCGAAAGCGTGCGGATGCGCTCCCTCGGTCCGACTTCTGGCATCGTTTCTCGTCGCGGTCTCTCCATCGCTCATCTATCTTTCACGCGAAACACGGGTCTATACGCTGTTCGCTCTGGTAGTCATGTTGGCGGCTGCGGCGGCAGAGGTCATCGTCCGCAACGGAGGAAGACTCGATCGGCAAACGATCCCCGCATGGATTGCATTCACCGTGCTCGGTGCATCGTTTAGCTATCTGCACTACTACAGTTTTCTTCTTCTCGCCGTCTTCGGGCTTTATCTATTCTTCAGGCTTTCCTTCGATGGCTGGAAGCTGCTCGCAACACTGATGATTTCTTACGCCGTCATCGTGGCGGCTTTTCTCCCCTGGCTTTCATTGTTTCGAACGCAGATCGGTTACGGCACGACGCGAGGCGGATCGACATGGATCATGCACCTAGCCGTCGCTCCCCTCTACAGCCTGGCCGGACATACGCTGGTTTGGAAAGAGAACGGAATGGCGATCGTCGCATTGCTAAGCGGTGCTGCGCTTCTCGCCGTATATCTCCCTTCGATCTATTGGGCGATTCGAGAGGAGAGGCTTCCCCTTCTTCCGGTCTTCCTGCCGGTGGGGCTCATCGCGGTGGCGATTCTGATCTCGGTCACGAAGAGCCCGATGCTTCAATCCCGCTACTTGTCAGTGATCTTTCCCTGTCTCATGATCATCATCGCGGCGGGATTGGTATCGGGATTCAAACGCTTTCCCAATGGTGCACTCTTCGCATCGCTTGTGCTTTTCGGTCTGATGGGTACGTCGCTGGTCCGGCTCTACGCACAATCCCATAAGGAAGATTGGCGACCCATCGCAAGTTATGTGAAGAGAACCAATTCATCACTTCCCGTTTACTGCTACGAAGACGTCGCCCGGCTGTCATTCAACTACTACGCCCCCGATATCAAGGTTCGTCCCATCGATCCCGTGGCCGTCCCCTTCGCCCCGAAAGGGGAGCCCTGGCAAACGAGTGGTCTTTTAGATCAAATGAACGGAGACAAGGAAGGCTTCTGGTTCATCCTCTATCTATCTCTTCCCGAGACGATGCCTCACCTCGACGAAATCAATGATTGGCTCCGTGAACATTTCGAGGTGAAGTCCGAGTTCGGGGACTCTCTCAAGGATCCCGTCTTCCCGCTGATCCACGTCTACGAACTAAAGCCCAGATGACATGCCACAAAAAGCTGTAGGTCACGCAGCGACATGCGAAGTCGCGAACTCGCCGGGTGCATGCCCTCGCCCCCCGAGACATTGTGATTGAAAACGCAGGGTGCCATGCCTCACGCTTGCGTGAGCATGTCCTCAAGAACGGCGTTGGGCACGCAGCCCTCTGCCTGCCATGAGAAGTTAAACACTCTCCCGCAGGCTCAAATATCGGAAAGGCCGATCGCCCAGGGAAAACAAGATCGATGTAGCGAGGCATTTTCTAACGATTGACTGAGTGCCATGATGCGGTCACTTATCGGCATCTCGTTGTTTCTTTAACGCTTCGACAAGAATGCCGCGAGGAACATCCGCAAGACTTGGGGGAATTTCAGTCTTCCCCTCGATTATCTTGGCGGGTTGATCGGTGGAAAATCGAAATGCTTGTATTGATCGAGCTAGATCTGACCCTGGCTCTAATGTGTTGATAAAAGAACCCCATTCCTTGGCTTCGTTTTGTTTTAGTCCAGAATACCAAATCGAGTATGCGACGAGTTCTTCATCTCTGAGAATAACTTTGCCAAACCTCTTCGTCTGTTCCTCTGCATTCGGCTCCGCCCAAATCGCTTCCACTAATGCCGGCATTCCCAATGAGCCTTGTTGGTCCGTTTTCCACTGAATACTCTTCGATTGCTCATTCCACGTTCCGTTCGTCATGACAGGCCGTACCGGACAGGAAAGATCTACCGAGATTCGTTGCCCATCCACAAACAACTGGAACGATTGAAACATATCGGCGAGCAATTGGTCGTCATTCATGACGATCGCCTTAAACACTTCATCCGAGTTGACGGTGGCATTCTCCTCTGATTCCTTCTTCTTTCTCGCCACGAGCACTTCGTGCTCAGGCCGTGATAGCAGGTATCTTTCCAACGAGGGGCCCATCGACTCGAAATTCGTCAAAAACGCGAGTGAGGACGGAATAGGTTCCGAATCCGTCATTTTTAGGAGCCACCGCAATAGCCGCTCGGCATGCCTTTTGAAAAGGGCTTTAACCTCATCGTCTTTGCCAGATGAGTAGCGAGCAAAGGAAGGAATGTCCGAAACATCCAAGTATCCCCGTTCGACCAGATATTGAAACAATCGGAGGGCCACGGATCCAAGGTCATTGGAAACCCATTGTTGATATGCCGGCGAATTCTCATCTAATCTTCGAGTATCGAATGGATCGAGAGTTCCCCCCGCCACCAGGACGATATTCGCGAGATTGACGAAATCGTGACGGACCTTCGTGTCAATGGCTGTCCGAAGTTCCTTCCAATTTCGATCACTTCCAAGCTCAGAATCAAGCCAGCCAATGACGAGGTCGATGGTTCGGTTCGCAGCGTCCTCCCATGATTTGATTTGTGCAGTGATGTCATCGTTTCCACCTAGACGTTCGAGATAAATTGAGCCCGTTCCGAATGGGCTCACCCACCGTGTGAACGTGCCCGAGTTGCCAATGTCGTTTGGCATCTTTCCGATGTATCGACCCGAAAACGTGTGCTTCTGATCAAGCTTCTTTTGCGGTTCGACGTGATAGGCCGCAGCCACCGCCGCCAATCGTTCTCCGGGAAATTTCTGAACCGTGAACGGCTTACTTTTAGATGTCACCCAGCACACCAATGTCCTCTCGATCGCATCGCCGTCTGGTTTCAGCGTGATCTGGTAATGGATCGTGCTGCAACCGACGGAGGTAAGCGAGAACACGAACAATGAAAGAGGACCGACCAGTGAAAATAGATTGCATCGCATGATGTGGTTCCC
>JAIEPU010000232.1 GCA_019748235.1 bacterium
TGGTCCCATCGAATGTCACTCCCTTCTTTCCGATCAATGCCACGGCCTTTTTAAACGATGGTATGGGAAATACGGGCAGCTCCGCGATCTCTGCGTTCATCGCGGGGAGCACCGGGACTGCGGACGATGCGCAGATTGGTCTTTTCATGACGCTCAATCAGACTTTTGGCGGATATGCTTATGAGCAACTCAACTATGTCGTCGACTTCAACGTTTCTAGTCTCGTCAACACGACGGGGACTGCTGGAACGCTCCCCGGACTTGTCTCTCGAACGTATACGGTGAGCGGCAACGTTGGTGGCACAACGGGATTTGTTGCGTTCGGTGGTGAGATGAACTTTTGGGACGGCACGACGAATACTCTTCTCGGGCCTTCCCTCTTGTTCAACTATTTCAACAATTCTCCTGGCGCTTTCACGGCAACCGTTTCAGCCTCATCGTTCATTAATGCCGTGAATTTTCCGGATGTGCTTCGTATCACCGGCGACTTCTTCTTGATCGGCGATCCGTCCACGATTACGGTAACCTCAGTCCCGGAGCCGAGCACGATGATTCTCGGAGCCGTGGGAATGGCGGGGATCGGGATCTTGGGCATCGGTCGGAGGCTTCGCAGCCGCTGCTAAGATGTCATTTATCGCCGAGTCGCAAATTCGTGTGCCTGATGAATCGTACCTGTGTCGATCGGTGATGCTACTTCTTCGCGATAATGAGGCCCTAGTTGATGATTGAAACCGCACTGTTCGTCTGCTTCCTTATCGCCGGAGACTGGCCTCAATTCCGTGGCCCCAATTCAGATGGGCACGCCGCAGGGCCTTCAACACCTCTCACTTGGTCCGATTCAGAGAATGTTGCTTGGAAAGTACCCATCCCCGGATTGGGCTGGTCATCGCCGGTCCTTTCCGACGGACGCATCTTTCTGACGACGGCGGTCACCGTTGAGAAAGGACTATCGCTTCGCGCGATGGCGCTCGATGCCAAAACAGGAAAGGTCATTTGGGAACGCGAAGTTCTTCCCGTGACAGAGGCGCCGAGCATTCATGCGAAGAATAGTCACGCTAGTCCAACGCCAATCGTTCGTAATGGAGTCGTGTTTGTTCATTTCGGAACAGTCGGTACGGCAAAACTGAATGTTGCTGATGGATCGACCGTTTGGATTTGCAAGGATCTCATCTACTCTCCCGTTCACGGCAGTGGTGGCTCGCCCATCATTCAGGATGGCAAACTCATCGCCGTTTGTGACGGAAGCGCTAAGCCGTTTGTCGCGGCCGTTGATATCGAGACGGGAAAGATCGCATGGAAAACGGAACGATCGATCGAAGCGAAGATCAGCCATTCATTTGTAACGCCAACATTTGCGACGGTTGACGGAAAGACACAAGTGATGGCTCCCGGTCCGAATCATTTTGCCGCCTATGATCTATCCAGCGGCGAGGAGATTTGGCGAGTCCTACATCCGGGGTGGTCCATTGTTCCGCAGCCGGTCGTGTCGCATGGACTAGTGATTTACAACCATGACTACGATCATCCCGAACTCATTGCCGTGAAACTCGGGGGGAGGGGGGATGTCACCGATTCCCATGTGGCCTGGCGAATTAAGAAGGGAGCACCTAGCACACCTTCACCGGTGCTGGTGGGAGACGATCTGTACTTCGTTTCCGACAAAGGAATTGCCTCGTGCGTGGATGTGAACACTGGAGAAAATCATTGGACGGAGCGATTCGGAGGTGACTATTCCGCGTCCCCGATTTTTGCGAACGGCAAGATTCTGTTCCTCAACGAGGATGGTTTAGCCACGTGGATCGAACCTGGAAGAGAGTTGAAGATATTCGGTCGCAACGAAGTACCTGGCCGAACTCTTGCCACCCCGGCGTTCTGCGACGGCGCGATGTATCTTCGAACGGATGAATACCTTTACAAGATTGCTGAATAATTCGCTCGTATGTGCCAATGCATGGTAGCAAATCAATCTCTCGTCCAACGGATGAGGTTTTCTTCCTGAGGTTTGTTCCATTCACTAGGAAAACTCAATCATTGAGTCCCGTCTGGGAATCCGATTGAAACGACCAACCGCAATCGGGACATGTGTCAACATCTTCACCCATGGCTGCGCCGCATGAAAGGCATTGGTTCGAGTCCTGCTTTCCGGGCGGCCGTCGATGCACGGATGAGTTTGGAAGTGACTCGAGTATTTGGATCGCTGATTCGCGGTCGTTGCTTGATACTTGCAGCTTGATGAATCCAAGGGCGTTTCCCAGAAACCAATTCATTTGAATGACGTTGACATCAGCCAAATAACAACGGATTCCCTCAGCTTCGAGTGCGTATCGAGCCAGGTCCGCTTCAGGAGCTGTAGAGTAAGACGCGATCGTGACGAGCTTTTCAACCATCGGATTTCTATTCCCGGAGAGATGATATCTTTACAGACACTATTTCTTTGAGTGCTTCTCTTTGAAGATGCGGTCGCGATAGTCCCAAGGGGATTCAGCGTCTGGATCCGCCCACAGACCTTTCTTCGCGTCGTACGCTTTCTTTTCAATGTCAGCGAACCGCTTCGTCGGAGAATACTTCACGAAGTTCCATGCCCATCCTTCCTTGAGCAGCCATTCGTTGATGAACTCTCCATCTAGGGTCAGATCACCGATCTCTCGACCTTGACGATCCATGCCGATGACTTCGACTCGAACGGCCTTTCCGTTCACTTTCTTACTGAGGGCGTCGCGCGATTCCTTGAAGAAGGGTTGTCCATTTTCGGGGGCATCGATCGCGTTCAGACGAATGATGTGTTTTTTCTGATCAACGAGGATGGTCATCATGTCACCCTCAGCGACCTCAACGACTTTCCCGGTCAATACCTCCTTTGGCTTGTCTGCTGCCGGAAGTATCGAGGCCGCCATCAGAGCGATCAGAAGTGTGAGTCGGTTGGTCATAACCAAGAATATTAACGGTGGTGAACCACGTTCGCAAGCGACACCGGATCACAGAACTTCCACCGACGAAGATAGAGCAGTGCGAACCCGCCAAGTGCCGTGCCCATCAGAGCCATCGAACTTACTTCGGGAACGCCGGTCAGATTTAGAACGCCTGGACCAGCTCCTACGAGAGAGAAATCGGTGAGTTGACTGGTGACCTGTCCCGATCGAGAGATTTCCATGCTTCCATTCAGCGTGATGTCGCCGAAGGCGCCGAGGTTCACGACTTCGTTCGTTAGTGTTAAGGTGCCCGCGTAGCTGTATGGGAATACTACGGGAGCAAGTGATGGGAGAGTTCCATCGACTTTGAGTAAGGCGTCGACGTACGGCGAACCAAGTGGTAAAAATTGCTCTTCAACGGCAAGAGTTCCGTCCAAATCAGTTGTCACCGTCGCCGATCCCGCCAACTGTGGGAGCGACACGCTGTATGTCTTTTCGCCCAAGAAGGTACCGTTACTGGGATTTCGAAAGACAAGTCTGACGGCCGCGCCCAGGAGCAGCTCTTGATTTAGTTCAATAGGGGCATCGAAATCGCCGAGCTCACTTCGATCGGTCATTCCCATTGGATTTGACGTGGATGACACTATTTCAGAAATGTTCGTAATGGGTGAATCGGAGACAGTTCCGGTTACACGATAGATTTCAGTAATCGTGTAACTTGCCGCGACGTCCACGACGATCGGTCCGGAGATTCGTGGTAGTGCCCAACCTGTTCCACTGGAACGATTCCCCTCGGTGATAAAGGAAAGCGACGCTGAACTCAGTCCGAGCGTGGTTGCGTTGAATGAACCGCCATCTAATCGACCATCGGAACCGACGACATTGGAAGATCCGTCAAATCGAACGTTATCGGGTCCTGACATCTGCGCAAAGGGCGTCCCTACGCTTGCGCTCCTTAAGAACCAACCTTCAGGGGCCGAAATGCTAGTCGGGGGATGATGGCCCGTACTGCTAATTCGCGGGGTATGCCCGAGAGTGAGCGTTTGACCGGATTGATTCGTGATGGCCAGGTTCGTGTTTCCGAGCTGAGTGGTGTAGGTCACCTGGCTGGAATCTGAAATGTAAACGCGAGTGTCAGATGTGCTATTGAATGTTGCCCCCAGCGCTGTGTCGGTCGAAGCGAATGACCAACCAATCAATACTGCCCAGGAACACCACCCGCTCGTAACGCACCATTTCATGTATAAATCCCTCAATGAACCACGAATGATATGCTTTGATAGATTTGCGATCTGGTGGACATGGTAGCATCGAAGATTACGATGTGTTAACTAGAAAATCGATGCATGCTAGAAGTGCTGGCTCACAACCCGTCTTTCTTGAATTGTCGACTTGTAGCAGTTTGACAAAAATCCGGAGTGTGCGTCACAGTCAATTTCATGACCGGAAAGTCACAGAGACTTTTAAAAACTACCTTCAAGCATAGTTGGCTACATTGCGGAAATGGACCGAAAGGGATTTGAACCCTCGACCTCTGCATTGCGAACGCAGCGCTCTCCCAGCTGAGCTATCGGCCCGATGTTGCTGACGATCTCTCATCAGTCGAATCGTCTGGACAGGCACATTCTAAGACAAGTTGTCCGCTGAGCAAGGTTCAACCTGATCTGGCCGGAATTGCCCAAAAGTCTTGGGAATCAAGCGGTGGACATTCGAGCCAATGGCTTACCGCCAACCTGGTTCCTTGTTCCGATGATCGAGTCGAATGATGGTGGGGATCACCAGATATCGATTTGCAGTTCGAGGAGTACGCCCGTCTGCTCTTCAACCCGAGTGACAACCAGATTGATCAATTGCTCCACATCTCGGCTATTGGCCTCGGGCGAAGCAATCACAAAGCGAGGATCACGATCGGAGAGCTCCGCTCCTCCAACCTTTGTGCCGCGAAGTCCTGATTTGTCAATGAGGTCGGCGGCACTGAGACCACGAGGATCACGGAACGCATAGCCGGCATTTTGAAAGCTAAAGGGCTGGTGCGATTGCTTCTCGATCCAGATCTTCTTGATCCTACGCACGAGATTGGTCGGGTCATCCGGCACCAAAACAAAGTTGACCGAGAGCACCACGACATCGTCAAGGTCACTGGTCCGATAGCCAAACCGAATATGCGAACGCTTGCGAGTCTCGATGGATCCCTCGGGCGTTAAGACTTCGATAGAATCGACGAACTGTCCAATGTCTCCGGCGCGGCCTCCCGCATTTTTGCAGACCGCGCCCCCGACGGAGCCGGGAATACCTACCAGGACTTCGAGCCCAGACAATCCCGCCTTGCAAGAGGACGAAATGAGCTCCGCTAGCGAGACCCCCGCACCGGCCGAGACTCGGTTGTCTTCGATGAGAATGGCTGAGAACTCGGGGGAACTTAATTGGATGGCGACGCCGGCGAATCCATCATCACGGATGAGACTATTTGAACCCCCTCCAAGAACCCGGTAGGGACGCTTTTCGGCTCGGCACGCAGAAACGAGATCGATCAATTCCTTTTGATTGCGAGGTTGCGCAAGATAATCGGCCGCGCCGCCGACCTTGAAACAGGTACAGCTTGCTAAAGGAGCATTCGAAGTGACTATGTCTCGGAATTTTTCCGCAAGGCTCATGATCGGTCCTTGTGCCTCTTCGCGCAGGTAATCAAAGACAGCCGTCGCTGTCGGAACACCAGTTCTTACCGCGCCCGCCCAGTTCTTTCTAGTTGATTGCTCTCTGATAGCCCGGCAATTTCGAGGATCAGTCACGGCAAGAGGGAACGAACCTTCACGGTATGGATGGGGTAGTCGTTTAGTCGACGGTATCCACCGGACGAGGCTTCACGGGCTTGGGAGGCTCTTTCGGCGGAGGAGGGGGGACGTATCCCTCGCACTGCAATTGTCCTCCAAGGCTGATGATCCATTCCCCTTTTTCATCGAAGGGCTGCCATCCCGCCGCGATTCCCATTTCGTCGCAGATCTTTCGTGCGGCCAGATAGGCATCATAGCTATCCGTCCAAACCAGGAATCTCGCATAATGTGTTTGGGGGTTCAACTGGCCAATTGCTTGTCCGAACTCCGACGTCGGCCGTTTCAACTGGCGGATCATCGAACCTTTACCATCGATATGCTCGATCACCAGATGCGGAATTTTGTTGATGTCGCGGAGCTTGAGCCTGAAATCCTCGTTTCCCAGTTTCTCGTTCTCGAACAGGTTGACCGCCTTGTCGCAGTTGCACGTTGATCCGGAGGTGAGCCCGCGCTTTCGGATCGTATCGACCGCGTAGTTCACCGTGGCGTCAACGTCGATGTAGGAGACACGGTCTCCTTTACAGACAAAGATCGCCTGTTTGAGACCATCGGGAGCGCCGCGAGGATTTGGCAGTTGGACGATCTTGGGGGGCGGTTCCTTCAGAGGCTTGATTTCGGAAATTCGAGCACGAAGATCGGCGACCGTTTGCTCTAAGCTTGCGAAGGTTTTATCTGCTTCGTCCGCTTTTCTCTTGATCTCTTCGAGTTCTTTGGTGACTTCCTCCGGGGTTCGTACTTTTGGCAACGGTGCTGCGACCTCCTCGCGAAGCACGGCAATTTGATCCTTCACTTTCTTAAGGTCGTCCGGCGCACGATTGGTCTTATCACTCAGTTCGCGAAGCTTAATCAACTCCTGGTTTGCTTGATCGACTTTGGTGGACAATTTAGCGAGGTTTGTTTCCGTCGCATCGGGATCGATTCCTTGAACACGCTGAATCGAGCGAGTCACGTCGATTTGCATAATGGCAAGCAGGATCACAAGCGTTCCAATAACATCGGTGAGTGTGTCGAGCAGCGCGTCGAGCCCGCCGTCCACTTCTGATGATCTTCTCACCGCCATGACTTAAAACCCTGTCTGAATCTGTTTACTCGCTTAGACCCGATTTCGGTCATGAATCATTTTTGTCCATAACCCGCCGAAAGGCGCTCACATCGACTTTACCTTGACCAAGGAGTGGCAATTTCCCGTTGCGTGTTCCTCGATCAGCGGCAATGTTCGATGCAGCCGAGTAGGTGCCGATCCCGTTCTCACGCAACAGAAAGATCACGATTCCGTTCTCTGTCGTGGCGGCCTTGTCCAGGAGGTCCAGGTAGTCTTGATTGCTTGAAGCGTCGGCAATACGAATCGGCTTTGAACCTTCTCTGCCATGCAGCACAATCGATGAATCGGTACATTCGACGAAGAACGGTCGAATGTTTTTCCCCGTTCCGCCCGGCCGAATAGCGACGGGAGCCGCAGGCGGTTTCCGCTTTTTGTCCACCTCCTGCGCGAGTTCCGTTTCCAGTTTCTTACGATCCTCGATATCTTTCTGAATCGACGCGATATGTTTCTTCAAACGATCGATCTCGGCTCGTTCGTCAGCGGTTTGTCCCTCTTTCTCCGCGATCTGTTGATCCCGTTCCGTTTTCTGAGCCTGCAATTCGGCGAGATCTTCCTCGGCCCGTTTGATCGTCGCCTCGAACGCGGTGGCGTACTCCACGTCGCGTCGCCCCTTGAGTTCTTCCTCGATTTCTTTGAGTTTGGCAACTTGCTCCTTGTACTTGGCAGTTCGTTCCAGAGCTACCGTATCAGGCTTCTCTCCCATCTTGCTCAAGGCTTCGCTCGCGATCATGATCGTCAAAAATCCAATGACGCAGATGACGATGCTGAGAAAGGGAAACAGCGACAGCCTTTCCTCGGGCTCACGACGTCTAGCCATGCTTCGTGTCTCCGTTCGCTCGAGACCAGAAGGACCATCGCGATTTTTTCTCAGGCGTTGAAGCGATGATCGGCTTTCCACCGAGTTCGGAAATGATGCCGTTCAGCGAACGGAGGCCCGCGGAGAGGGATTGAACTCGGTCGCCAAACTGGGAGCAATTGTCCTCTAGTGATTTCGTCAGGCTGGCATGAATGCTGCCGATGGCTTGGGCCATGCTTCTCATCAACATCTCGTGCTGCTGAGTCATCCGTTTCATCTGTTCTTCAGCCATTCGATAGACTGCCTGCTGTGCTTCGATCGCCGCTTTTGTCGCGGCCTCTAGGCTTGTCGCATTTTCCGGATTGATGGACGCTTGGCCGTCACGCAGCCTGAGGATGAGATTCTCACCGCAGTATTGATCGACCTCGGCGAGCAAATCCTCTTCCTGCTTTTGAAGGGTGCTCGTCGGAAAGCTGAGGATGAGACTCATGAAAAGAGCGATCAACGTTGTATCGAATGAGACACCAAGGCCCGCCGTGATCGTTCCGAGTTTATCCTTCAACTGCGATATATCCGCGGAATCACCCAGACCTCCGGAAAGACCGCCCATCGCGGCGCTCAGACCGAGCACCGTTCCGATGAAGCCGAGAATCGGGATTGCCCAGATCGCAACTTTCACGATGGAATAGCTCGATATCACGGTATTCACGACGATATCGGACTGGGACGAAATTAATTCTCCGACCTCTTGATTGTTTCGCCGAATACGGAAGTGCTCGAGGCATTTAAGGACACGATCGACGAGGTAACTCTGTTCCGGAGAAACCGGCAACTGATGAACGTGATCAATGAATTGGTCCACGTTGGCCGGGGTGATTTCCTCGCTGATTTCAGTGGGAAGGACGTCGAGCAGCATCGTGTCGCGTTGTCGACGAAGCCGCCAGTATTTGAATCCAAGGATCGCCCCTCCCCACATGAAGAGAAAGGTTTCCGCCATCGGCACCCAACCGCGTTGCCAAAACAATTGGCCGAGATACGTGTTCTTGAAAGGGAACAGCAGCCCCAGGAAAACGACAGTGACCGCGAGACCGAGCAGCGATGTCCAGAGAAGGCTGACGTTGGCGCTGTCCATTGCGCTGCCAGAAGACCTGGTCGGCGTCTTTTGTGTCTTCGCCGACTTCTTCGTCGCGGGTTTTGAGGATCCAACGGGGACCGCGCTCACTGATGTGGAGGAATCGCTTACGATCGATTGCCAGTCTAAGCCTTCATTGGCCGGAGTTTCCGGAGGAGCCTCTGGAACGGGGATCGTAATCTGCGTCTTGCAATGAGGGCAGCGAGCGGTCTGGCCGAAATGTTCTTCGCTGACCTTCAGTGTCTTGCTGCAATTGGGACATGGAAATTTTGCGTACATTCGGATCTCAACAGGTGATGTTCAAGAGTTGCATGAGTGCCGCCATTGTAATGGCCCCGATGAGGAAATTGCCACCCAGCGAGACCATTTCTCACTAACAAAAGCGTGAGCTTTTTCCCGATTGGACGCTTCATCGGCTAAAAAGTTCGCGAGTCGTGACGGATGTCGTTCGTTGTGATGCAATGGCACGCTCGAAATTCTCGTTTCCCATATTGGATCGCGTTACGATAGTTCCTCCATCCTCTTCGAAAAGGTGTCGCCATGAGTGATTTTGATCGGACCAAACGGAGCTATCCTGCCTTCCCATTCCGCGGTGCGGCGATCGTTGCCTTGATGTTGATGGCAGTGAACCCATTGTTCGCCGGAGAAAATGGCAAGCCTCGTTCACCGTCTCCGTTCGCCGTTCCGACCGACTTGGCCTATCGAACGGCTGACATCATCAGCGAGGGATCCAGGCTCTCTGCGGAACTCTTTTCCCTTTCATCAGAAAACGGAAAGAAGCTTCCGACGATCATCATGTCGCACGGATGGGGAGGGCAGGCATCGCTCCTTCGGCCGGATGCGATCGCATTCGCACGAGCGGGGTATCTGGTCGTTACATTTGATTATCGAGGGTGGGGCGCGAGTGATGGCAGAATTATCGCCGTCAATCCACTGCCCGCTAATGACGGTAAATCTGCATTGAGCGTGGAGGTTCGTGAACTCCGAGAGATGGTTGATCCACATGACCAACTCTGTGACCTGATGAGTGTGATTCATTGGGTCCAAGCGGAGCCCCAGTGCGATACGAGTCGAATTGGATTATGGGGAACAAGTTATTCGGGGGGGCATGTCGTCTACGGAGCAGCCAAGGATCATCGAATTCGCGCAGTGGTGAGTCAAGTTCCGGCGCTCGACTCACGGCTTGTCATTGGGACCGAAGAGGAACGGAAGCGGACTTTTGACGATGCCACCAGGCGGGCTAGGGGAGAGCTTGGCTATCCGACCCCAGGCGTACGCGAGGTCGGTAATCTGAAGGGGGGGCCCATCCGCGAAAAGATGATGCGCTATGCCCCCGTGGAACTTGCCGGTGATGCGGATGAAAAGTGCGCGATGCTTTTTATTATCGCGGAGAAGGAAGAGCTATTCGATAACAAGGATCATGCGATCAAAGCCTACGAACTCGTTGTTGGCCCGAAGAAACTCGTCACCATACCCGGTATCACGCATTACGGTGTTTACCTACAAGCTCGGAAGCGTTGCCAAGAGGAGGCGATTGCTTGGTTTGACGAGCACTTGAAGAAGTGACAGCTAGAAAAAATCCCTCTCGACCATTCGATCGAAAGGGATCTGATTTTCGCAAGCACCATTCGCATGGGCGGCTACATGGTCGAGGCGGCCTTCGCCAATTTCTCCGCCTCTTGTTCCAAGCGGATCTCTTCCATTGGCTCCCAGACGACGTCGACCTTTTCCTCGAAGAGATCGCCGATTAAGAGGTCGGTGACGCGACCCTTGAGCGTAGGATTTCGCTTCACGAATCGGCCGAAACTGAACCCATCATAAAACGCGCAGACAAGTTTCCGCATGCGATCCATGCCGAGTTTGAAGTTCGGCTCCCAACTCCGAAGCTGCGCCTCGCTGGTGTCTCCTTTGTCGAGTCCGTCAGCGATTGCGTCAGCGGCGAGGTTTCCGGAGGCCAAAGCCAAGAGGACCCCAGACGAATACAGCGGGTCAAGGAAGCCGAAAGCATCACCCACCATCACCCAGCCATCACCGGCCGCCTTGGTCGCGCGATAGGAGTATTCCTTCATCACACGGAAGGGGGCAACTCGCTCGGCTCCCTCGAGTCGGGGGATGAGACCGGGGCAGCGTTCCACTTCCTCGAAATAAATCTTCTCATGATCTTTAGTTTCGCGATCTTTGAAGAGATAGTCGAAGGACGCGACCACGCCGACACTCAAGATGTCGTCGTGCAGCGGGATGTACCAGAACCAGCCCTTCTTCCCCTTCGTCTGCATGACGATGGTGGCCCCTTCGTCCCGCCCGGTGTCGCGGTAGGCTCCCTTCCAATAAGTCCACAAAGCCGCCTTCTTCAGGTCGGGATCCCACTGTCGAAGACCTAACCGACTCTGAATCAAGCAGCTCTGTCCGCTCGCGTCAACCACAACCTTCGAATGAAGGTCACGAATCGTTCCGTCTTCGTACTGTACCCGAACGCCGGTCGCTCGATCTCCGTCGAACAAGACTTCGAGGACGCGGACTCCTTCCTCGACAGTCACGCCATGCTCCCTGGCGTTGTCGAGCATCATCTGGTCGAATTCGCTTCGCAAGACCTGCCACGTCTGCGAGCATTCGTGCGGTTTATTGTCGAAGAAATAGAAGGGCTCCGACAACTTGCCGTGCTCGGTGACAAACTGCACGCTGTGCTTCTTGACGAAGTGACTCTTCTGCATCTTCTTGAGCATGCCAAGCCGTTCGAGCACCCAGTAGGTTTCGGGAATCAACGATTCGCCGATATGGAAGCGGGGAAAATGATCCCGCTCGACGAGGTGAACCTTCTTCCCTCGCTGGGCGAGAATCGTCGAGGTCGTTGCACCGGACGGACCGCCACCGATCACGATGACGTCGGGATCATTACTCGTTGTCGCCTGAGTATTCATGGGGATCCTTTCATTCCTCAAAGTTCGTGTCCGGTGTAGATTCGATCGAGGGAGGGCATGCCCAGATTCCATCTCGATCTTCGTGCGGCTCTCGGGCGCGATGGAGCAGTGCGACTAGTTGGCCTAGCTCCTCTTCCGATAAGTGACCCAATTGCCGTAAATGGGACTCGCGAAGTGGAACGTCCATTTCAGAGAGCAAGGAAATACCGGATTCGGTGATTCCCACCGCCACCAATCGACGGTTATCCGCCGGGCGTTCCCGATCAATTAACCCCCGATCCGAGAGCTTATCGAGCATCCGTGTGATGTCGGGGGCGCGAGAGACGAGTCGCTGACCCAGTTGAAGTGTCGGCACACGATCCGGATGGGCGGCACGGAGCAAACGAAGAACGTTGTACTGCTGAGCGGTAAGACCGTAGCCAGCGAAGAACTCGTCTTCGATAGCTCGAAGACGGTCATAACTTCGCCAAAGATTCAAATACGCTTCCTGCTCCAGCGAATCGAACTTGGCGGTGGATTTCGTCTTCATTCGGCCTCCACCACCACTGTATCGGCCATCCTTTTAGATGTCCACACAATAATTGTTCAAACATTCTATGTGGTGGTTCCAGGGGCCTATATCGCTTCCCCGGTGGCGCTGGCATGTTGTAAGTACTTGATATTGTTTAGGTAACTACGAAGTCGGGCCTGCATTCCTTCGATCAGTTCTGCATGACCTTGCTTGGCTGCTTGAAGAAGGGCTGCCTCTTGAGACTTGCACGCGGCTCCCATTTTATCAACCTGAGAATAACAGGCCGCCAGAATATCGAGCGAGATCGGATCTTGATCCTTCGATGACTTAACCAGTGATTCAATCGAATCGATGACTGCGGGATTCAAGGTTACGGCCCATGCGAACTGTAACCTCGCACTGTCAATTCTCTTTTGAGACAGCAGGCTTAGCGCGAGGTGAAGTCGGGCTTCCGCTGATTGCGGATCGTTCTGGATGGCGGTCAGAAGGGCACGCTCGGCGTCAGCGTAGCGTTGAGCTCGCATCAATAGGACGCCGTACAAGGTCGATTCGTCCGAGGTGACTGGTCCCATTCCGAAGCCGTACTCGCAAGCCGCAATAGCCTCGTCCGTTTTGTTCTGTTGAGCAAGTAAGCGAGCCGCGGCGAACCAACTCGGTTGATAGCCCCACTCGGCGGCCTCTCGATATTCCGCCACGGCATCGTCGAGCTTTCCCTGTTGGGCGAGTACTGTTCCGAGATTTGCGTGAGCGAGCGGAAACCGCTTGTCCGCATGGATCGCCACTTGAAAATGTTGGGCTGCGGTATCGAGTTCTCCCTTGTTCAAGTCGATCACGCCGAGTCCGTTTTGAGCGATCAAGTTGTCGGGATCCACGCGAATAATCGATGTGAAGAGTGTTTCCGTATTTCGCCAGTGAGACGTTTGGACATAGGAGAGACCAACCAAGAGACAGATGGTGGCCGCCGTAGCGGGAATCGTCACGAACCGAGGGACACTAAAGCGGACAACGATGTAATAGAGCGTCCAAACGGTCGCGATCGAAATTCCGATGAGGGGGATATCACCGTATCGATCCGCCATTCCGTGGCTTCCAATCGGAATGATTCCAGAGACCGGAGTGAGTGCGATCAGATACCAGAACCATCCGACGATATTCCATGGCATCTTCTTTCGAAGCAGAAAGGCGAGGATGGTAATCCCCAACAAAATGCAAAGGCAACCGAGAAGCACTGAAATGGATAACGAGTCTTTCGGATGAGGGTAAAAGACCGCGAGATCGCTCGGCCAGAAAAATCGACGAAGGTACATCACCGTGGAATAGATCACATTTTGCAATCGATAGTTGAGGTTTAGCCCTTCGAGTGTCGATATCGCCTCTCCCCGTTCCTGCATCAAATAAGCGACCGGAATGAAGAAAGCCGCAATGAGAAACAGTGACCATTTCTCCCGGATCAGTGGCCAAAGTGGCCGTGCTCTTAGTCCAAAGAACGTATCCCGCCGGTGGAGAGGCCAAAAATCAAGAAGGAGTAGGATCAATGGAAGTGAGACGAGCATCTGCTTGGCCATCAAACCAGCGAAGAGTGAACCTGCCACCGCAGCCATCCGTTCGATACTGGGTGCCTTCACATAGCGAGCATAGAGGTACATCGTCAGCATCCAGAAGACGCTACTCAGATTTCCCTTTCGTTCGGAGACCCATGCGACGGATTCGACATGCATCGGATGCGTCGCATAAATGGCCGCGACGATCAAACTCAACATGGCTTGATTCGTCATCTTTCGGAGGGCTTCAAAGAGCAAAAGAACCGCAATCAAGTGGAAAAGAGCGCTGGTAAGATGATGTCCCCCCGCCCAGTCGCGGTAGAATTCGTAGTCCGCGAGGTGCGTGAGCCAAGTCAAGGGCATCCAATTCGCGAAGTAACTCGTTGAAAAGGCCCAGGCGAGTCCTTCCGGGGTGAGACCTTTGGCGATGTCTGGATTTTGGGTGATCACAAGCTGGTCGTCGTATTCGACGAACTCATTCCACGCCGTTTGCGTGTAGATGATCGCCACGAGGATGGCGAGAAGAATGCGGGCAGACCAAAGTTTCATGAGTTCTCGCTAATGGCTCAGCCGGCGAAATTGATCGATCTAGTGCCCTAAACATAGGGAGGGAATGGTCGATCAGATCGCAAGTTCATGCTTCTGTATGAGTACATATTGAATGAATACGCAATCCAAGTCTCCTCCGTTCGGCTGAAGAGAACGTTCAGCGTATCACTTCGACTCTTCAAGCACCGGCTTGGTTTCCGGCTTTAGCTCGGAAACAGGAGAGGACGAGGGGGAAGCTTTTGGGGGATTCTCTTCATCAACAAGATCGATCCGAATACGGCTTTGGCCGGGCTTGATGGTGACTTCAATCGGCGTTGTTGATTCCTGAGTATAACGTTCTGGGATTTCGAGTGCCGCTAACGGCCCGATGGCTCCCTCGGGTCGCGGTTTCATGACCAATACCGTCACCTTGTACTTCCCTGGCTGAAGTCCCGCCGGCTTTGAAAGATTGGAATTTCCGACCCAGAACGTTCCATCGGGGCCAATCGTCGCGATTCCAGGATCAATTCGCTCACCCCCCCGATCCTGCGGAAGAAACGTCACCGTTCCACGCATGAGAGGACGGCCGTTGTATGCGACCACCCCTCGAACGATGGAAGGTTTGACTTGGCTCGCGTCGGTCGGGCTCGAGCACCCTTGCAGCAAGGGATAAAAAGTGGCCAGCAAAATCAACGTCAATCCTCGCCTCAAGAGCCGAGTGATCCACTGTCGGTCATGCATGGTTCCATCCCTTGTCACTCATCGGCTTTCATTTCCTAATCGCCGATACTCCCTTACTTCGAATCACTTCCCGACGAAGCCGCGAGGAAACTCGAAGGCATGGCGAGGAATCGGGGCATCTGCAAGTCGACGAGACTTTCCCGGCTAATGAGTGCTGAAACGTCACGCTTCGCATTGAGAAGCTCAAAGAATGTCGACTGACGTTGGTATTTGACGACGCGGGCCTTACCTGTGATTTTCCCCAGCTCTTTAGCCGATTCGATCGCATTATCCATGAATCCGAGTTCATCGATGAAACCGAGGGTCTTTGCTTCTTCTCCGAGGACGACTCGGCCATCCGCCACCTGCCTGAGCTTCTCTTCACCGCCGACCTTTTCGCCACGATGCGTGAGAATGACGTGCAGGAATTCGTTGTACCACCCATCCATGAGCTTCTTGATTTCCGCCTTGTCCTCCTCGGTCATCTCGCGGAACATCGAGCCAGTATCCTTGAGGGCGCCGGTTTTGAACGTCATCGGCTCGACACCCCATTCCTTCATCAAGCCCGTCAATACGAACGTTTGCATGATCACGCCGATCGAACCGGTGATGGAATTCTTGGTGGCGAGGATTTTGTCGGCCGGCATGGAAATCCAAAACGCGCCGCTGGCGGCGATGCCGTCCATCATGACAATGACAGGCTTCTTTGCATCTTCTTTGTACTTCAAAATCGCGCGATAAAGACGTTCAGTGCTGAACACCTCGCCGCCGGGTGAATTGACTCGAAGGATGATCGATTTGACATCCTTATCCTTTGCCGCGAACTCGAGTTCCTTGATGGGGGATTCGACCGCCTTTTCATTGATCATGCCCGTGACTTCAATGATCGCGATCTTGTCGTTCGAGGTCATATCGCCAGAGACGAATTGCTCGCGATGAGTAATCCCCTGGTAATAAGTGCCAATCATCGCGAAGAGCGCGATGTTCGCCAAAATCGAGAAGAAGAGAAGAAGGCGAACGAATGTCCGGCCGAGCCAAGGTTGTTTGGGTGGAATATTGTTGATGACGATCGATGCGGGGGCGCCACCTTCAGGGGGACGGCCTCCGGGCGGGATGGGAGGTCCTTGCATCGTGTACACATCGACCATTCGATTATCTCCAAACCGAAAGTGACAGGCAGCGAATCAATTCGCCGCGACGACCCTTTGAATGACAATTTTCAACCGAGACTCGAACTCGTACCGCGGCACGACGGTTATTCCATCACGAAGTGAGGATCGCGATACCCAAAGTAGATCTTATCTTACGCAATTAGAGGAAAAGGCGACTACGCCAACCGCGAAGAACCGTTTTGTTGACGCTGAAAGATTTCGAGCCCGGTCGACAAGCAAGGCCAAACGAAGTCCGCCAGGTGTGCGAACTCCCAAGTCCGGCCATGTGTCACCAGTGCGGTCTGAATTCCCGCTTCCCTACCCGCGAGCACGTCATACAAGTAGTCGCCGATGATCAATGTGGAGTCGGAGGTCGTCTTCCAGAGTTCGCAAAGACGATGAATACCAGTCGGATCGGGCTTCGGCGGCGCATCTTCCCGCGCGATGATGTGATCGAAGTGAAGGCCGCAGCGATCCAAGGTGAGCGAAACGATCGACCGTGCGTTGCGAGTGAAGATCGCCCGTGGAATACCTTGACGATCAAGATGCTCGATCCATTCAGCCGCTCCCGAATGCAGCGTTGCTCGCATCGCCCCCGCGGTTTCATGCCGCGAAAGGATTGCTTCGCACTCGCGGCGGCGTTCCAGCGGGAGCTTCTCGATTTGCTCTAGAATCGGCTCGGGCCCTAGGCCTAAATCTTGTCTGATGAGTTTGAAATCGAGGGCGGAATCAACCAGGGTTCCGTCGAGATCGAAGATCACGCCGGCAATCTTGGAGAGAGGGGACATGAACGTCCGATCCTGATCAGGTTATCTGCCGGAAATTATCGCTTCTTTTTCGATCGCGCCACACGAGCTTCCATCCGTTCACGAAGCTTCATGATCGCGGGAAGCCCGAGCAGATCTTGAATCTCCTCAAACGTCAACATCTCGTCCCGCATTCCGTCAACGCGACCCGTCGCGAGGAGCGTCTGGACGAGTTTTCGAACGACATGCGCGCTGACTAGGATCGATTCGATCGGCCAGATCACGAGCTTGTAACCGTAGGATCGAAGTTCATCGAGACTCCTTGCCGGAGTTCGCCCCCCTGTCAGCATGTTGATGACGAGCGGATGTCCGACGAGACTCGGAAGCGATTCGAGGATGCGCGGCTGCTCCGGAGCTTCAACATAAACGAGATCGGCCCCCGCATCGGCATACGCTTGGGCACGCTCCACCGCTTGCTCGATTCCCTCACAGGCGAGCGCATCAGTCCGAGCGATCAGCACGACGTCTTGGTTCCTGCGAACGTCTAAAGCGGCATTGATCTTTAAAACCATCTCTGACTTCGGGATTACCCGTTTGCCGACGAAATGTCCGCACCTCTTCGGAAAGTCTTGATCCTCGAGGAGAATCCCGGCCGCCCCCATTTGTTCAAACGTTTCGATGGTCTGCTGAACGTTGTGAAGATCTCCGTGCCCTGTATCAGCGTCAACGATGACTGGAACACGGACGGCATTTATCGTCCTTTTGGCGGCATCAGCCATCAGAGGAAGATGAACCAGATTCATATCCGGCAAGCCCAGCATGCTCGCCGAGACTCCAAATCCGCCGATGAATATGCATTCGAGTCCCGCTTGCTCAATGAGCTTTGCGGTCAAAACGTCGTGCGCTCCGAGGCATCTCACGATCGGCTCGTGATTAATAAGGGCGCGGAGAGCACGGGGGCCTGAAACTCGATCCGTATTATGCATCACTTGCTCTGTTTCAATGAAGATGCGGTGCGACCGAACTTCTTCAAGGTCCTTTGCCGAGTTCGATGATGTCTATTCCAAATTCAGGGATAACCGCTTTGCATCGACCTGCAGATCAAAGACTTCGCCGGGAGAGTAACCATTTCGTCGAACTCGATCGATGATCGCTGATAGATCGATTCCCCTGCGCTCAATTTTAACCATCACCTCTGGATCAAGATACGTCTCCAGGTCCTCGACCGCCATAGCAGGAAGTTTCACCAACGCTCGAACACCCTCCTGATCACGAATCTCGATCCGAAGAGTTCGAGCCAGACCTTTGAAGTTCACAGCCGGATCAGGCTCGATCGGCAGAACAATCTTCTCGGCGTCGGCGGAATGTTTATCGATGATGGGACGGAGCAATTTAGCTCCGTTGATCGACTGCCCGAGCTTTTCCATGTAGTACACAAGCCCATGTAATGCCCGCATGAGAAACATCAGCCGCGCCGGGCCGCTCATACGAAAGTTCCATCGATCATCTCCCAAAATTCCCGCAACTCGATCTCCGCGATTCCAACGGGTCCAGTCGTAGGGAGCGTCCGTAACGAATGGCTCGAAAAGAACGCTGCAGAGGGCTGGTAGTTTTTCTCTGATAGGACGGAGCAATGCCGGATTAAAGCCCATCGCCACGAAGTAGGGAAGGGGATCGACCGCTCGGCGATCCATGGTGGCGCGTAGGAGTGAAATCAACGCGAGGCGTTCCGATGTGCTCAAGTGCAATACCGAACCGAAGTCATACATGATGACTTGATGAAATTTCTCGCCACGACGAAAACGATAGTTTCCGGCATGCGGATCGGCGTGAACAAGTCCCTCATCGAAGAGAAGAAGAGCGAACGCCTGGAATATCTGACGGGCGAGGCATTCTTTCTGGTCGCTCGACCAGCTTGCCATGACTTCGTCGATCGTCTCTCCCTCTTCCCAACTCGTGACGAGAACGGAATTATTCGAGTGTTCGCGAAACACTTTGGGGACGAGGAGACCCTTGATCTTGTTCGCGGCTCTTCCGAACTCTTCTTGGTGGTCCGCTTCCATCTCATAATCGAGCTCCTCGGCGAGATCGCGAAGTAGTTCCTCGATGTATGCGGTCCGGTCGAAGCCTTTTTCTTTCTCCTTTGCCGGAAATGCAAGCCAACCGAGAAGATTCAGGTCATTCGTGACCGCGTGCTGAATCTCAGGAAATCGAACTTTGATTGCCACTTCTTTGCCATTCAGAAGGGTAGCTCGATGAACTTGGCCTAAGGACGCTGCGATGCCGGGATCATGAATCCGCGAGACCACGTACGAGATTGGACGTTCCCAAGCTTCCACGAGGGAGTCCCTGATCGTGGAGAACGGGAGCGGCTCGACTTGATCTGTCAGCATTTGAAAAGGAGTGGTTGAGTGGGCGGCATTCATTGACAGGATT
>JAIEPU010000323.1 GCA_019748235.1 bacterium
GTCCCTCGATCTCCGCCGATCGTTGATACTTCCAAAAGAGCGGGGTGAGCATCTGAGCGATGCCCGCCGGGAGCCCCGCGCGGGGGCCGAACCAACGCCGAGCGAACCAATACGCGACCAACACCATTCCGATACCAGAAATGGCTCCGACGATTCTCGCGGCAAACTCCGTCTTTCCGAATATCGCGGAGCTCGCTGCGATCGCCCATGTATGACCGAGGGGCTTTCGCAAGTAAATCACGCCGAAGAGTCGTTGGGTGAAATAGTCACCGTCCGCGAGCATATCCCACGCCGGGAAGGTGCGGTGTCCTTCGGTGTTGACGAAACCTCCATCTCCCAGCCGATAGCCGTAGATAACGACCGACATCAGGAGGAGCAAAAGGACTTGCGTGACCGGGTTCGACACCAGGTCGCGAGCGGAACTGGGAAGTCGATGGTCAAGCAAGATGCGCGCGGGACTTCGAAGTTCAGAGCACCGCTCCGAAACGGTTGAGGCTTCGCGTTGTTCAAACAACGAGCGAGTGATTCCGAGACCCCTATCCCTGGCGAGCAAACAAACGCGGCTTCCATCGCGCGCAATGACTTCTTCGCGCGTCGCGCTGGTATCAGGTTCCGCATGTTTTCACAAGGGAAACTGATGAGAGAATACTCATTTATGCTCGGAAGCCCTGGCTTTGAGCGGGATTCGGAAAGTCGGTTCCCCTGATTACCCAAATAGCCTCGATCGTTATCTCGAAAACTCCCCTTCCAACGTTTCCGTAACGAGCGCTAAATCTCCAAGCCTGTCGGAGTTCGCGTGTTGCGACGCTCATGTTTCCATGGACTCCGCCGCGGGCGAAAGTGACTCCAGGAGACGGGGTCGCCGGGCCGATCTTTGAGTAATCAAAGGCGTTCGCTGAACAAACGCTGGATGCTCAGCCTGAATGTGAAACATTCAAAGGAGATAGTAAGGATGCAAAAGCGTCTGCGATGGGAGGTCGCCCTCGCGGCCGCGCTGGCGACAAGCACGGTCAGCAGAGCCGAACAGCCGGAAGTCGCTCAAATCCTCCGGTTCGAGCCGGCGCAAAAGGGTGTCGTGTATGATACTCCCGCCGAGGAAGCCTACGCCAAGTGCAAGGTCGATGTGGCCGAGGGAAAAGAGCGAGGCTATATCGTTCGCGACAATCGCGGACTCGTCATTCGACGATTTTCTGACACCAACGGTGACGGCAAGGTCGATCGCTGGTCTTACTTCATGAACGGCCAGGAAGTCTATCGAGACATCGATACGAACTTCAACGGGCGGCCCGATGAATTCCATTACTATCATTCCGCCGGTTCTCGTTGGGGTAAGGACACGAACGAAGACGGCAAAGTGGACGAGTGGAAGTCGATCTCCGCGGAAGAGGCAACGGCCGAAATCGTCGTCGCTCTCTCTTCGGGTGACGTTGCACGCATCCAACCGCTCATGATGACATCGTCCGACATTCAGCAACTCGGCATCTCGGCAGATGCGAGCGGTCGTGTCGCTGAATCATTGAAGGGGGCGGGCGCTCAATTCCAGCAGCTTGCCCGCGCTCTCGGTCCCAAGATTCAATGGAACCGTTTCGACGGCCACAATCCGATGACCGTTCCAGGCGAAGAGGTCGGTGCCTCGACGGATCTTGTTCTTTACCTCAATGGAACGATTCTCGTGGACGCCGGCGGTGACACTCGCTGGATTCGCGTTCCTGAGCTCATTCGGGTCGGCGATGCTTGGAAGCTTTCTGCAGCTCCGAGCTTAATCGATCAATCGCAGCCTCTCCCCACCGAAGGGGTCATTGTCGGCGGGATGCCTGACGTCGTCACGACGACTCAGGACAACAACGAAGATGGCGGCGACGTCGTAGAGAACGACGAAGAGATCCGTACGCTTGTCAATCAGCTTCGTGAGCATGATAACTCGATCCCTCGCGATGCGGAAAAGGTGGATGAGCTCGTCGCGTATCACCTGAAACGTGCCGAGATTTGTGCGAAGATCGGTGCCAAGTCGAAGAAGCTCGCCAATCGGGAGCACTGGTACAAGCAAGTGGCCGACAGTTTCAATGCGGCCGTTCAGACGGGCAAGTATGACAAGGGTGTCGAAACCCTTCGTCAGTACGGTGAACAGTTCGGCAAGGTCGCTTGGGGTAAGACCCTTGCGGCTTACTTCCTCTATCGATCGATCAACTCAGACTATGCGGTCAAGTTGACAGCGGCAGCGGATCCCGCCGATCTACAAAAGGGGTTCATGAAGCAGCTTCAGGACTTCCTGGCCGCTTATCCGGAAGCTCCTGATGCGGCCGATGCTCTCTGGCAATTGGGAAACGGGATGGAGTTCGCCGGTGGCGCCGGTGAGGAAGATGCCCTGAAGTATTACAAGGAACTCGTCACCAAGCATCCGGACAGCCCGTTCGCCGCGAAGGCGCAGGGAGCTCTTCGCCGACTGAACTCGCTGGGTCAACCTTTTCAGTTGACCGGCACCAGCCTGGGTCGCGGCAGTGTCGACACCAGCCAGTTCCGCGGCAAGGTCGTCCTGATCTCCTACTGGGCCACGTGGTGTGAGCCATGCGTTGAAGAAATGGAACGCCTCGCCAAGCTTCGTGAGAAGTATGGTAAGAGCGGCTTCGAAATCGTCGGAGTATGCCTCGACAACGACAAGAACAAGGCGGTCACCTTCCTTCGCGAGAAGGGATATGCCTGGCCACAAATGTTCGAAGAAGGGGCGATGGAAAGCAAGCTCGCCACCGAGCTGGGCATCATCAGCCTCCCTTACCTCTTGTTGGTTGACGCCAATGGCAACGTCGTGAACAAGAATCTCCAGTTCGGCGAACTCGAAGCCGAAATGGCGAAGATCATGACGCAAAAGGTCGCGGGACGACCGGGTGACTCCGCCAAGTAATCAGTAAGGATTTCTCTTCTCGAAAAAGCGCACAGCGGCGCTTTTCCAAGCCGTCTTGTCTCTCCGAGGCAGGACGGCTTTTTTCATGTATCACCGCGGAGATCATCCGTTGGACGGCCCCGTTCGAAACTGAATTGCGGTTGGAGGTAGAGGTGGCGGGCCTACGACTGACCAGGAAGTTATTTCTCCCACGATCTTTTGATCTGGTCCCAGGTCCCTTCGCCCTTCGCCGTTCGATCGACTTTTCTGGCCAATTCATCAAGGAGCCCGAAGTCGGGAAATCGTTCTTTCCATGCCGTGATCTCTTCGCGAGCGTATGACGTCCGCCCGGTCCGCATAAGCAAATCAATCCGCGTTAACTCGATTTCGTCGGCTCGTCGCGTGGTGGGGATGTACCACACAAGCAACCGTCGCAGATCGTTGGGAACATCCTTGATTGAATTCCATCGATACGCGATCAGCGGAGGATCGAGATGATCTTCAAAGATGATTTCATCCTCTGTCTTGCGGGCAGGGAGCAGCGATCGAGTGCCTCGCTTGGCGACGACGATCGGAGCCGGTCCGTTCTTTTCCATTGCGCGCAAGGCGACAAGCATTTCCACCGTCTGACCCGCGGTGACCACTCTCTGCACAAGGAGAGGCCGATTCACGTAGCCTAGAGCGGGGTAGGATAAATAAGTCGCGAACGGCTCCGCACAAACGATCGGGCAATCAGCGTACTTCTCTTCCAATGTGTTGCAGAGAGCTAGCGTCGAACGCAAGTCGGTCAGGTACTCTCGGCTTCGCTCGGTGAACGCACAGGATCGCTCGTCAAATGCAGGCCAATGAGAAATGAATGCCTTGGTCTCGGCATTGTGCGAGGGAAAGAATCTTCCATCTGCATTGAGGACATGAAAAGCCGTCATTCCAAGCAATACGATGGTTCCCGCCGTGCGCAAATGCTCCGCGCGAGTCAGCGTCCAACCGATGAGTAAAAACAAAAGAGGTGTCGCTGGTGCGATGTAGCGAGGAACGAACGCGTGCGTGTGGATCGCAGCAATAAACCCAGCGACCACGATCCACGCGATGAGCCATAGCCGGCGCTCGAAAACCCACACTTTGTATTCACGAAAGGATTTACCCTTTACCGCTTGCCATATCAACGATCCGATCGCCGCCACTGCGACAAGTAGGGTGTAAATGACGATGTCCGGTGTTGTGGTCAGCGCCATCGCTGGTCTCATCACGGGAAACCATCGCAGACCAATCAGTGCTGACACGGACGTATCAAAGAGTAACTCGAGGATGATCTCGATACCAAGCAGCAGAACTCCAAGCATGAGCGCGCGACCATACCGTGGCCTTCCTCCTCCTTTAAGTCTTGGGTCTACCACCATCATGACGAATATGTACGTGATCATGGCCAGTGTCGCGACAAGCCCGGTCACTTTGAAGGCAAAGGCGAGAAAGGAAATCAAAAGGGCGGAGAAGATTCGATCCGCCGCCGCCCGGCGTGCTCCCCAAAGAAACGCCGCCGCCACCGGCACATCCATTCCCATGATTTCTGTCTGCACCAGGAAATGAGGCGATGTCACGAGCGCGACCGATGCCGCCATTGCCCCCCATCTTCCTGTCACAGGTCGTAAAGCAATGACCAGCTGTCCCGCGATGCTGCCGGCGATCAAAAACCAAATCACATGGACGAAACATAAGCGGGTAGCGGTCTCTGGCACGGCAAGCTGAACGAGAGCCAGGAAAGGTGACAGAATGCTGATTGCATAAGCACGCCGGCCGGGAACTTCATCCATGAAGTTCGGTTCGCGGAAGAGAAACGATGCGTAATCGAACCGATGCTGAGCGAGATAGTCTGCTTCACTCCAATAACCGATCGCTTGATCTTCGTACGGAGGGAGGAAAAGAACTTCGTGGCGCCAAATGATCAGCGCGATCGCGACGGTGAGCCCCCATGCGAACCCTTCCCATGGGATATTTCCAGCACGACCGCCTTGGAACGTCGCGTCAGCGGAGCTGTCCAGAGTGGTGCCAGATTTCCGCAAGTCTTCCATAAGAGGGGCCTCATTTCGAGCCAATGGCTCGTGTGATCTCACCTTCGCATCGGGGCGAACTGTCGAATCCATTTCGTTTTCCGCTAATCGCAATCGGCAGCGCCCCCTGACTCGGTTTGGACCTCATCATTCAGAACGGACGAACAAACGGGATCCGCCATTCGATCCAGCTCACGACGAGTGGTCTAGAAGTTGGGATAATTCGAATCTAGTTTACAATAACCCTATCCATGCCAGGATCATCCGAAAGCAAAACATGCGGGATTCCCTCTTCCGATACGGCCGGTCGGCAACTACTATGAATGAGGCGACCTCAGCGGTACCGGAACCCGTCCGCGAGGGCGAGATGATTTCCCAACCCTAGACCCTCCAGTGTCATGAATCTTCGGACGCTTCATCTCGTTAGTGCTTACGTCCTCTGGTGTCTGGGTGCTTACGCGCTCTGGCTGGGTGAATGGGAAGATGTGTTTCCCTTCCCGATCGTCGTGGTGGCCGCCGCGATTCTCGCGTTCTTCCTCACCGACCGGATGCGAAAGATCGAGCTCTCTCCCTTTTTGAGCAACATGATCGGCATCATCATCCTCATAAAGATCGTCTTTGATCTGATGCGTAAGGATGTCGAAGCTCTCACCGCGCTTGCCCACTTCCTTGTTTACTTGCAAGTCACCAAGTTCTTTCGTGTGAAGAAGGGGAGTGATTTCGGGCAGCTTTACATCGTGAATATCCTGCTTGTCGCGATCGGCGCGATTCTCGCGAAGCAAAGCAAGTTCGGTCTGGTCGTTGCGGCCTACTTCTTCTTGGCGATCTGGTGCGGCATGCTCTTCTTTCTGACGCGACATCTTCATCAGCTCGATGAGCCAAGCGATGACCGGCCGCTCCTCGATCCTACAGTCAATCGCCAAACGATATGGATGACTCTCCGGCGCTCCGGCATTGTTTGGAGCCTTGGTCTGCCAATCGCGCTTCTTCTCTTTTGGGTCCTTCCACGAACCGAAGTGAATGCCGACCTTGCGACCGGCAGTTCCATGAATGTCCAGTGGACGGGGTTTTCGAACGTCGTCACGCTCGATAACGAGACCAATATCTTCGAGAGCAGCGAAATCGCATTCACCGTGCTGTCGGCAAAAGATGCTGAGGGTGAGGACATCGAACTCCCTGACGACATTCTGTGGCGCGGCGCGGTTCACACTCGCTATGACAGGGGTGAGTGGAAGCGGGAGAGAGCAAGCTCCACTTACAGCAGACCCCTCCCTCTTCCTCAACAGAATCAGCCGGGGCTTTGGTACATCGGCATTGATCGGGTCGCGAACACGGAAAAGGTGCTCTTCACGCCCATTGGAATCACCGGCGGAGGGACGGAGCGTTCAGGTTATTCGGTTCGCTATTTCCCTGTGGACGAACGGATCGTGGTCGATGCGGATCTGGGAGCGTCCCAAAACCCTGGTCGATTTAGTTATCAAATCGCGGTCGATCCGAATCGATTGAAGTCGAAGCTGTCGGGGACAGAGGAGCCGCCTGAGCGCTATATCGAGGCGACGAGTGCCAAGCCCGGCAACCTTAGCCGAGTGGAACAGCTCGTCGGCCAATTGATCGAGGGACTCGCGCCCGATGACTACCGAGGAAAGATCAATCGGCTGAATGACTTTCTCACCGCGTCGGGCGAATTCGAGTACGCCCTCGCTGCCCCCAAGACCGACTCGAACTTCGACCCAATCGAGGACTTCCTGTTCGTCCGCAAGACAGGGCACTGCGAATATTTCGCGAGTAGTCTCGCGGTCATGCTTCGATTTGCGGGCATTCCCTCACGCCTGGTGACAGGATACAGCGGTGTCGATTTGAACCGCGCGGGTCGTTACTACCAAGTCCGGCAACTCGCCGCACATGCTTGGGTCGAAGCGTATCTACCTGATCAAAAGAAATGGCTCACGCTCGATCCCACCCCTACCGAAGCTCGTGTCAGCATGGCCGCCCGCCAGCGATCCTGGTGGAGTATCGTCGAAGATATCCGTGACTTATTCACTCGAATCTGGGGTTACTATATCGTCAACTTCAATGTCACTGATCAAAGACGTGTGGTCGAAGGAATTGGATCGTTGATCAGCACGGGGGTCATTGCTCCTTTTCAGCACGGATTGACCATCGTTATGCCCGTCTGGGAGCAACGTCGGTGGCTGGTTGTTCTCATCGCGATTGCGATGCTGGGAGTCCTTTACCTACTCCTCACCGTTCTGTTTCGTTTGATCCGAGGCATTTACTCTTGGCGTCATTCCAGCAAAGGAGTGAAGAGGACACTCACCATCGACGTCTACGAGGATTGGCTTTCATTTCTACGACGGAGAGGTTGGAAAAGACGTATCGGACAAACGCCGCGCGAGTTTGCTGAGAGCGTCCGCGACGCGCTCAATCGGAAGGAAGAAACGAGTGGATGGGCGGGTCTCGCCATCGATTTTGTCGATTCCTGGTACGCCGCACGTTTTGGAGAGCAGGACCTTCCGAAGGAACATTGGGAGAATCTTGAGTCACGTCTTCGGGACATCACCCGACAGTTTCCGGTCTCCAGACGCTTCGCGTTTATGCGAATTCGATCGCGGTAGAGATGAACTATGAGCGATGGACGATGGCTTTTCGTCCATGCAGGGTGACTCGTCCCTGGCTGATGAGTTGAATCGCTTCCGGGAGTGCTTCTCGTTCCGCCGCCTGAACCTTCGTGGCCAGTGAGTCCGCGTCATCCTCCGACGTCACCTCAACTACCTGTTGGAGGATGATCGGGCCGTGATCGTATTCATTGTCGCAGTAATGAACCGTGCACCCGCTCACCTTGACCCCTCGTTCGATCGCGGCTTCGTGAACGTGATGGCCGTAACATCCCTTTCCACAAAATGCAGGTATTAACGAAGGGTGCACGTTGATGACGTGCCCGACGAAGTCCTGTGGGATGTGAATGAGCTTTAGAAAACCTGCCAGGACGACGAGATCCGCCTTCACTTGCCGACAAATCTCGAAGGCTTCGTGTGAATACTTCGAGACCTCTTTTAACCGATAGGGAAGATAATGAGCGGGCACGTTCACCGCGCGGGCGCGATCGAGCGCCTTTGCCTTCTCCTGGTCAGAGATCACTACGACGACCGACGCATCGAGCCGTCCTTCCTGCGAACGATCGATCAGATTCTGAAGCGTTGTTCCGCTCCCAGAGGCAAAGACGGCGAGTCGAAGGGACATACGCTATTTCCCCAAACTGCTGACGATGCCTCGGACGATCGTTCGAAGTTTCGGCTCCGCCTTGTTGGCGATGGCGATGATCTTTGCGACGTCCGCGACCTCTAGTGCATCAGGAAGACACATATCCGTGATCACGGACAGGCCGACACATTTGAGCCCCGCATGGACGGCAACGATCACCTCAGGCACGGTCGACATACCAACCACGTCGGCCCCGATCGCGCGAAGGAAACGATACTCCGCCCGCGTCTCGAGATTCGGGCCGGTGACGGCAACATAGACTCCTTTGTGAACCGAGATCTTCTCCTCGATCGCAATCTCTTTCGCCTTGGCGATAAGCTTTTGGCAATAAGGCTCGCTCATATCGGGGAAGCGTGGTCCGAGCTTGTCGTCGTTCACCCCCCGGAGCGGGTTATCCGTCATCAGGTTGATGTGATCTTCAATGATCATGATGTCGCCAGACGAGAACTGCGGGTTCATTCCGCCGCACGCGTTGCTGACGATCAGCGTCTCACAGCCGAGCGACTTCATGACCCGTACCGGAAAGGTGATCTCCTTCATCGAGTATCCCTCGTAGAAGTGAAATCGCCCCTCCATCGCGACAACCGGGACACCCGCCAAAGTGCCGGTAATCAATCGGCCCGCGTGACTTTCGACCGTCGAAACCGGGAAGTGCGGGATCTCGCCATAAGGGATGCTCGCCTCAACCTTGATTTCTTCAGCGAATCCGCCGAGCCCCGTCCCGAGGATGATACCGACTTTCGGCTTCCCCCCCCAAACCTTGGCGATGGCCTGTTGGGCAGATTCGATTTGTTGGCGCAGCTCGAGCATGACGGCTCCTGTGGACAGCATGAAAAGCAACGATTGATCGCTTTTCTACGTGTCAGAGCCACTTCGGGCCAATGAGACGAGGATTTCGCGAAACGAGGAGGTTGGGCGGAAAGGGAGCCGAAAAGAATTCAAAGAACGCGATGGGAAACCCAAGATGGATTTCGAGCCGTCACAATGGGTGACTCAAAGGGAATGGTGGGGTGATTCCAGGTCCCGCTCAAGAACCACCGTCGCAGAACCGATACAACCGATAGGGATTACCCTTTCTGCGCGCCTCGAGGCATGAATGCGATCGGCGTTAATCATTGGCATAATAATGGCGAGCAGCCTCTCCGGCTGTACCGCTGATCGCCTACGCCAGCGCTTGATCAATCAGGGAGCAACGCTTCCAGAACTGCAATACCAACAAGTCCTCGATAATCTTGCCCTTTTCGCGGTGAACCCCGATGCGCTTCCTTGGCATGTCAATCTTCGTGAGGGGACGTCGCAGCTGACAGATTCGACTTCTCTGGGGGCTGCCGTCGATTTAGGACCTCCTACCGAGACGCTGCCACAGATTTTTGGGTCGCGAACGGCCGTCGCTCAATGGGGAGGTTCGCCCGTCATCGATACGCTCGAGCTGCGGCTCTTACGCGTGGCCTACAGACGTGCATTCGGCTCTGATGAAATGCCAAGTCCCGAACTCATGGACGAGTTGGCGCATGAATTGAAAAGCCAAATCGCCGTTAACACAGACCTGCGAGACGAATCGGAGTTGTTCTTCGAGGATTTAGCCGCCAAGCGGCGAAGCAAATCCCCCGAAGAGGCAGAGGTCGTCACGACCAATGATGAATCCTTTGTCCATCGCGACGGATTGAAGTCTCCGCTCGCGCGAGAGATAAGCAGGCGAATCGATGGGATCGAACGTGACCTAAGCCTCATTGAGTCTGGCTGGTTTTGTGTCGGCAAAAAAAGCGACGTTCCCAGAAATGCCTGCTACGTCGGACGGTATCATGACCAGTGGGTTTGGGTCCCCGAAGAGGGACGAGCCTCACTGACCGAGTTCACTCTTCTGGTCATGCGAATCTCAACGCTGGTCAAAGAAACTCAAACATTGATCAGCCCCGGATCTGTCAAGTTCTCGCCAGGTGATCGAGGCGGCTGAGCGTCTCGCACTCACCTGGTAGTCCCTCTCTTCGCTGTGCAGGCATCGCCAAGCTTCCTCACTCCTATGGATCAGCCAACTCCTCCCCCCATTTTCGATCGTCGGTGCCTTCTCCTGAAATTTGATGAAGACCACTCGATCATTGCCGAACAGATGTGCTGCTCTTGCTGCGATCCAAGCATTCGACTCTGACTGGAAATGATCTCATATTCGTCCGCTCAAGAGGTTTACGGGTTTTGAAACCGAATCCATGATTGACTGGTATAGTCAGCGATCCGGAACTGTAACGCGATTACGGTTACTGTTTGGTCGGAGGGCTTCAATGACGGTCTCGCAGAATATGGACCTGAGTCCCGGTGGATTGCACCACCTTCGCAGGCTCGGAGCCGAGATAGCTTATCGCAAATACTTGATGCATCCGAGCGACTGATGGAGAAGCGTTCCTTTGGTGACATCACGGTCTCTGAGAGTGCTTGCGAAGCGAAGAGGTCTCCAACATCGGTATATGCCCAAGTTCATTGTTTGCCGGGTAGTTGATTTGATCTCAGCCCGCGCCGGTGAAGTCCAACACTCGAATCGTGAGCAAGGATTGCGCCTTTGCATGGTTTGCATGGCAATGACTTTCGCCACGCTCGCGCACCAAATCCAGATGCGTGGAATCGACCGGCCGGATAGGGTCGAATTTACAGAGGCATTAATTCAAATGATGCTTCGATTCATGGGGATAGCAGATGTCCCCGTGGCCGAGACTTCTGACAACACTTGATGGTCGAGCTAAGTCTTTCAGAGAGAAAATGCCATGAGATCATATGTTCGATCTATCAATAGCGGATGGTGTGCGGCGGCGGCTCTGCTACTGGCTAACTCAATGCTGGGGCTCGCATCGGAGCCACTGACCTTCTACGGGTTCGACAAGGAGTCCTATTCGCCGAAGGCTCAAGAGGGGCTCGAAGAAATCTTCGCCGGACGGCTGTTCCACGGCGCCGTTCCCGTCGCCGCAGCAAAAATGGCATTTAACGCCTTGGCCGGCCCGAAAAAAAGTCTTGATTACGATCCCGATTCTCCAGAGGGAAAATTCTACGCCACGGGGCGCCTGCCATCACCTCCGAGCAGAACAGCCGGCATCGACCCGAGTTTTGGACTCGGAGAGAGTGTGTATGACCGCGATGGGAGCCGGGTCGTGGGGATCAACTGCATGGCTTGCCACGCCGGTGTTGTCCATGGGCAAGTCGTGGCGGGCCTGATCAATAATCACATGAATCAATCCAACCCGAGGAAAATACACACACGGGGAGACAATTTCGGCCCGTATGGAGTTTGGAATCTTCTCGCTCGGCTGTCAGACCCGGCCAAAGAGGGTCTGACCTTGGCAAAAGGCAAGACTGAACTTCAGTCGCTTTTCGCTTCAGTTGAATTGGCACCGGTGGACGGCATGCCCTGGTGGTTGAAAAAATATAAGACCCACGACTACTGGTATGGCGAGACCGGTGATAATCCTGCCGCGAGTTTTGCGATCAACTTCACCACCCCACATGCGCATATGAACGAGCACCATGCAGAGCACGTTCAAATGGTCGACAAAGCATTGGCCTTCGCGATGGAAACCCAGTCGCCTGTATTTCCCAATTCATTAGACGCGGAGCTTGTTCGAAAAGGGGCAGACTTGTTCCACGGTCGTACTCGGCCAATCGATTCGACTGGATTCACCTCGTGCAAGACTTGCCACGGAACTTACACCAAGAAGGCCTCGCAGCCCGATCTAAGTCGGCCTGGATCATGGACGGTCGACTATCACTTTTCCCATATCCTTCGAAACGTGAAGACGGATACGGCCTACAACACCGTGCTCCAAAAGTTCAAGCCGATCATCGAGCATTCAAGCGATCTGGTCACCTACTACAAGAGCATCGGCGCTCCATCGGAACTGATTCCCTATGCCTCCGTGCCGGACAAAGAAGGATACGTCGCTCCGCCCTTGGTTGGTGTCTGGGCATCTGCACCTTACTTCCATAACGGCTCGGTACCTACGCTCGATAGCGTGTTGAACTCTGGGGAGCGACCCGAAATCTGGGCGCGCGACAATCGAGACCCATACGCTTACGATCTCGAACGGGTTGGAATGACCTATCAACCATTGACAAGAGAAGAGTTCGAGAAGAGCGTGGCGGCTGCGGCGGGTAAGAGCTTTCTGTCCAAGGAGGCGATCACTCTGAGCACCATCTATGACACCCAAGGATACGGCCACGGAAATACCGGCCACACCTTTGGCGACCGATTGACGGCGGACGAGCGCCGCGCAGTGATTGAGTTCCTGAAAAGCCTCTCGGGACCAGACATGCCACCAAGTAGCAAAGCGAGTGACGGAGCTCAGGCGAGCCTCGGAACAACGAATTAGGAGCCGGTTCGAATGCAAGTTCCGACTCGCCCATTCGACTTCGGCTCAAGTGCCCCAGATGCATTTTTCATCTCGGCCTTAGAGTGGGCAATGTGAGCAGCCCCGCTGATTCGCATTATTCCATAGGAGCGATGGTTGCCTCATTCCTTGTGGCGATCTCTGTTAACCTAGGCGTGGAATTTGCCGTAGGTGCGAGAGCCTAGCTGGCGTGGTGTCGAAAAAATGCAATGTCCCCAGGAACACCTTCTACGTCGACCGGTATCACGATCAGTTGGTTTGGGTACCCGAAGAGGGACGAGCAATGCTAAACGAGTTCAACCTTCTGGTCATGCGAATCTCAACGCTCGTCAAGGAAACGCAAACATTGATCAGCCCCGCTCCGTTAAGTTCTCCCGTAGCAATCGAGTCGGCTGAGCGTCAAGCGTTTAGCAAGTTGTCGCTCAGTTCGTCCTGCCGGTACTAACCGTTAACGAGCATCACGCCGACTTTCTAACGGCCCCTTCCAAATCTTGGCTATGGCCTGATGAGCGGAATCAATTCGTTATTGCAGTGCGCGACAGATGGATTTTCATGACAGCATCAAACTTTGCTATCTTTCACAGCCACTTCGGACTAATCAAAGGCTGATTTCGCGAAACGAGGGGGTGATCGGTCGGAGGGACAATACCCCTGCATTCGTGGAGCGAAACAGTGGTTATCGATTTCCATGTAGTTACAATTGTCGTCTGAAACCCTTTAGGCGATTGGTACGCGCTGAGTCGATGAAGGCCATCACAACAAAGTAGATGCTATGGCGATGTTCGTGCATTTAGTACCTGAGTCGCGGTCATCGTTAATCCATCGAAATGGGATAAGGCGGCTTCGTAAAGCCTTCAACAACACTCCGGGTGGAGTATTCGCCGTCCCCGTCGTTCGAAATTTCTTCATCTCGCACCAATGGTGCAGAGAGCTCAGACGGCGCAACAAGGGACCCCTTGTTGGTATCTATTTTCGTATCCCCGATACAGAGGAAGTTTGGATCGGCCACTATGGTCAAGCCCACCGCAAGATGACAGCTGCCCATGCCGTTGCGGAATTCATGCAAGCCGACGATCGACAGGGTTGGGAAGTTATCATTCCTCGACCGATCGACTCTGGCGAAATTCATCGGATTCGATCATTGCCACAGGTCGTCGGATGGCGTTTCCGTCCGGATGCCAAAGGCCGTGTTCCGTGCACCTGCCGCTTTTGTACTCGCGGTGACTATGGGGCCCGCAAACTTCGCGAGAGATTAGGAGCACCAGACGACTGACATGTTCCTCGTCTGATAAAGGATTCAATTCAGTACGTCGAGATACAACAGAGGTATGGGAACGACCTATGGAAGCAGCGATGGAATTGGCGGGGTATTTCACGGCTCATGCGATTTATAGTGTTTGCGATGGCGAATCGTTGATCCCTTTGGTCGCGTGTGAAACAGTTAATGGCAAGCGTCAGTTGCATGTCATGGCGTCAGAACGTCTTGAAGAGAGCGCGGAGCGCGGCTTGGAATGGCTGGCAACGAATCCCGAACACGCCACGCGTGCGGTGCTCGTCTACGACGGTTTCCTCACCCTCGATGATTTCAAGTTCGATGCATTGATCGTCATCATCCGGGATTACACGCTCGGCGAGGCCGAGATAACGATGGCGGTACCCTATCGCCCATCGACTGGCGAAGATGACTTTACCGTTCATCGCCCCAAGTTCATCAACTTCAAGGGAGTCGATCCAGATTGGGAAAAGATCGGACAGGCACTCTGGCATGGGATCGAACAACACGAAGAAGGTGCAGAGGTCTGGAACGAGCACTTGGACGAGAGCGTGTGAAGGTGACTCCTGGCCACCCGCCGGCGCGAGCGGAGCCAGGCTTGATCGATGAGTATGAGTTCGTCATCCACCCGACGCCGGCAGGCCTTGGTCCAATGCCATTCGCAGGCCTATCGAAGTCCGTCGACTATAAGCTCGTCAGCCAGCACCAGTTCAAATCCGGAGCCGTGGCGATGCGTTATGAGGTGAGATAGGGGGGTAAGAGTAGTCGTCCCATTGAACAGCTCCTCGCTCAAGATTCGCTCTTCGACCGACATTACTTGAAGAGTGCCGGGTTCATCCTAGTTGAAAGATCGCCAATGCGTTGGGACGACGGGTCAATCGGCCAAGTCAAATCTTTAGATCGCGGAAGGGAGTCTGAAGTTCCTTGCAACGTGAATGTCGCCGACATTACAATAGGTAGATAGATGTTCATAGCCTGGCCAGTCACGACGATTAGCGCCAGCAATCGATATTATTAAGGTGCGAGATGTACGAGCGATTTACCGACCGTGCCCGAAAGGTGATGCAGCTTGCAAATCAAGAAGCGCAGCGATTTAACCACGAATACGTCGGAACTGAGCACATCCTCCTCGGATTGGTGAAAGAAGGAAGCGGCATAGCCGCCAGCGTACTCCAGAATTTGGACCTGGACCTGCGCAAGATTCGCATGGAAGTGGAGAAGTTCATGCAGGCTGGCCCAGAAGACATGCTCACCCTTGGTAAGCTTCCGCATACGCCGCGCGCCAAGAAAGTAATTGAGTACTCAATGGAAGAGGCCCGCAACTTCAATCACAACTATGTAGGCTCCGAACACATTCTGATCGGCCTAGTACGAGAGGAAGAAGGCGTAGCTGGCCAAGTGCTAATGAATCTCAACCTAACGTCTAATATAATTCGCGAAGAAGTCCTAACTCTTCTGGGTATTCAAGACGATGATGTAGTTGACGGCAGCGACGCAGAAGACGAGCTTAGCAGCCATCCCCTCGTGAAGCCGATGCGAGAGATCATTGCCCAATTAAATAGCAAGAAAGAGACCGCCGTCAGAGTAAAAGATTTTGAGGCGGCGAGGAATTACTCCGACCAAGCCGAACAGATTGAGAAGCGACTGAAACGATTGATCAAGTCCTTGCGCGACGCCATTACTCCGCAATTCGAGTCCGCAAAAATCATCGAGCAATACAGTCATTGCGTACCTTTCTACCGCCCAACTCTTTTTCGTTCTGCAGAAGTTACTGAAGTTGTCGATTTCTTGTTGAAGCAACGCCTAGTGTTAATTGTGGGTCCGCGCGGCTCCGGGCGCCAAACTTTGATGCAATTGATTGCGCGTCAGCTCTATCTCGAGAGTTCTAATAAGTTTTCATTGCCAACGATGATGATAATGCCGCATCATCTCGAATTATGCGCGACTGGCCCCGATGCAATAGCCGGCTGCCCGTTGACGCACTTCGCGGATCAGTTGGTAAGCAGTCGTCAGCATTTGCTATGTATTCCAGAGATCCATGAGTGCTGTGCTGTTGATCATGATTATTCAATCGTTGATGGTTGGAAAACACTCATCGCAGAGCATCATAATCAGGAGCACGGTTTGCTCGGAGTTACAACCGAAACTGGCCATGGAAATCTGCAGAAAACTTGGCCAGGGCTTCTCAAGTACTTCGCCATTGTTCAGCTATCCGAGTTGACTGAAAAAGAGCTTGATCAAGTCGTTCGCGATCGGATCGTCGAGATGGAATCGCAAAGCCGAGTAAAATTCGACAGCAATTTTTCACAGGATATTTTGGCAAGACGCAAATCTTGGAATCGGCATCTGGACTATGCTGAACCAGGACGCACTTTGCAGATGTTGGATGAGCTTTGCGAGTTTATTTCAAGTCATAAAAAACTTGTGCAAGACTCTACTCAACTTCGCCAACGTGCAACTTCTAAGCAATTGAAAATCGGCTCACATAAAACTAGCACGCAGCAAAAGTATCCTCTTGTTGGTGATTCAATTTCAATTAAAGTTTCTCTTAGAGATCTTGAAAAATTCCTGGAGGCCAGATAGTGCATCGTACACTTCAAAGTACCACACTCTATCATGCGTTAAGTATTGCAATCGATTCTACAGAAGGACAGTCACTCGACCTTACATTGGTCGAGGGGATGGTCGTGCAAGCGACCGAGGCGATGGCCAAGATTCTGAATCGTTCGGTCGTGAACTTTGAGCAATATACATTACATGACGAGCAGCATGCGCTCCGTGTAATTGAGCTAATGGCCGCCATTCTCGGCGAGCATGGCGTCGCCTCATTAGATGTGGTTGAAGTAATTTTGTTGATATTGTCGGCATATGGGCACGACACAGGGATGGGAATTGGTTGGGAAAAGCGACAAGAATTGGAGAATGGCGACGAATTTCGCGATTTTCTGCTGCGTCACGAATCACGGTGGCTAGAAGCAGATCGGGCTCAAAAGCAAGACGATTCCGCTAGCTTCTCGTTTTTACAGCGTCGGTTGTTCGAAGATTTTCTTCGTGGTTGCCATCATCGTATTTCGGCTGATCTCATGCGTACGCTATTCAAAGACGAATTGGATTTGCAACACAATTCTCTTTCTGAGCCTCTTGCCGATCTCTGTCAAAGCCACGGCGAGTCAATTGAATGGTTAAATGGGTTAAGTTATGCCTACCCTTTCAAGCTTAAGCACAAAGCGGATATTCAGTTTTTGGCCTGTGTTCTTCGGCTCGCAGACTATTTGGATCTTGATGGAGAACGTGCGCCTGAGAGCTTGTTTCTGCAAGTGCGACCTAACACCGATATCGGTGTGCGAAACTGGTATCAGCATCAATCAGCAAACTTTTCCGTATCGGAAAGTGAGATCCGCTTCGAGGCCACTTTTGATGATTTCTTCCACCATAAAATGCTTCACGACACTCTCAAAGGGTTGGAAAACGAGCGATACCAAGTCATGGAGTTTTTGGAGAGGCGGTCTCATTCCGGGCAACGCAAGTTATCTTTGAACAAGTCGGTTATTAACAGCATTCGCCCTCGTGGTTACTTATTTGAAGAGTTCAAATTTCAATTAGAATATCGTGAAATTATTCTGCTGCTGATGGGAACAAATCTATACAGTGACGAGAAAGTCTTTATTCGTGAGCTCCTTCAAAACTCGCTTGATGCGTGTCGTCATGCACAAGCTGCCGCCACTAAGCACGACCAACCATACGTCGGACGTATTAGCGTCAGCCGGCGTCTACTGGAAGAACGTGAGGTGATCGAGATAACAGACAATGGTTCGGGGATGACTAAAGCCATTGTTCGAGATTATTTCATGCGTGTAGGAAGGTCGTACTATCACTCATTTGCATTTCGTCGTCTACAACTCGGCGTGCATCCCGTGAGTCGTTTCGGGATCGGAATCTTGTCGTGCTTCATGGTTGCTGATAAGCTCGAGGTCGAAACTTACGCGAATCCGATGGTCTATGATGGTGAGGACGAACAAGACCGAAAACCTTTAAAGCTGGAAATCTTCGGTCCCCATGAATATTTTATTGTTCGAAAACTTAACCATAAGCGATCCGGGACTACGATTCGAATCTTTCTTAAGCGCCCACTGATGGAATCTTTGCGCGGCTTGGTGGAACGCTTCGTGGCTCGGATTCCATTTGTAGTGGAGATCCGCGATCGCAACGATAGCGAAACACTGCAAGTCAGGGGTTTTGATATATCTGAGGTGTCTGCCCCTCTTCCTTATGATTCGATAGCCGACGCTTTTGGCTATGTGTCAGCAGATTTGGAATTCCCTGGGCGATTTGGCTTCGATTTGCATGGAAAGATGCGGTTCTTCTTGTTAAACCGCGAAAAGCAGCGACATTTGCAACTGAATAATGCGGGGACGTATTCATGGGTCGGATTCAGCGAAGTCGGTGATACTCAAGTGCAAATGCAACGTCTGGGGGATGACGAGATACGTCGATTGAACTTAATGCTCCAGAGCATTCCTTCAAAAATCTCGTCGTTTAACGAGAGCGTGCAACATAAGATCCGAAATATTTTAAATGAGTTCTCCGCTGTGTGTCCCATTCTCAAAGACGCGAAAGACAACGCTGCGATTAACAGTAGATGGAAATCGCTTTCGGCGCAAATCGATGCGATGCCAATGATTCCGGAATTTACGAGTATACCTTCTAGTTTTCGTGTAGTTGAAGAGTTGAAAAAATCACGGAAGTACCTGGAATCGTTCGTTACTGGTAGGCTTCCGCTGGCGCAGCCGTCTGGAATGCTTACTCAAGATGGGATCAATATATCGTCGATATTTAATTTGCCTGGGGCATTAAAACTTGGTATCGGGTTTATCTATAATATTGACCTTTGCGGTGAGCGACGCGTAACGCTTAATGCAGCAAGAGATCATGTAGTTGAAGATGAAAGGTATTTGCAGTTACTGCTATATCTCTATGAGCAAATCGGTAGTTTTCTTGGCGAGTGGTTAAAGCGAGAGCGAGTTCCGCTTAAAGAGATAGATCTATATGCGAAAGATCGGCCTCCCGCTTTAGAACAGCACTTTATGAATGCTTACAATCGTGATGTTAAGCCCAGAGGAGCGAGGGATCGCCGCTCTTGACCGTTTTTATTATGAGTGAACCGTATGAATCTGCGCGTTAACAAAGAGTTAACTAAAAAAGGTTTTCGAGCTTTTTGTCATTGGGGTGAAAATCGATATTCGCAGCATTATTGTCAGGTAGTTCGTCGAGAATAATTCGGGCTTTCTGATGGTATTAGACTGTGTGAAGGATTATTTGTATTGCACAGTGTATTTAGTGCTTTCCAAGGGTCTTAAGTTGTATTGCGAGGTCGGTCGTGGTCACGGCATAATCTTACCAGGTGATGCTGTCTGATTTGTGGTCGCTTCGCTATATCGGCCGAAAGCCGGGTAACGTCCGCACTTGTGCGCAGATTTTGAAGGTGGCAGTCCGTGATCGGGTAGGTTTCGGTTGCTTAGATCGAACTT
>JAIEPU010000008.1 GCA_019748235.1 bacterium
ATCCTGATTGGTGACGAAGTGCGGAGAAAGATAGCCGCGATCGAACTGCATCCCTTCGACGACTTCGACCTCGGTCTCGACACCCTTACCTTCTTCCACGGTCACCACGCCATCGGCGCCGACCTTCGCCATCGCATCAGCGATCGTCTTGCCGATCTCCTGATTGTTGTTGGCTGCGATCGTGGCAACTTCTTGAATCGCCTTCTTGTCACCCTTCACTGGGGTCGCGACGGTGTGAAGGTGATCAACAATTGCAGCGACGGCCTTGTGAATACCGCGGCTGAGGGCCATCGGATCGTGGCCGGCGGCGATATGACGTAGGCCTTCTTTATAAATTGCTTCCGCCAGAATGGTGGCGGTCGTCGTGCCGTCACCGGCGACGTCGCTGGTCTTGCTCGCCGCTTCCTTGACGAGCTGAGCCCCCATGTTCTCATAAGGGCACTTCAGTTCGATTTCCTCAGCCACCGAGACACCGTCCTTCGTGACGGTCGGTGAGCCCCAACCCTTGTCCAGCACGGCGTTTCGTCCGCGAGGACCAAGCGTGCTCTTGACGGCCCGAGCGAGCTTTTGAACGCCCGCGAGTACCTTCTGCCGGGCATCGTCATCGAACACCAGCATCTTCGCCATGCACACACCTCCGTTGACTCGTGAATCTCTGTTGTCTTTGCGTTTGCGCTAAATGAGCGGCAATAGTGTCTCTTAACGAGTTGGGATAACCACCTAAGCAAAGTAGGTGCCACTGCGGTATGGTCGGTGTAAGTGATGGTTTCATTGGTATTTATGTAATTCAGATGCCGGACCGCGATTTGCGCGAAAACTGCCAAATCGGCAAATCGTCGGATGTCGAGCTCTCGATGTTGACGGTTTTGGCACCCGGAGAGGGTGTCTGTATCTTTGAAGGTGGGACTGAATCACTTTGACGGCGGAGGGGGATGGATGAGACCGGAAGAGGCATACGCGGATCTGATCAAACGTTGGCGTGAAGCGGCCCTTCTTCAATCATGTGCGGCCGTGCTGGAATGGGAGCAGCAAACCTACCTCCCCTCCGAGGGGGCGGAGCACCGCTCCGAGCAATTAGCCTTACTCGCGGGAATCCACCATCAGCGGATCACCGATCCTCGAATCGGAGATGACCTCCAAGCCGTTGAGGAGTCCGGCATCGCGAACGATCCGCTATCGATTGAAGCGGTCAATGTGCGCGAGATTCGAAAGAGCTATGACAAGTCGACGAAGCTGCCCCAATCGCTCGTCGAGGAGATGGCGAAGACCTTCTCCTTTGCTCAACAGGAATGGGCGGCCGCTCGGCGAGAGAAGAATTTCGCTCGCTTCCAACCCTGGCTTGCAAAGTCGATGGACCTGACTCGCCAAAAGGCTCGGGCGATCCATCCGACCGGCAACCTCTACGAAACGTTGATGGATGACTATGAGCCGGGGGCCAAGGGAGACGACATCGCGAAGGTGTTTGAGAAACTCCGCGAGGCACTCATCCCCTTTGTCGCGGCCATTCAAGACTCGAAGCAGCAACCCACGGACGGGATCTTGGAGCGAAATTATCCCATCGACAAGCAGCAGTTCTTTGGAGAGATGGTCGCGAGCGAGATCGGTTTTGACTTTTCGCGCGGTCGACTCGATACGACGACGCATCCCTTTTGCACGACTCTCGGGCCGCACGACTGCCGAATCTTGACGCGATACAACCGCAACTTTTTCAACGAGTCCTTCTTCGGCATTCTTCACGAGGCGGGACACGGACTGTATGAGCAAGGTCTCTTGCCCGAACATTACGGCACGCCGATGGGAGAAGCCGTTTCGCTTGGCATTCATGAATCGCAGTCGCGCCTTTGGGAAAACAGTGTCGGCCGAAGCCGTCCTTTTTGGCGACATTATTACCCCAAGGCGCGCGGCATCTTCCGCGACGCGCTCGGTTCGCTCCCGATGGAGGACTTCTACTTCGCGGTGAACAAGGTCGCTCCCTCGTTCATTCGCGTGGAAGCGGACGAGGTGACGTACAATTTGCACATCCTCATTCGCTTTGAACTGGAGCGAGCACTCATTTCAGAGGACTTGTCGGTCGAGGCGCTTCCGGCCGCGTGGAATGACAAGTACCAGAAGTATCTCGGCATTCTGCCCCCCGATGATGCGCTTGGGTGCTTGCAAGATGTTCACTGGAGCGCGGGACTGATCGGGTATTTTCCGACGTACACGCTGGGAAACATTTACGGCGCGCAGTTTTTCAACCAGGCGAACACGGATCTTGGCGGGCTCGATGCGCGAATCGCCGCGGGCGAGTTCGAAGGCCTGCTTGGTTGGCTTCGTGAAAAGATTCATCGGCATGGCAAGCGATATCAACCCGTCGATCTCGTTCGTGAAGTCGTCGGAGCCGATCCGAGCCCTGAACCGCTTGTTCGTCAATTGCATGCCAAGTTCGACGAACTGTATGGGCTGTGATGGAAGTAGAATACACATCGTCTAACGATGGGGGTTCGACTGCGTCTCTAAGTCAACAACATGATTTCGGGTCGCCCAGGCAACTCGTTGCCTGGGTTGCGCAGCAACAAGAGGGCTGAAATTCGGAAACCTCCCTTTTGTGCCTTGGCATCCAGACAATTAGTAGTTCACGTAGGCTGGGTCGAGTCCGCTGATTCCTCGGCGGACGGCCTCTGGATCGACTCAGCCAACGAATTAAAGCCAACAAAATGACATGTCTGCGTCGGCTCGCACTTTGATGCGGCTTGTGCGGTAGAATTCATCGTTCATCAATACATCCATTGTCATCAGGAGAGATCATGAGCGAAGACAGCGAGTGTTTCCGGGGCTCCACACCCGGCCAAGGGAATGATCTCTCTCCATCGTCCGTGTTTCGGCTTCGCGACCTCGATCATTTGGAAGCGATTTATGCCGGCAAAGAGACCGGATACTTCTACGCGCGTGATGGGCATCCGAATGCGGCCATGCTCGCCGCACACTTGGCGGAACTCGAAGGAGGAGAGGCTGCCCTTGTCGCTCCCTCCGGCATGGGAGCGATTGCATCGCTTCTGTTGCACTTGTTGCGTCCAGGCGATCGACTGGTCGCGGATGCGCAGCTTTACGGCAAGACGTCTACTTTGGTTGATCGGCATCTGCGCGAACTTCGCATCGAGGTGGCGCTCGTTGATTTAAGCGATGACGCGGCCGCGAAGGAAGCGATTAGGCCGGGCACGAAGATGGTGTGGATCGAAAGCCTGTCGAACCCGATGCTTCGCTGGAGTCCGATCGATCACCTAGCGGAATTGGCGACGAAGGCAGGGGCGACGCTCGCTGTCGACAACACGTTCACGCCCCCACCGATTCTGCGGCCGATCGATCTCGGCGCGCATGTTGTCATGCATAGCCTAACGAAGATCATCTCGGGACATAGTGACGTTACGCTCGGCTGCTTGGTGGGGAAGAAAAGTCTCATCGACGAAGTGAAGGGAACAGCCTCCACGTTCGGCTATCATGCTCCCGCATTCGATTGCTGGCTCACGGAAAGGTCGCTGCCGACGCTTGATATCCGTGTGCGGGCAGCCTGTGACAATGCACATAAACTTGCGCAGTTTCTCAGGGAACAGCCTGGGATCAAGCGAGTCATTTATCCCGGACTGAATGATCATCCAGAACATGCCTGGGGCCAGCGGTTCGCACCACTCGCGGGGCACATGCTCGTCTTTGAACTCGCGGGACGTGACGAAGTCAATCGACTCTTTCAGCGGCTGAAGCACGTTCCCTTTTGTCCGTCATTGGGGGATGTCACCACGACGGTTTCTCACCCTGTCTCGACCTCGCACCGCACGCGTCCGCCCGAAGAGCGTCAGCAGCTCGGCATCACCGACGGGCTTGTGAGAGTGAGCGTCGGCGTCGAACCGATCAAGCAAATTACTTCGGACTTCCAGCAGGCGCTGGCGAAATAGGTTCCTTTTCTTCTTTCGAATCCGGTGCGGGCTTTGATTCTTTCGCATCGCTCGACGGGGCTTTCTCCTCAGCCTTCGGGGCGGGATCGAGAATGGTGATCATCGCCATCTGATTCCGGGCTAGGCGATTGTGAATGATGCGATAAGCGACGTCGTCAAGTTCAAGAATCTCTTTCTGGATTTGCTCAATTCGCTCCTGCGCACGCTTAAGGTCAATATCGAGAGATGATTTTAATTTTTCCGTATTAGCGATGTTCAGCTTTAGCGACGTCAGGAATTGCCTTTGTTCCTCAAGATGTGCTTTTTCGACTAGTGCTGAATCTCGATTCTTCAATATCTCATTCAACTGGTTCGCCAACGATGTTCGTGGCTCAATATCGAGTTCTGGGTTAAATCGCGATTTGTAAATCTTAATTTTCTCGTCGATGGCCTTTACATCGGGATGGTTATCCCCGAGCTTTTGTGCGAGTGCTTTTCGAGCGGCCTGTAAGTCGCGTAGAGTATTTAAAACATCCACTTCCTCCTCTATGGTTAGATCATTGGCGGGCTCATGTTGGCCATCGGATATCGACTTCTTAAGTGCCGCGATTTGTGCGTTAAGAATGGCTGTATTTAGAGAGTTCTTGGCAATGTCCCGTTGAAATTGCATTTCCAAATCACTTAGTGCATCAATAGTAATTGTTGTGCCATTACTTAGGAAGCTTTTGGAAAACTCGTTTCGTCGTTGAACCATCAAATCCTTCTCGGATTGGATCTGTTGACTTAGGAAATCGATTTTAGCACGCAGGTCCTTCTCAATGACTTGGGCAGGTAGCATTAGCTTTTGATCCACCGCTCTCAGGTATTTGACAAACAGTTCTTCAAGCTCCGCTTTAGAAATCGGTTTGTAGGATTTCAGAATAATCTGATAAATGAGCCCCCCGTTTTCTGCTGGAAAGCTTCCCCCAATCGAAACTCTGATTGGTGACGTGTCGACGCCGATTGGAATGCCTGCGGGTATGTTGGGGGCGAACTGTCTCACATCGGGTTCAATCGTTAATGGAGGATCAGCTATTGTTACGGGACTCATGAGAGTCGTATTGATCAACCAATCTTTGATGATGTCCTTGGGACCGCTGAAGAGAACGAAGTGAGTCACCGAATCATGAATTTTTGGAATGTCCGGCGACACTTGCGCGGGGGAAGCGTCTCCTGCGACTGGTTTGGGAGACGGTTCGTCCGCATGAGTTAACTGGTGGGACGCTGTCACTAGGACCATCGACAAGGCTAAGAAATGCTGGCATCCATAAGCGTTCATCTTCATGGCATTCCCTCTTCTGGCTTATTCATTTGTTCGAGTTGTTGGCGAGCGACGTCGGCCCAGATGGTGCCCGCATAAAGTTTCATGACACTTCGATACGCGAACTCGGCGGTTTCAGGATCGCCATCGAGCTTTTCGAGAATCGCCCCCTTGTGAAGGATCTGAAAGACAGTCTCCTTTGTCTCATCTTCGTCAGAAGTCGGTGCTTCGGAAATTTCTTCCTCTTCCCAGTCCTTTATTTGTCGATCGAGCTCATCAAGCTTCGTGTGGATCGACGCGATGAGCTGCTTGGTCTCGTCATCCATTTCGGCAGCGGAGGTAAGCGGAGCGACTAATGGTTTGACGGCTGGTTGCTCTCGTATCGAAAGCCAACAAATCAGCGCGATGACAAATCCCACGCTGGCTGCCTGAAGACGGCGGCGGCGGTCGCGTTGAGTCTTCCATCGTTCGCGGACGCGATCGGCAAGATCGGCGGGGAGATCGATGTCACGCTCGCCCCAATCGGCATTTCGAAACTGCTCATCCCATGGATCAGGCACGGCTATTCATTCTCCAATGCCAAATACTTCCGCAACATTTCTCGCCCGCGACTCAATCTCATGTCCGCGGTCGCTCGGGAAATGTGAAGCATCTTCGCCATTTCCGCGACGTCGATTTCCTCGAAGTATCGCAAGACGATCACCTCACGATACATGTCGGGCAGTCGGGCGACGGCATCGCGGAGCAAGGCGGCACGCTCGCGCTCGAGAAGCAGACTTTCAGAATCCACCACTCCGTCGGCCGTCTGAGCCGGTTCGACGGACAATGTTCCGAGCCAAAGTCGGCGAACCCATCGCCAACGGCGATGTTTTCGAACGCGGCGGATCGTGATGCGGGCTAGCCAAGTCTTGAAACTCGCATCTCCGCGAAAGCTTGGAAGTCCATTTAGAACGTCCGCAAACGTCTCTTGAGTCAAGTCCGGGACATCGCTTGCCGGGATGCCGAGCCGACGGATAATTCGAGCCACCCAAGGTCCGTAATGGTTGATCAAGGCATCAAAGGCAGAGCTGTCGCCGGCATGGAACTGATCGATCCAGCCCTGATCCCTCTCCGTGGCGCAGGGGGGCTCGCTCACGGTGGGCTCCAGCATGATTCGATCCATGACGGTCATTGTTTGTACGCAACCTCATAGAGCCCGCTCGCGGAGAGATCTAACAACAATTCTGGAGAACTTTTCGCAGTGAGCGATTTACCGGCAAGCGAGCTGTATTCGAGAGGAACAGGTCCTTTCTGCTCTGATCAGGCATCGTTTGTTGTTGTGGGACGAGCGATTTCTAACTTGCTCCTCGCGTGCCGATTTGAGGATAACACCTGCGGCAATGTGGGAGCCATTGCCAATCGATCGAAGGGGAACTACAACTCGGATTCGTTCTGGAGTTTGCGTCTCACTCAGCGAAGACGCGCGGAGAAGGATTCCCATATGGCGCGACTGCGCACGGTTGAAGGTAACTGGTACGACTATCCCGAGTACTATGACATCGCGTTTCGAAGCGACACCAAGAGAGAAGCAAACTTCATCGAGAAGCTTTGTCAGAAGTATCTGAAGCCAAAGGCTGCCTCGAACGGTCACGCGAAGCATTGGCGATTCCTCGAACCCGCCTGTGGAAGTGGTCGATTGGTCATCGAACTGGCTCGGCGAGGGCATGATGTCGTCGCGTACGATCTCTGCGAGCCGATGGTCCAATTCGTCAAAGAACGAGTGGCGAAGAAGAAGTTGCGGGCGAATGTCTTCGCGGCCAACATGGTTGACTATCGGTTGCCCAAGAAGGCGGATGCGGCCTTCAATTTGATCAATACCTTTCGCCACCTCAACCGAACGCAGGCGGTGAAGCATTTGCAAGCGGTGGCGGATAGCCTTAAGCCGGGTGGAATTTACATCCTCGGGATCATTCTCATCCCTGAGGATACGACCGAGGAAGAGGCCTTTGAACGCTGGACAGAAACGCATCGCAACACGAAGGTCACGGTCACGATCACTGTTCCTGAACTCAATGTTCCGAAACGTTGGGAGATCATGCGAACATCGATGACGGTCCGCAACGGCCGCGATTCCTTCAAGCTCGTTACCGACTCCAAAATGCAGCTTTACACGCCGGACGACATGCGGAAACTATTTAAGAGGGTCCCCGACCTCGAAGTCATGGAGACGTATGACTTTTGGTATGACGTCCGAAAGCCGGAACCTTTCGACGAACGCATCGGTGATGTCGTTTTCGTTCTTCGGAAGAGGAACGGTCGCAGCAGGTAATCCATTCGACATCGTTGACTCCGTTGTTGCAGCACTGTTCTGCCGATCTACAATTGGGGAAGTGTGATCACATCCTTCATTGAATCGGCGGGGTCAACTTCATGGAACGTCGCGCGTGGGTTGCCGTTGGCTGCCTCCTCCTTTGCATTTCGTCGGCTTTTGCGGAAGCGAGTAAGCCGGGAGTCACTCGCGCGGATTTGGCCCTCGCCCCTCAGCGGTTCGAGAAAGCTTTTCTCGATCATCGACCTGAGGGAGAGAAACTCGTTCAGGCGAATCTCGCATTTGAAGACGTGACGCAGAACTTCTTTCGGATGAATTTCTCCGGGGCGATCGGCCAACTGAACAAGGCTGCTCTGGAACTTTCTCTGGGACGAACGCCGACGGAGCAAGAGTTATGGCTCGCATCGCTCAAAGTCGTCGTGGATCCACCGGTAGTGAGCCCAAAATCCGCAGCACCAGTGATCCATCTTTGGGAAATGTATCCTGTTTCCGGTTCAGCCCGATACCCTTTCGATGTTGTCGTCGTGCAAGGTGATAAGCAGCGACGATTCCCCATCACGCCGAGCGGAGAAAAGGGGTCGGAAGTTGGTTCCGTGACGCTCGAAGGTGATTGGGCTGGGACGTGGAACATTCATGTCGCCTATCCCAAGGGAATTGATTTCGACTCCGGTCGTCGGCTGATCGTGGTTCCGTTTGATATCGATCAGCGTCGCGCGGAAAATACGAAGCGGCTCTCCGCTGTTGATCCGAAGTCGAAGGAATTGGAATCGGCGCTGACGACCTGTCGCGCCCGCAACGAACTTCTCAAGTCGACTCCAAGCGAAGCGAGTTCAACGGAGTTCCTGTCGGATCCCAATCTGCTCGCGGCCGACGTAGAAAAAGAGATCCAGTCACTCGAAGCGGGAAAGAATCCTTACGACCGACGGAAGGGTGACTATTGGCGCGTCATGGTGCGCGGGTCGAGCAGGATCCCGATGCGGGTTTATGTTCCCGAGTCGCTCGATTTGACGAAACCGGTGCCTCTTGTCGTCGCTTTGCATGGAGCAGGGGGGGACGAGAACATGTTCATGGACGCGTATGGACTCGGGAAGGTGAAACGCGAAGCGGATCGGAAGGGATTTATCGTCGTTTCACCCGCAACCTTCTACATGCTCACCCGTTCTGAAAACCTCTCGGCATTGATCGAAGAGATTTCAGCCTGCTACCCCGTTGATCCCAAGCGAGTCTATGTGCTGGGGCATTCGATGGGAGGTGGGGCGACGGCGAAGCTTGCTTCAGAGAAAAGCGATCTGATCACGGCGGCAAGCTGCATCGCCGGTTTTCGCGGGTTTAGCGGCAAGACCGTTTGTCCGACGCTGATCCTGTCCGCGGAACTCGATGCCATCGTACCGAAGGATGCCATCGAACAGGGAGCGAAGCAGGCGATCAACGACGGACTGCCGGTCGAATATCATGCTGTTCCGTCCTATGGCCACACGATGGTTGTCGAAGCGAAATTGCCCGAAGTGATCGATTGGCTTTTCAAGCACACCCGCGATTAGTTGCCCGACCGTTCAAGAAATGAATAAGGCCCGTGTGAAGCACGAGCCTTAATAATTCCAGTCAGCGGATTATTTTCGCGTGTCCGCTTGCTGGACGTTGTCGACAAAGTCTTCTGAATATTGGCTGAAGAATTTGTACGTGCTGCCGGCTCCTTGGAAGTCATTGATCGTCTGATCGATCGTCATTTTCGCTTGGAGCATTCTCCCACCCTTCGGATCGAGGACGATCGTTCCCTTCGGAAGGAACTGCACGACGGGGAGCATCTCTTTCGGCGTCTTTACCTCATCCAGCAACTTACTCTCGACGTCCACGACAAGCTTGTTGGAATCAGATGCGGTCACGTTACAGTTCTGTACGCCCCTGAGTGTACGGGCGGGAGTCGACAGCGGCGGCTCGAGCGGGATAGGAAAATCGCGACGCCAAGCCGTTCCGACGGTGGGAATCTTTTCATTGGGCACGGTGATCATGAACGGCAAGTCCCGAAGAACATCCTGCCGCGCGGTGAGATGCTTATAGCCTTTGATCGCACCAGTGTTGTCGATCTGAATTTCGATGATGGGTCGACCGACGACTCCTTTCAATTGCTCGACGAGTTGCGGATTCGACCCTGTCAAATCAGTGGAGTCGAACTTCACCGTTTCACCGCTAGGGTCGGTGTTATCGAGTGCGAGTTCTTGAATCGAAAGTTCAATCGTCGCGACCCCTAGTGCGTCGATCTTCTTTACGTCCCATTTCTTAAGCTGTTTGACGGTCGACGCCGTCGCGGCGCTCTCTTCCCCTTGTTTCACTTCGACCTTGGTCTCATGAACCGTTCGGTAGTAGAGCGGAGATCCCTCGCGGAACTTGAAGGAAAAAGGAAGTTGAGCCAGGGCGGGGTCCGCCCCCATGACTGATCCTATCGATACCACTGCCACGAGTATTCGAGTGCTCAAACGGTGCATCGCTCCGTCCTTTTGTCCTATCAGAGAGTTCTCGATCGAAGGAATCCGTCTCTTGAATTTGTCACGGAAATTCTCCGGACCCACTCAGCAGACCCCCGCGTGGTACCAGATCTGGCAATTTGTGCAAATAGGGGTTCCGCAATGGGGAAGATACAAGGGGTCAAGAAAAAGAATCACCCTCTCCCCGCAGCAGAGAGAGGGTGATTTCGTGATAAAAGACTATCGAGCCTTGGCGGCGTCGGCGGCAACGCCACGTCCTTGCAGGCGAATGAAGTCCGAGGTGATTTGCAGGACTTCCTTCGAGTAAGGATCGGTCCCGAACTTCTCGTTCTTCTTCGTCGAGAGAAGAGTCTCCTCATCCTCGGTCGAGGCGTCCGTCGACTCCTTCTTCTTCACGTCATTACCATCTTTATCTTTGACAATTTCCTTCTCTTCCTTGAACTCCGCCCGCTCCTTCTTCAGCGACTCCTCGTTGAAGGTCAGAACCTTACGGCTCTTTCTTTCATCGAATCGTGCCTTCTTTTGAGAGAGCTTTTCAAGGTCCGCATCCTTTTGGAAACGTTCCTTCGACAACTCGCGAAGCTGATTGACGACTTCGGGGCTGATGCGACCCGAGGGCGTGAAGCTCGCCGGATCGATTTGGCTGTACTCTAGAGCGTAATCGAGGCTCGCTTCGCCGAAGTCGTCGTTGTCGGTTCGGCTCGGCAACACGACATCGGAGGGAACGCCCTTGTTTTGGGTGCTCTCGCCGTTGACGCGATAGAACTGCTGCATTGTCAGCTTGAGCGCGCCGTAGGCACCAGGACGAACGGCTTGACGTTTGAGATCCAGAACCTTTTGCACTGTTCCCTTGCCGTGCGTCGTTTTATCGCCGACGACGATTCCTCGGCCGTAATCCTTGATCGCACCGGCGAAAATTTCAGAAGCACTCGCGCTGAAGCGGCTGATGAGAACTACCAGCGGCCCGTTATACGCGACCGTTCCCTTATCGTTGTCGGGATGGCGGAAGACTTTGTTGTCGAAATCTCGGACTTGGACGATCGGACCTTCGGTGATGAAGAGGCCTGTCAGGTTGATCGCTTCCGTAAGAAGTCCTCCGCCGTTGACGCGAAGATCCATGACGACTCCGTCGACTCCCTTGGCCTTAAAGTCCTCGAGAATCTTTCGGACATCATTGGTGGCGGTCCGAAGGTTCGCGGGATCTTGGCCGTTGCCGAAGAGTTCTCCTTCCCCTTGGTCGGCATAGAAGGAGGGGAGATTAATAACGCCGATCTTTCGGATCGCCCCGGTCGCGGGATCGTTGAATTCGATCACGTCTCCCTTGGCGGCTTGATCCTGAAGTTCGATCCGTTGACGGACGAGGTTGTACATGACGTGTTCGGTCTGGCCGTCGGGAATGACTTCCAATCGAACCGTCGTGCCGGCCTTGCCTCGAATTCGCTTGACGACGTCACGGAGCTTCATGTCCATGATGTCTTCGATCTCGCCCTTGTCCCCCTCGGCCACTCCGACGATCTGATCGCCGGGCTTGATGCGTCCATCCTTCTCCGCGGCTCCGCCGGGGACGATTTCCTTGACGACGGTGGTCCCGTCTTCGGATTGAAGCAGGGCTCCAATCCCCTCGAGCGAGAGACGCATGTGAATCTCAAAGTCCTCGAGCATTTCGGGAGACATATAGGTCGAGTGCGGATCGAACGAACTGGTCAGTGTTGAGAGATACATCTCAACCACTTCCCCGCTATCGAGCTCATGCCAGCGAGTCTTCAGGTTGCGATAGCGCTTATGGATTCGCTCGCGGGCCTCGGCCAAGGTCTTCCCATCGACGATGAAGGTGAGGAGCTCGTACTTGATGCGTGCTCGCCAGCGTTCTTTGGCTTCTTCGGGCGTTTTGGCGTATTCCGCCGTCTTTGGGTCGACGACGATCGAATCTTCCTTGTTGAAGTCGTGCTCGGCATCGGCGAATTCGTTCGCCCAGACGATGCTCTGATCGAGTCGTTGGAGGAATCGGTTGTAAACATCGAATGCGAAATTCATCCGGGGGACGTCGGCATCAGCCGCGCGACCGGGAGCGGCGTTGCTCCCCTTGATATCGTCATCAAGCTTATTGCTCTGAGCTTGAAACTCATCCACATCCGACTGCAGGAAGTAAAGCTTGAGAGGGTCGTAGATGCGAAGGTATGCCTTGAACATTCGCTGAGAGATTTCATCGTCGACTTTATGACGCGAAATGTGTCCCCGCTCCATCAGTCGCCCGACAATTTGGGCGGCTTTCCGCTCATCTTCGGAGGGGGCTTTCGCCTCTCCCCAAGCCGGCGTCCCGAGAAGGGGCGTCACGATCGAACTTGCGACTAGAAACGGGCCGATAAATCGACGAATGATCATGGATCGTTCCAACCACCTTCTTGTTGGTGACAGTGCCCTAGAGCGGTCTCAAAGCGTCTTTTGCTTCAATGAGCGTCGATTCATCGAACCAGAGAGTTCTCTCCGCCAGGACGAACCGCGACACACAAAAACCATCACCGGACGGCAGAACTCGTCAGATTTCGCTGTAAGTCCACCGCCGACTTACGGTTCGCTTGCTCGTGCTCACACAGAGCAATCGCCATGATAAACCGCACAATGATTCAGGGGAAGAGACTGTTTCGGATCGAGAATGCCCCTTCGCCGAATACCGACTCTTGATACGTGCACGTTAGTGCCATTTCGCAACGATGAATCGTGAACGTCGGAAATTTCACCCAGATAGGCGGATCGATCTACATCCCCGTTCATCAAAACCGGTCATTAGAAGAAGAACCCCTCCCGAAGGCTTCTGGGTCGTTCAAAGTATTACGTTTTCTTTCTAAATTCTGATCTCAATGCCAGATACGTTAACCCGGGTCGCCGAGTGGGCGAGGCGATGCGTAGTGAAACTTGCTAAGTTTGCCTGAGCAATGACTTGTTTTCGGAACGTCGGCTCTTTCAGTGTTGGACTGCATTCCGCTGCGGTCGAAGACATTACCGCAACGCGGAACGTGGAACCGACGCGAGCCGCTCACTGAGGAGTGCCTCGGCGGTTTCCCGGACATTCGGCTCCGTAGCCTCTTTGACTAACGCTTTGAGAGAATTCGTTGCTTCCGACATCGTCAAAGGGACGGTCCCAAGCAACCGCGTCGCCTGAATGCGAAGGGCTACGTCGCTGTTATTTCGCGCGACATGGCTGACGGCCTCGACCGCGCCCGCCGCCCGGTACCAATACTCCATCTGTGTGAGGTCACGAAGAGGAACCTGACAGTTCGGTGACTCTTTGATGCTCTTGATCATCCTGGCGGCATGGTCGCCGTTAAACGGAGTTGGATTGGTCGGGTCTTCAATAACGGCCTCCTCCTCGGGAACCAACGGGATGGCATCCTTCGGATTGAGTCCTGGAGTTCCCTTTGGTCGACCGAGTGAAGCGGGTTTCGGCAGGGACTTGGCCGTTGGATCGTCGAACGATTCAAGCTTTGCAACGTTGAATCGGGCCGACGGTTTGCTTTGCGGTTTCGCATCCCCCGTTGACGCGAGATCCTTGGAAGGCTTCGTTGCATCAAGCAGTCCTTGCTCGATGGCTTGCAAACCAAATGTCAGACCGCCGGAGAGCGGAGCCGTTGGATTCTTCAGCTTGTCGGCTCTTGTTTCCGACCCATCTTTCACGACCACGTCTTGCGGTGCGATCGGGTCGATCTTAGGAGGGAGCGACGATACCGCCGTCGATGGATTGGCAGCATGCTTCGCTTTGCTTTCGCTTTTCGAAACCTCTGTTGAGTTCGGAAGCGGTGAGAGAGTCGGTGCACCTTCCTCTATGGGGAGGGGTTTCGTCGCGACATTCTTCGGGTCAGCCTTTGGTGGAGCGGTGGGCTGCACGGCTTTTGCGATCTTCGGTTCGGCATTCGGCTTCACGGGAGCAGTCGGAAGCGACGGCTTCTCCACGGTTCCCGGCGTCTTCTTCGCGATTTCGTTCGTCTTGATCATCGGGGCCGCAGCGAGCTTCTCTTTCTTCGGGGCCTCGGCGGCGATTTCAGTCTTCGGTGACGGCTTGGCGAACTTTGCGGAAGAGGTCGAGGCGGAAGAAGACGTCCCGGAATCCTTCGTTCCCTTCGCGGTGTTCGCGAGAGAGGAAGGGTTCGGGGAAACCTTCTTCGACTTCTTGATCTCCTCGGCAAGCTTGGTCACGTCTGTTGTCTTCAGCGGTGGGCGATCGCTGGCAACCACAGTCGATGATTTATTCTCGCCGACGGATTTCTCCGGCATCAGAATTTCCTCCGGCGAGCGTTTCGTTAGAGGCGCTTCGACCTGAGCGGGAAGATCGGGAAGCGTCGGCAACTTATCCTTCATCGAATCGACGACGGATGTTTCCTTTGCCGATGATGCCGACGGAGTCGGCTCTCCTTTCGCGAGTGGTGGAGAGGGGGAAGGGGGTTTCACTGAATCCGGGATCGGCTTCGACTCCGTAACGGACTTAGGAGCCTCTTTCTTGGCCTGACTCACAACTGACTTGGTGGACTGTTTCGGGGTCGTGCTGGAAGTCGCCTTCGGGACGACCTGCGTCGGCTTATTCATTGAAGAGGGAAGAGTGGGCGGAATGCTACCCTTTCCGGGAACAGGGCGAGTCCCCTTCTGTCGTGCTAAATCCGCGAGTTCACTTTCCGCATCCAGCAATTCTTCCGCCGTCGCCTTCGGCATATTCCGCGAGATGGTCTTCGGGATGGGGCGTCCTTGGACCAACGCTTCGAGCTCATCTTGAGCACTCTGTAAGTTCGTCACGGAATTGCTCGGAGTCTTCACGCCATGAACCATCGATTCGAGCTCAAGTTGTGCTTCAGCGAGCGCGGGGTCCATGGATGGCTTTGAAATAACGGTCTTAGACGATGGAATGGAAGGCATGGGCGATCCCGTCATTGCTGGCACCGGCTCGGATGGCACAGCCGGAGGAACGGACGAGGTCGCAACCGGTTCAGTGGGCAACGAAGCTTCGAGCCGCGCAATCGCCTCTTCAGGTGACATGGCCGGTGGAGCCGTTTCTTCGACGGGAGCGGCAGGAGCTTCCATCACCACCACGGGTGGATTCTCGGGCTGCTCGGACGGCGCCGGCACATGAATCGATTGCGGTTCCACAGGCAGGGGTGCGTCTTGCACGACCGGCTCAGGCTCTGGCGACATCTCTGTGGATGCCTCAGGCCCGGCAGGCATTTCAATCGCAGACGACGGAGCGGCGATCTCCACCGGGGGAACTGATTCTTGCAATTCGCTGTTTTCTGCGGGAGCCATTGTCGTCGGTTCCATGGTGACGACGGGGGCTGGCTCCGCAGCAATCGGCTCCGCAACGGCAGGAGTTGAAGGTTCATCCGCGAGTTGGACAGGGGGCGCGGCGGGCTCCTCATGAAGAGGTTCCGTCGGAAGCGTCAATTCTGAATCACGCTGTTCGACCGTCGGCTCTTTCGACTTTTTAGAGGCCTTGCGGAGGGCTTCTTCAAACTTGCGTTGATTCTCGGCCACTTCCGCTTCGGTGGGGAGCGGAGGTAAATCCTTGGATGTTTCAAGTTCGGGGAGATTACGAGGAGTGGGCTCGTTCGTCTCCTTCGGAGTGGTCGCTTCCGATTTCAGCGAAGCCGCGGCAGCGACCGCCGTCTTGCTGGCCGTTGTCCCCCCGGTCTGTTTGATGTCGGATCGGACCATCGGAGGATGGCGATACGTGGAGCCACTGGTGGTCGGACGTTCGCCAGCGACGATTGCTCGAGGCGCGGGGGGCGACGGAGGCGTCTTCGACGCGACTTTGGGCGTTGGCTTGGCGACCGGCTTACTTATCGTTTTGGGCTTAGTCGAGACCGTCGACTTCTTCTTTTCCTCGACGATATTCGGAAGCTTGCGAGGAGCCGATGACTTCGCCGGAGTCGGAGAGACAATCGTTCGGGGCTTTCCCGCTTGAACGGGAGTCGACTTTTGCGGTGGCGTAACGACGATCGGCTTCAGCTCAGGTTCATCTTCAGACTTTGGTTCGACGAGAGCCTCCATCGCGACGGCTTGCTGAACGCCGCGAACGGCCGGCATGTCGTGGGGGGGCGTCTTCTCGACGTTGTCTACTTGCTGAATGGCATCGTCGACCGAAGTATTCGGAAATTCCGGCATACGACGGAGCATCGGCACCTTTGGCTTTCGCGTGGCCGCCTTTACTTGTTCGGGGAGCGGAGGAAGAGAGGGATCGGTCGCTGAGGGGACCACCAGTTCATGCACCAACTCATTCTTGTTCGACTTGGTCGCGGAGGCCTGCTTCACGTTCGCATCAGTGGTTCTCTTCGAGGGGAGATCTCGCAGAACCTGTTTGGGGGGCTGATCGGACGGTGGCTCAGAGGGGGTGACCATGAGAGTCGGCTTTTCGACAACGGTCACTGATCCGGAGTGAACAACCGTCGGCTTCGAGGAGAAGAGTCCCTTTACCGGCCCCTGCGAGGGCATGTCGATAATCATGGCCCCTTCGTCTTCGTAGGCGCCCGTTTCGGCCGCCCAGAAGACGAATTTCGAGAGGAGGCCGGATCTCTCCCGGCGCTGCCGATAGGCATCAAGCCGTTGGATTTTGTCTGGAAGGGGAGGGAACCGGTGATTGTAGCCAGGCGGCTTTTCTTTAAGAGCCGTTTGACCCAGTGTCGGTTCAGGCGAAAGTAGGAATGCCAATGCCCCCAGCATTCCGATGGCCAGCAGCCGCTTGAAGACTGTCGACGATTCCAGCACGGGTTCATCTCCCTCGAGGAAGAATGCCTTGCGCAAAAACGCACAAAGACTCATCCGCTACTCGACTTCATCGTCCGACTGGTTGTGGAAACTTGACGAAGATCTGCGGGTCCTAACGATTCTCCGGCTGCCTGATGCTTTCCTAATTTTCGCAACTTCACTCACTGTTCCAAATTCTTCTCGAGGGTTGTCGAATCAAGGAGCGTCGGTAAGTGAGGCAAGTTGCATCAGCCCGGTGACATCGGCCGATACCACGATCCGATATGCTCATCAAGGGAGACTGCGGCGGTAGTGATTCGTCACACCACATTTTCATGAAGTGGATGGAGCATCTTGATGCCGGAATCAAAGCGTCGGCAACGACCCTTCCTGACGGCTCGTTGGCAGCATCTTGCAATGTTGAACTACGAAGTGCCGCGTGATGTTCTGGAACCGCTGGTTCCGCGCGGGACCGAGCTCGATCTTTGGCAGGGCCGTTGCTTCGTGAGCCTGGTGGGATTCATGTTCCTCGATACGAAGGTGCTTGGGCTTCCGATTCCCTTTCATCGAAACTTCGAGGAGCTCAATCTCCGCTTCTACGTGGCGAAAACAGTGAAGGGTGAGCTTCGTCGGGGAGTCGTCTTCGTCAAAGAGTTAGTCCCTCGATGGGCGATCGCGACCATCGCGCGAGTGGTGTACGGCGAGCCCTATTCCTCCTGCCCCATGCGCCACACGATTCGAAAAGATCCGGTGACATCGCATCCAATATCGGTTGGTTATGACTGGAAGTGGAGGGGACGCTGGAACCGGATTGAACTTGAGGTTTCCGGAGAACCTTGCCCGTTAGAGAGCGGGACTGAAGAGGAGTTCATCACTGAGCATTATTGGGGGTACACTCGCGTCGGGCCGAATTCGACGCGTGAGTATCAGGTCGAACATCCCCCATGGAAAGTCTGGCGAGCGAAATCATCGTTCCTCGATGCGGAGATTGAGCCCCTGTACGGTCCAATCTTCGCTCCCTACCTCACCCCTCCTGCGACGTCCGCTCTATTGGCAGAGGGTTCGGATGTGGCTGTTTATCCCCATCATTCCGATAATGGGAGGGTGAGGCGTGGATAGCGGGACTTGGAGTTATGAACTATTCCGGTTAACACTTAACGTATTTTGTATGATTGAGATACGGCATTTGAGATGCGAGGAAATCGCTCCGAACGAGCCCTTTGGGCGACATTGCCTTGAACTCTGTTCGATCGGCAATAAGATACGACCCAAAGGTTAGTTGATTAGAGCAAACTGTAGGAAGCTTGTCGAAAGAGACCGCAAGCGGCGGAACCAAGATGGCGATCACGGCAGAACAGAAGACTGAAATTATCACGAACTACCAACGGGCAAACTCCGACACGGGGAGCCCGGAGGTACAGATCGCTCTCTTGACAGCAAGGATCACGGATCTAACGGAGCATCTGAAGGCGCACAAAAAGGACCATTCAAGCCGGCGTGGCCTCTTGAAGATGGTAAGCCAGAGAAACGCCCTTCTGAAGTACCTGCGACAGACATCTCGTTCGCGGTATCAAGAAGTGGTGCAGCGATTGGGTCTGCGTAAGTAACGCACCCGGCTGATACGGCCTGCTGTTCATCGCAAAGAGACGTCGGCCCCTGTGAGCCGAGCCAGTCTGTCACCGTTCGTCCCCGACGATTCCTTTCGTTGCGGGTGTTTTGTTTCCGCTCATTTCGGAACTCATCGGATGCTTCCTCCTAATAGACCTGGGGGGAACCCATCTTGGAAGCGATTGTTGTTGAACGTGAAATTGGCGGAAAGATTCTCCGGATCGAGACCGGAAAGCTAGCCAAGCAGGCGGCAGGTGCCGTCCTCGTCCAGTTAGGCGAAACAGTTATTCTCACTGCGGCGGCCACCGGTCCCGGCCGACCGGGCGCCGATTTCTTCCCTCTCACTGTTGATTATCGCGAGCGGACGTACGCCGCGGGCAAGTTTCCAGGCGGTTTCAAGAAGCGTGAGAGTGCCCCAAGCACCAAAGAAATCCTCACGATGCGTTTAACGGATCGGCCGATCCGCCCCCTGTTTCCCAAGGGATTCACCGACGAAGTTCAGATTCAAACCATCGTGCTCGCGTTCGACAAGGAACACGATCCCGATGTACTGTCGATGAATGGGGCAAGCGCCTCTCTCGTCGTTTCGGATCTGCCGTTCAGCGGCCCAATCGCGGCTGTCCGAGTCGGACGGGTTGAGGGGAAGCTCATCGTGCTGCCGACCCAGCAGGAACTTGCCGAAAGCGACCTTGATCTGGTCGTGGCGGGAACCGCTGATGAAGTCTGCATGATCGAGGGATTCGGCAACGAAATCCTCGAAGACGATATGGCCGATGCCATCGTTTTCGCTCACAAGCACATCCGAACATTGATCGAAATGCAGCGTGAGCTGCGAGAGCGGGTCGGCAAGGGAGAAGTGGCGCAGCCTCCAGCTCCAGACACCACTCTCTTTGACACCATCAGCCAAAAATATCTGAACGAAGTCAAGGGAGCCAAGCAGACGCCCGGCAAGCAAGCCAAGGCTGAGGCGTTAAAGGTGATCGCCGATAAGATCCTGGCCGAATTCGTTCAGCCGGATTCGGAAGATCCGACCAAGAATAACGAAGCGAAGGTCAAGGACGCGATTCACAAGGTCGAAGAGCAGGCCATTCGCGACCTGATTCTCGGCGGAACACGAAGCGACGGTCGATCCGTTCATGACATTCGCGAT
>JAIEPU010000304.1 GCA_019748235.1 bacterium
AAGCCGAGAGCGACCGTGATACCGAAATTCACAGGGATACCAGTCGACCGCATGAAGTATTCGATCGTTCGCCACATGAATTGCTCGCGCGTCAGGGCGAGAAGTCCAGTCTCCTCTTTGATTCGGCGGCAGACATCTTCCACCGGCACACCGGACTTGGGCTCAGCCAATACGAAGGACATTCGATTGCGTTCGGGAGGAACGTATTCCAGTGCTCGACTGTATCGCGTGAAGATGATTGGGAATGTCTGAAACGGTGCGGCGGACTCGCAGATCCCGACGACGACGGCCCGCCGGTCGTTCATGTCTGCTGTCTTTCCCAAGTGAGGCTTTTGGCCCGGCCAAAGATATTCGAATCCCGCGCTGTCCACGATGACGGAATCGGGAATTCGTAAATCCGAAATCGTTCCTTGCGTCATGGTGACCGGAGCGCCGACGAGTGATTCATCGTCGAGCCCCATGAGAATGACTTGGCGAAAGCTTCCATCCTCGATCCGCACTCGAGCGAGCCCCTTGTAGAGACGTACCGCCCAAGAGACTCCCTCCACGCCTCGAATTCGGTAAAGATCAGACTCTGATAATGGTTTGATTTCATCCGCGTTTTGAACGTTCGGATCCATTACCCAAATCTGCGCGTGGAAAACATCGAGGATCTGATTAGCGGTCCGCACCATCAATCCACAGAAGATCGACGTTTGCTGCGCGATGAGAAGCGTGCCGAAGGCGACGCCGAAAACCGCGCCGATATATTTCGCGCGATCGCCGTTCAACATTCGCCATGCAACCCAATTCATGGGGCGACTTCTTTCGAGGTATAGTCAGCCGTGTCGATGGAATAGGAACGGAGGCTGGCAAGGCTGAACAGGTAAATGTGCTCAGTCAGGACTTCGATACTGTAGGACTCAAATTCTTCAGCGCCGACAAGTTCAATCGTGATGGGACGATGCACGTAGTGGAACAAGCACTGTCCCACGATCGAAAATCCAATCAGATGACGTTGAGTCATGTCGAGATCGGACGGGAGGAGTTCTCCGATGATGTCTCCTAAAACCTCGGCCATCGGCCTAATCGAGTCTTGAACGATCTCGCGACAGGCACTGGTAGGGTGAGCCATTTCCCGCAGCATCAGAGCCCGATGCCAACTCGGCCTTTCTGACTCGAGCGTCCTCACCAAAAAGGTTCGGATAAAGTCCTTGAGCCGAACTTCGGCCGATGTACCCGGCGGCCACTCCGGTAGGGGAGCGAATTCCATTTGGGCGCATTGTGCTTGGCGAACCGTTTCGATGTACAGCTTCTCTTTGTCTCCAAAGTGGTAGTTGACGGCCGCAATGTTTGCGTCGGCCAGTTGACAAATTTCTCGAACGGTGGCCGAGGCGAACCCTTTGTCGGCGAATACGTTTCCGGCGGCGTCGAGAAGCCGTCGGCGAGTCTCGTCAGCGGGAGGCAATGCATGAACTCCTGACGTAAGCACTTGTCACAGTCTAGTTATCGTATCAATCGTTTGTTTTAATGCAACGTTTGTTTGAAAAATTGTCAAGCGAGGCAATTTCGGACAAAGAAATCGAAATAACGGACTAGCTAGTCATCTTTTGGCGCATTCGAGGATTTAGGGGAAACCTGTCGGCACCTCAGATGGTTCAATCAGGTAGATAGTCACAGTGATGCGATGTTTATGCGCAAGGATGCCTGCCGAGCGTCGCTCACCGAACAGGGGTTTGAAGTATGAACGGATGGGCGGGTCCTGTGTTCCTGGTGATGGTTGCTACCTATCAGGTGGCGATCATCATTCGCGCGATTCTTTTGTGGCGCAATGAGGGGATCAATCCTTTTGTCGTTGGACAGACACGGACTGGTTTGGGCCGATGGCTGGAATCGATCTTTCCATGGGTCGGTCTCATCTGGACGGTGGATGTGGTGCTGACGGCGACGGATGCGCCTCTCCGATTATTCCCCTGGTTCTTGGAACGGCCTTTGTTTCATTCACTCCTTGCCGAGCGAGTTGGGTTGGCTCTGGTCGGAATAGCTGTGCTTCTGTTCCTTGCCGCGCTCGCCGCATTCGGTAACTCGTGGCGAATCGGAATTGATCGTGAGAATCCTGGCTCGCTCGTGACAACAGGAGTCTTCGCTTATACTCGAAACCCGATCTTCTTGTCGATGGATCTCATTCTCCTGGGAACTTTCCTCGTCGTTCCGTCAATCATCTACTTACTCGCGATGTGTTTCATCTTCATCGCGATTCATTTCCAAGTCCTGGAGGAGGAGAAGTTCCTTCGGTCCGAACACGGTGAGGTCTATGAGGAGTATGTTCGTCAAACCTGCCGCTACCTCGGAAGAAAGAGAACGATGGAGATTCGAGTACAAGAGCCAACATCACTTGCCTCTTGATCCCCTTGAACTCGATTTATCGCGAAAATCCTGGGATAGGACTAGCTTCGGGCCGTTCCACAAAGTAAACCCACCTCAGTCCTGTTTTGAATTCCTACAGTCATAGACAACGATCGATGCCTCCAGTTTGGCGGCCTCGGATCAGTGTCATGAAGCTGTCACCAGGAAATCGTGAGGAACTCCTGATGCAAACCGGCTCGATCGCTCGCTCTCCGGTCGCTAACTTTCGATACTACGACATCATCATCGCGTTCTATGTGACCGTTCAATTGGCGAGCAACTTCGTCGCCGCCTCGAAGGTAGCGAACATCGGTGGCTTCGCATTTGGAGCCGGTATTCTCGTCTTTCCCTTCGGCTACATCTTCGCGGATATCTTAACGGAGGTGTACGGTTATGCGGGGGCACGCCGCGCCGTGTGGCTTGGCTTCGCGACGCAGTTTTTGATGGCGCTCATTGCGTGGATGGTCATCTCATTTCCTCCTGATGCCAATTGGGACGGCCAGTCGGCTTGGGTTCGGGTCTTCGAAAATTCTCCACGTCTGGTCATGGCGTCACTCGTTGCGTTCTGGACCGGGGAACTCGTCAATTCGTTCGTGATGTCCCGAATGAAAATCCTTACGGCAGGGCGATTTCTCTGGATGCGAACGATTGGCTCCACCATCGTCGGTCAGTTCGCGGACTCCCTCATCTTTTATCCCCTCGCGTTCGGAGGCCAGTGGTCTAATCAATTGATCGGAACCGTGCTCCTCACCAACTTCGTACTCAAGGTAGCCGTGGAAGTGATCGCAACGCCCTGGACTTACATGGTAGTGGGCTTCCTGAAACGGAACGAGCAATACGATGCCTACGACTACGGTGTGAATTACAATCCGTTCCATGTGAAGCTGGAACGAAAGGCGGATCAAGCTCGTCTCCCCGGCGCGCCTAAGGGAGAAGAGACAGGCTCGGGTGTTTGATCGGACGCCGGCCGATGAATGGAGAACCGTTGTCTTTGATCCGTTGAGCTTCGTTACTTCGCTGTCTTCTTTAGCTTCGCTTCCTCAAGCCCGCTGCGAATTCGATCGAGAACGCTGTTTACCGCCACCGGCTTTCCCACGGATGTGGCGTGCTCCTCAAACTTTTCTGGAGCAGTTAGATTCGCTCCCCAATAGATCGCATTGGAGAGAAGTCGACGAAAGTCCGCGATTTGAAAATCATCGGGATGCCCGAGAGCGACGTAGAATGACTTGCCTCCATCCTTTCGAGTAAAGGTCCAAGCGACGACTTCTTCGGGCGAAACATCTTGAATCTGCCCCATAAGAATCGGAGTCGTCCCTTTCAGTAAGGGGCCTGTCTTGTAAAGCCACGATGTGACGGGGAAGGGTTTGCCCGACGTTCCCGCGAGAATGGGATTCGAGACGTTTTCCTTGCTCGGCCAGATGAGCGTCTCTTTTGTTCCCTTGTTGTTGTAATGCCCGTGATAATTCCCGCCGAACACCTCGGGATCGAACTTTTCCCAAGCCTCATGCCCCTCGGCCGGTTTCTTATTGTCCTTGGTCGCGAACGCGTGACACGCCGTTCTTATGCCGATGACCGGCTTACCGTCGGCGATGAACTTTCTCATGTGGGCAAGTTGGACCGCAGGAATCACGCGCCGCCGGATGCTGAGGAGGGCAATGTCGGCGTCGTCAAGTAATTCGAGCCCAGGGATGTCATCGCGGCTCTGATCACTCCCATGAATCAAACTAATCTTGAAATCCTGCCCAAAGTGGCTGAGCACGAAAGGGGGCAGCGTTTCGTTGGTCTTGTATTCATCCTCCGCCATCACGACGGCGAGATGTTTTCGTTTGTCTTCCGAAAACCGAAACGTCTTGCCGCCGAGAAAATCCACGCTCGTAATCGTCGGACACCAGTACTTCTCGATGTGTTCGACGACGAGATCATTGCCGGTGAAGTGACTGACATAGGGAGACATGCGCGAGTTGTACATCGTGTCGGTCATGTCTTGCATCAGGACGACCCGCTGTCCTTGCTCCACCATCTTTCGAATGGCGAAGGGTCGGCCCAGTACACACATATTCGTGTGCACTCCCATGAGAATGACGTTGTCGATTCCACGTTCCCGCATGAGGTAATAGGCTTCGGCGGAATCGGTAACCGCATCGCCCGGTTCGATTTTCAAAACGTCGATTTGGCGCCGCCAGGGAGATCCTTGCTTACACTGCGGAACGCAGTTACAGCCACCATCTGAATCGTCGATCGGGAGGCCGTGCTCTTTTCGGAAGTCCAGCGAGCAGCGATCAGGAATTGGCGTGCGTCCGGCCACCTTCGGAGCGGACTGCGCCAGCTTTCGTTCGGGCGTGTTCGCGTAGAATTTCATCGTGTCACTTGGGCAGTGAATGATGAAAACACCCTGTTTTCGAGCCGTTGCGATGACTTCATTCATGCGCGGAGCCATCTCGGCCACACGACGAGTCGCTCCCTGGCACCAATGCTTGTCCCACATATCGCAAATGACGATGGCGGTTCGCGAGGGATCCCATTCTTCTTGTCGGACGACGGTGTGAAACCGCCCCGAGCCTGGTGATGTTTCGACACGGGTTCGGGTATGAAGTTTCAATCCGTCGTCGTCAGAGGCATGGACAGGGCTCGCGATCAATGACACGAACCCGAGTACGGTACCGACGAATAGAGTCCGCACGTTTTGCACCCTCGCTATTTGCAATCAAGTTAATGGTCAGCCCAAGTCGCTGACCGAATCATCTTAATGTGCACGGTGGCCGTCGAGCGAAGGTAAAAATCGGAACCACTTGCCGAAAATGAAAATGGGCCCGATGAGAAGATGTTCGACATTCTTGAAAAAGGCGGGACGATTCTTCTCATACTTGATGTGACCGATGAATTGAATGATCCAGCCACCAACGAACATGGCGATCAGGTAGGGAATCGGGATTTGCTTTCCGATTAGGTAAACGCCAAGGGCGACGATCGCACTCGGAATGCCGATCTTCACATCAAGCCAAATGTACCAGATGGAAAGAATAATCCATCCAAGGAAGCCTAGATCAATGGCGGCCCAGCCATCGGCAAAGCTGGGGCCGATCTGGACCTTTGCAAACATCCCCATGATCGCGACCATGATGACCGGAATTCCGACATGGTGGGTCAATTCATTCCCAAGCGTCTTGTGATACGACGCATAGTCGTTGAGATAGGCGACGAACTTATTTTCCTTCACGTGGGTTGCGGTTGCATGCATCTTTCTTCTCCACTTGTAAAACCAGCGCCGTGAGAAACGTGTTACGCTCGTTTTCTTTTCGACGGGATGATTTCGTTTCCTTTGTCATGCGTTCCGCTCGACCGAAACCCGATCAATCGAAGAAACGCACGAGTCAATTCTTTTTCCAACACCGGATGATCGAGGCTAAAACCGGCTCGTTCCTTTAATTCGAACAGAGCGAGCGAGTTCAGCGTGCAGCGAAGCATTTGGTAGGCGAGGCGAACAGCAGTCCTGGGATCGGGATGAGAAATCTGATCGATTCGATCGAGACAGAGTTTCTCTAAGAGATCCGCGATGTGAAGCTCCGCCGCATGCGCGCTTTGATTGAATTCGGGATCCACGCTCGCACGGAGCAAGATCGCTCGGATTAGTCCTTTTCGCTGGCGATAAACGTTCACGAGGAAAGGAATGATCTGTTCCACGATCACGCGAATGGACTTGCCCTGCCAGTTTGCCGGATCGAATACGAGATCGGCCGTCGCGATTGAAGCATCGCTAAATCGTTCGAGCAGGCAGCGGAGCAGATCGTCCTTGCTTTTGAATCGCTGATAGAAGAGACCGACCGATGAGCCGGCGCGTCCCATGATCTCCGCGACGGAAGCGTGCTCGAAACCCTTCTCAGCGATGACTTCCTCGGCAGAGTCGAGCAGACGCTCGAGCCGCTCCTGGCTCCGCGCCTGTTTCGGCGTCGTCACCCAGTGCAGCGTGGCCTCTTTTTTCTTCCGACTCTTTACGGTCAAGAGAATCATTCCTTCAGATCGTGGGACCGGATTACTTCTTGGGCTCATCCTTGGGATAGTCGCGCCAAAGCCAACGGAGAGTATCGGGAAGGATGGCCGCGCCATGGCGAATGTCGTGCTTGCCCGATCCATAAACGAACTGATAGTCGTAGCCGGCATATTTCAGAGCGGCCGCCATCTCTTGATTGGCAAGAGGCCAATTCCCATGCGCGTTGTCTAGGTCTTCGGACCCGTCCTGTAGAAAAACGCGGATCGGCTTTTTCGGGGTCTTGCGAATGAGCGATGGATAAACGTGCCCACCTCGAATGTTCGTGAAACTGCCGATGTGACTGACGACCTTGCTAAAGGCGTCGGGCTTTTCCCATGCGGCGGTGAACGCACAAATTCCCCCCGAACTTAATCCGCAGATCGCGCGGCCCGCGGCATCGTTGGTGAGGTTGTAGTCCTTCGCGACTTCAGGAAGGATTTCTTCGAGGATGAACCGGACGTATTGATCGCTGAGCGTGTCGTATTCGAAACTTCGATTGCTCTCCTGCTTGGGCTTCTCCTTCGTGGGAGGGAATACGCCGGGATTGACGAAAACACCGATCGTCACGGGCATCTCACCCTTGTGAATCAAGTTGTCGAAGACGGTTGGGACGCGGGCACCCATATCCATCACGTACTGAAAGCCGTCCTGAAACACCATCACACAGGCGGGCTTCTTCGGGTCGTACTGAGCCGGAACGTAGACCCAATATTTCCGAAAGGTGCCGGGGTAAACCTTGGTGCTGGTGAACTCTCTCTCAGAAACCTTTCCCTGAGGAACTCCATCCTGTTTCTGCGAATCAGGCCCAAAGTCATAGCTCTCGGCAAGAGCAGATGAAGCGGTCAGCGTGAAAAGAACCCCGGCGACCAATGCCGACATTTCTGGCCGAGTCATACAAAAGAATTCCCTCACGCGCGCTGGTCCCATTTTTCTTTGCCCCCCATTCCTGATCACTTACTCTGCCCCGATCCTGTTCCCCTGCCTGAATGCAGAGCTTTTGAACGCTGAACGTATCATCGGCGAAGTCTCAAAACTTGCCAAGTCAAAATATGAATATGAAGTCATATTCACATTATGGAGCCATCAAGATCGGTCAACGATAGCCTTGTTCTTTTCCGGGCTTATAAGAATGAGGCTCGCCCGGGATAGGTCGTGACCCCTTTGAGTTTGAGCGGTCCGCGGGCCGTTGGAATGCTCGATCGATTGGACTGGGAGCTGAATGAGTCGGACTCGGTACATTTTGTCGGTTGATCTGGGTAGTGGCGGTCCGAAGGTGGCTATCGTCTCGGAGCAAGGGGACGTGATCGCCAACGTAAAGCGTACCAATTCGCTTTATTTCGTGGGTGAGGAAGGGGTCGAGCAAGAGCCAGAAGAATGGTGGGCTTCCATCAAAGACGGAGCCAGAGAACTCCTTTCGCGAAATCTTGTTCCCGTGGATGACATCATCGCCATTGCCGTCGCGGGGCAGTGGGGGGTCACCGTTCCCGTCGATCGCTCTGGTAAGCCCCTCATGCGGGCCGTTCACTGGACCGATCACCGGGGCGGGGCATATTCCGCCAAGCTCATGGATGGACTGATCAAGATTGCCGGCTGCGATGTCTTTAAGCTGTGGCGATGGGTTTCGATCTCGTCAGGCGCGCCGTTGCCTTCGGGGGCCGATGCACTGTCGAACCTGCTCCTGATTAAGAACGAGTTTCCGAAGATCTATGAAGAGGCGTACTGCTTCTTGGAACCGTTCGACTACCTCAATTATCGGCTGACCGGTCGTATGGCCTGTTCGTATGCCTCGATCTTTCCCTACATGATTGCCGACACGCGCGATTGTTCGAATGTGAAGTACTCTGAAGTCTTGCTGAAGGCGGCGGGGATCGATCGTTCGAAGCTTCCGGAACTCGTGCCGGTCGATACCGTGCTCGGTCCGATCCTACCCGAGGTTGCGGACGAGTGGGGGCTTTCGCCGAAAACACAAGTCATGGTCGGCGCGGGTGACAGTCACACCTCGATACTGGGATCGGGAGCGGTGAATGTTGGCCAGCCTCACATGTGCATCGGTACGTCGTCGTGGATCACCTGTTTGCTGCCTCGCCGACGGTTCGATTTGTTGCACGGGTTAACCTCCATGCCGTCAGTGGTTCCTGGTTACAACATGCTGGTTGCGGAGCAGGGGCCGGCGGGGAAGGTGCTCGAGCTCTTTGTCGAGCAATGGTTCTCAGACACGAGCACCCATTCATTGTCCTCTTCCGACGAGAGATATTTGCAACTCTTGGCCGCTGCCGAAAGTACTCCTCCAGGGAGCAATGGAGTTCGATTCCTTCCTTGGCTCAATGGATCTGGCCCGCCGAACGAAGATGGCGCGATGAGAGGGGGATTTCTCAACTTATCGTTGAAGAGTCGTCCTCCCGATGCCGTGCGGGCGGTGATGGAGGGGGTAGGATTCAATCTTCGCTGGTTGGCCACGTACGTGGAGAAAATCACTGAAAAGCCGCTTACCGAAATGAACTTCATTGGGGGAGGAGCTCGTTCTCCCATTTGGTGTCAGATTCTCGCCGATGTGCTCGGAAAAAAGATTCACCAAGTCGCTGATCCGCATTACGCCATCGTGCGGGGTGTGGCATTGTCGGCGCTTGTCGGATTGAAATTGATCCGCGTCGAGGACATCCCCAGTCGCGTTCGAATCGAAAGGACGTTCCTGCCCGATCCTGGCAACCAAAAGATCTACGACAAATTGTTCGAAGAATTCCTTCGAATGTTCAAGGCAACTCGGCCTCTTTTCCACCGCTGGCAGCGGGGGTGATGAAAAGAGAGAGATGATGTCGGCCGGACGTCCCCACCGACTCGGGGAGAATTCTTGTTTTGAATCAGCGACTTCAAGAAAACTCGAAACCGAAAGATACCTTCTGGACAAAGTACTCGTTAACATCGTGCCAAGGATTGGGCGGGGGACTGCTGCGAACGCATTACGCATTGAGACGACGGAATAGTCTCGATTCCACCACGATCCCATGACCGCAAGTTCAACCTCCAGGAAATGAAATCGACCATGATGAGTGACAGGAACTCTCTCGTTGCTTTAACGTGGAGCCGTTTTTGGGTTAGCTCCACCTTCGCACTCGTGGCAGCCCTATTGGGATGGTTGCACCCAAGTTTGGCCCAAGGACCGGTCGAACTAAAGGAGGGAGATCACCTCTGTATCATCGGCAATACCCTCGCCGATCGAATGCAGCATGACGGTTGGCTTGAAACTCTTCTTCAGGCTCGCTTTCCCGAGAAGCATCTCGTGATCCGAAATCTTGGATTCTCGGGAGATGAGCTGAACATGCGGCTCCGCTCGATGGGATTTGGAACCCCCGACGAGCATCTTGCCGCAAGCAAAGCAGACATCATCTTCGCATTCTTTGGTTACAACGAGTCATTCGGTGGTCGGGAAGGAATCGAAAAGTTCAAGAAGGAATTGACGGACTTCATCGATCACACGCTGTCGCAGAAGTACAACGGCGCGACGAGCCCGCGACTCGTGCTCTTTTCTCCCGTCGCTCACGAGGACTTGAAGACTCCTCATTTGCCGAATGGTAAAGCGAACAATGAGCGGATTGGTCTCTACACCGAGGCGATGGGTCAGGTCGCGAAGGAGAAGGGTGTTCCCTTCGTCGATCTTTTCCATTCGACGGCGGATCTCTATTCGAAAGCCCCTCAGCCCCTCACGATCAACGGCATTCATTTCAGCGAGTTAGGCAACCGCCAACTCGCCACCTTGATCGACGGCACTCTCTTCGGTGCGCCTGGTACGGCGCTCGGTGATGAAGGGTACCTCGAACAGATTCGTGCCGCGGTCCTCGACAAAAATCTTCATTGGTACAACCGATACCGAACCACGGACGGCTTCTCGATCTTTGGCGGTCGGGCCGATCTGCGATTCACCGAAGGCCAAACGAACCGTGTCGTCGCGCAGCGTGAGCTCGAGATTCTCGACGTCATGACGGCGAATCGCGACAAGAACGTTTGGGCGGTTGCCGAGCGCAAGCCATTCCAGCTCGATGATTCCAACACCCCGGACTTCATTCCCGTCAAAACGAACTTCCCCGGCAAGGGCCCCAATGGAGAGCACATTTATCTCGGCGGGGAAGAAGCCATTTCCAAGATGAATCTGGGACGAGGCATGAAGGTGAACCTCGTCGCGTCGGAAGAGAAGTTCCCCGAACTCATTAGTCCGGTGCAAATGTCATTCGATCCTAAAGGCCGGCTCTGGGTGGCGGTCTGGCCGAGCTATCCTCACTGGAAGCCCAAGGACCAGATGAACGACAAGCTCCTCATCTTCGAGGACGATGACAACGACGGCAAAGCCGATCGCGTCAAGACGTTCGCTGATCGCCTTCACAATCCGACCGGTTTTGAGTTCTGGGGAGGCGGGGTCATCGTCGCGATGGCGCCGGATCTCTTATTCCTGAAGGACACGGACGGGGACGATAAGGCAGACGTTCGCATTCGCATCGTCAGCGGACTCGATACCGCCGACACGCACCACACGTCCAACAGTTTCACGCTCGATCCGATGGGTGGGCTCTACATGCAAGAAGGGACGTTCCACCAGACGCAGGTGGAGACCCCTTATGGCCCGCCACAGCGATGCAGTAACGCTGGTGTTTTTCGATATGAGCCACGCACGCAAAAGTTTGAAGTCTACGTGACGCATCCTTTTGCCAACCCGCATGGTCATGTCTTTGATCGATGGGGACAGGACTTCGTGTTCGATGGGACGGGCTCTCAGCCCTACCACGGCGCCTTGTTCTCGGGTTACTTGCCCTATCCTCAGAAGCATGCGACGCCGCCACAGGTCTATCAACAGCGAACGCGTCCCTGTCCAGGCGTCGAGATTCTCTCGAGCCGTCATTTCCCAGAGAAGAGTCAGGGTAATCTGTTGGTCGGTAACGTGATCGGCTTTCAGGGAATCCTGCAATATAAGGTGTCCGACAAAGAGGCCAGTTTCACCGCCGAGTCCATCGAGCCGATCATCTTCTCGAGCGATCCTCATTTCCGCCCATCTGATATCGAGATGGGGCCGGATGGAGCGATCTGGTTCACGGATTGGCAAAATCCGATCATCGGCCACATGCAGCATAACCTTCGTGATCCAAGTCGTAACAAGGCGCATGGTCGGGTTTATCGGGTGACGTACGAAGGCCGGCCTCTACTTAAGCCGGCACCGATTGCCGGAGCACCGATCCCCGCTCTTCTCGATCTCCTGAAAGAGCCCGAAGATCGTGTTCGTTATCGTGTCCGCATCGAACTGAGTGGTCGTGACACCAAGCAGGTGTTGGAAGCTCTCGACAAGTGGGTGCTGGCCCTCGATCGCAAGGATCCCGATTACGAGCATCATTTGCTCGAGGCGCTCTGGCTTCGTGGCAATCATCACGTCGTCGACCAGACACTACTCGAGCGAGTGCTCGCCTCGTCCGACTTCCGGGCCCGCGCGGCCGCGACGAAAGTGATCTCGATTTGGCGTGACGAGATTCCCAACGCCGTCGAATTACTGAAGAAGCTCGCGAAAGATGAGCATCCTCGCGTCCGTCTGGAAGCCGTTCGGGCGGCGAGCTTCTTTAACACCGGAGACGCCATCGAAGTTCCTCTCATCGCGACCAGTTCGGGCACCGACATGTACATCGACTATGTCCGGGGCGAAACGATGAAAGCCTTGGAGCCGGTGTGGCGAAAAGCTCTTCGAGAAGGGCAAGAGATCGGCAAAGGAAACGACGCCGCGTTCCGCGTCCTACTCAAGAGTGTCACGAACGAAGAACTCCTTCGGGCAAAGAGAAGCAACGTGATTTATCACGAGCTTCTCGAGCGGAAGGGAATTCGAGACGAGATCAGACAGGAAGCGATCGCGGCTCTTGCCAAGGCAGAGAAGAAACCACCGATCGAGATTCTGCTTCGTTCCATCAAACACATCGATTCGTCTGAAGTGTCACGAGATGAGAGCGTCGTTTTCGATCTCGCTCGTCTCTTGACCGCTCTTGATGTTGCCTCGTTGCAGTCCGCGCGGGGGGATTTGGTGGAGCTTAGTAGTTCCGCGACGCTTCCCCTCACCAGGCAACTCGCATTCGCGGCGATCATCGCAGCGGATGGAAACATCGAGGAAGCGTGGAAGCTCGGTCTGGCTTCTCCGGCCGTGCTCAAAGATTTAGTTGGATCCGCCCCGTTCGTAAAGGAAATCACCCTCAGAGGACAGCTCGCCGCCCGAATCGAACCTCTGTTGAAAGGACTTCCCGAGCAACTCGCGTCGAGTCTCGACAAGAAGCCGCACCAAGCAATGGGTCGGTTCGTGCGTGTCGAATTACCAGGGAAGAAAACTCTCACCGTCGCCGAAGTAGAAGTCTTCAGCGATGGGAAGAACGTCGCTCGGAGCGGAAAAGCATCCCAGAAGAATACATCATCGGGAGGAGATGCCGCGCGAGGAATTGACGGCAATACCAGCCCCGAATGGGGTAAGGGAGGCCAGACCCATTCCGAGGAGAACACCGATGACCCGTGGTGGGAAGTTGATCTAGGTCAAGAACTGCCGCTCGATTCCATCAAAGTGCATAACCGTGGGGACGGCGAACTCGGACGGCGGTTAGAGGGATACTCTATCGTCGTGCTGGATCAGAATCGGCAGGTCGTGCTGCGGCAGGACAAGCTTCCCGCTCCCGCACCGGTGGTGACCATCGCTCTGGAAGGAGGCGATCCCGCCGATCAAATTCGGCGGGCCGCGATGTCGGCGCTCGTTGCCGTGCCGGGTCGTGAAGCACAGGCTTTCAAGCTCCTCGCTCCTTTTGTCTCAGAGAAGCGTGATCGTGCAGCGGCCATTCACGCGCTATTGGCCGTGCCGAACAAGGCATGGCCGAAGGATGACGCCCCGGCGTTGTCGAAATCGGTGCTCGCATTCGTTCGCGAAATTCCGGTCGCGGATCGCACGACGCCGGTCGCTCTCGATGCGATTCAGTTCTCCGAGGGACTCGCGGCTCTCTTGCCCGCCGATCAGGCGAAAGAGATCCGAAAGGAACTGCGTGCGCTAGGCGTGCGTATCATTCGTGTTGCGACGGTTCCCGACCGCATGCTCTTTGATCAAGAGATCCTCGTGGTCGAAGCAGGAAAACAGGTCGAAATCCTCTTCGAGAATACGGACATCATGCCGCACAACTTCGTGCTGCTCCATCCGGGAGCTCTCGTCGAAGTTGGGATGGCGTCGGACGCAATGGCGACTCAGCCGGACGCCGTCCAAAGAAACTATGTTCCGAAATCGGACAAGATTCTTCTCTCGAGCAAGCTCTTACAGCCTCGTGATGTGCAGAAGCTCCGGCTCATTCCGCCGCAGACGCCGGGCGTTTATCCGTACGTCTGCACTTACCCAGGTCATTGGCGGCGTATGTACGGTGCGATGTTTGTCGTCAAGGATCTCGAGGCCTATCTTGCTGATCCCACGGCCTATTTGGCGTCGCAGTCGATCGCTCCGGTGGATGAGCCCCTCAAGCTGACTCGTCCACGACAGGAATGGAAGGAACAGGATCTGGTTCCCGCGTTGGCGGATTTGAATAAGGGCCGATCCTTCGATTCAGGCAAGCAGCTCTTCACGATCGCGAACTGCATAGCTTGCCATCGGCTGAATGGAGTGGGCTACGAAGTGGGACCTGACTTATCGAAGCTAGACCCGAAGCAGACGCCGGCGGATATCTTGAAGAGCGTCCTCGTGCCGTCCGCCAAGATAAACGAGAAGTTCGCGACGCAAATCGTCGAACTCGAATCAGGAGCCGTCGTGACTGGCTTAGTCGTTGACGAGACCCCTGATGTCATTAAGGTTGTCGAGAATGCACTCGCTAAGTCTGAGCCGATCGTGATCAAGAAGTCGGAGATCGAAAATCGCCAAGCATCGCCAACGTCAGCGATGCCGCTCGGCATGGTCGATCGATTGACACGTGAGGAAATTCTCGACCTTCTGGCGTATCTCGTCGCACGGGGAAATCCGAAGAGCGAGATCTACCAAGGAGAGGGTGCCCACCACCATAGCGGCGGGCACTAATCAATGGCTCGATCGCGAGCCCATGTCGAGCCATTCCGGACCATTCATCGATGGGCGGAAATGGCTCGATTTCTTTTATCGCCACGCGACCGCTCGCACCGGGGATGCATCCCGACCCTTGATCGCCAGAGGAAGAGCCGCGAATTCGAACGGCGAGGGGGGAAGCGCGTCGAGATTCGTGAGGTTCTCGACGATGACGATCCCCGCGCCCAGAAGAACAAGGTGCGCCTCGAAAGGTGAGTGATCCACCGAAGGGGTATCGATTCCCACTAAAATGGCTCCTGAGTCGCGTAGGAATTCCGCCGCCTCCTTCGTCAGGACCGGATGAGCGGTGAAATAGTCGTTATCTCCCCAACGATGAAACCAACCTGTATTCAAGATCACTCTTTTCGTCTGTCGAATGATTGTTTCGCTTTGAATGAGATCTTTTCGACCGATGCGCTCGCCCTGGACGCGAACTGCGCACGCGTCTCCGGCACATTGCGAAACCGAAATCTGGTCAATCGTCGCTCCGTCATTCAAAAAATGAAACGGCGCATCCATGTGCGTGCCGGAATGCAAGCCAAAGGTCATTCGACCTAAATTGACGTGGCGATCCTTGGATGTGCTCCATTCCGCCTTATCGACGTCAGAAATCTCGACGACAGGATCGCCCGGATAGACCGGCATCGCCTCATGAAGAGGATGGCTGAGATCGATCATTTCGTTTCTCCATCGCGTCACTCGCCGCCGTGCGAGACTTTTGCAATTCTGTGAACTGAGCCGTGGCAATGACGGTCGACCTTTGGATAATCTACAAACCTAGTTTCATGAATGATTGATGTTTGACTGCTGAAGTTCGTGGGAAGGAAGCGGTTGATGGAACGCCGTGTTGCTCGTCCGAATCAGCTCGATCTCGATTCGCCGGGCCGTCGTGACTATTGGTTGGCACTGGAACATGACAGCATCTGGGGTGACCATCTCTTACCGCTCACTGTCTTCGTGGGAGAAAAAGCGAAAGAGGGAGAAGGACTCGTCGCATTCGGGTCGAATCACGGAAACGAATTCGAGGGGCCGGTCGTTCTCAAACACCTTCTCCGCGAAATCAAGATTCAGGATGTGACGGGCCGGATCATCCTGATTCCAGTGCTGAACCCCGGCGCGTTCCTCGCCGCCACGCGCGAAAGCACCCTCGATGATGGGGTCAACTTGAACCGTGCGTTCGTCGATGGAGCGGGTGTCACTCCCTCGCTCGCGGGGATCACGCACCGCATCGCCGCATTCGTTCGTGAATACATTTGGCCGCGCGTGCATGTCGTTCTCGATCTTCATTCGGGGGGAGATGTCGCGCGGTTCGCTCTCTGCGCCAACTATCATCCGCTCGATGATCCGGAGCAGAGTAAAAAGATCGAGGATACCGCCCGCTGGTTTGGCACCCCGTTTCTCATGATCTACCAAAACGTGACGCCGGGTCTTTTGCCCAGCGAAGCGGAGCGGCTCGGAAAGATCACCGTCGGAACAGAACTTGGTTGGGGCCGAGCGGTCTGCACCGACGGCGTTCGGTACGGACGACAAGGGGTCCTTGCCGCGGCAATCAATCATGGCCAGATGCGAGGCAAAATCGAGCCGATCGCGTTTCATAAGGCCGCCACGCAGCGCCGCCTTGCGATGGTGGATCGCGATTGCTTCACCGTAGCGCCCTTCGCAGGACACTACGAACCCATTCTCGATTGCGGAACGAGCGTCAAGAAGGGGGACACCGTGGGACTTCTCCATGACTTCGATCATATCGACCGCGAGCCTTGGCCCGCGGTGGCCGGGGTCGATGGAGTCGTACTCGCACAGGCATGGGGGGCTCCCATTCCACGGGGTCAACACATCGTCGTTGTCGGTCGAGATCTCGGCTGACCGTTGGATTTGTTCCTGACAACGTTGAGGCAAGTGACGTGAGCAACGCTCAAGTGTTAACCGAACGAGGAATCGCGGAAGCAGGTGAACGCCCCACGGGGATTCGCTACCGCGTGCTGTTTTTGCTCTGTCTGATGTCGATGATCACTTACCTTGACCGTGTTTGCTTCGGAACAGCGGCGGAGTCGCTTGCTAAGGAGTTGGGACTCGAAGGAGGGGTTGCCGGACTCCGTGGAGCATTCTCCGCGTTCTCCATCGCGTACGCGATCTTTGAAATACCGACCGGATGGCTCGGCGATCGTCTCGGCCCACGTTCAACTATTCTTCGTATCGTTCTCTGGTGGTCGTTCTTCACCTGTTTGACAGGTCTTGTTGGTCTTCAAGTCGGTTCGATCGTGCTGGGAGGAGTGACAACGGTCATCGTCCTTCGTTTCCTCTTCGGTGCCGGCGAAGCGGGGGCTTATCCCAACATCACGCGCGCGATTCACAATTGGTTCCCTGAAAAAGAATGGGCGCGAGCGCAGGGGGCAGTCTGGACCTGTGGACGACTGGCGGGTGGATTGACACCACTTATCTGGGCCCTTCTCGTCAGTGGAACAGCCTTCTCGCCGTCGCTCCTTAATTGGCGCGGTGCGTTTCTGCTCTTTGGCGTCATTGGGAGCATTTGGGCGGTTGCGTTCTATTACTCTTTCCGCGATCGACCTGAAGAGCATGCCCGCGTCAATGATGCCGAACGCCGAATGATCGATTCCTCCACTCGCACTTTGGGGCACGGCAAGGTCTCGTGGTCCTTTCTGCGTGATTACAACATCTGGGTGATCTGCCTGATGTATTTCTGCTTCAACTACGGGTGGTACTTTAACGTCACCTATCTCCCATCTTACATGAATGAGCGATTCGCCCTCGATAACTCGAGCTTGCTGGGAGCGATCTACAAGGGGGGGCCTTTGTGGGCGGGGGCGATCGCGTGCGGGCTGGGTGGTTGGATCGCGGATTGGTTAACGCGAAGGATCGGCAATCGGTTTACGGCTCGACGAATCATCTGTGTCTTCGGCATGTCTGGAGCCGCACTCTGTTGGGTCTTTGCTCCAACCGCATCGAGCATGCATCTCTTCTTCGTCTTGATCTCGACCGCATCATTTTGCTCTGACCTAACGATGGCATCGACGTGGGCGACGTGCCAGGACTTGGGAGAACGCCAGCCCGGCGTGGTGGCGGCCACCATGAATACGATCGGCACCTTCGGATCGGCAACAGCGGGCTGGGTCACCGGGTGGATCGTCGAGCGATCCATGTTTGTTCGTGCCGAAGAATTGAACACGACGGTGAAGGAACTAGCCGCACCAGAAAAACTAGCCGCGAGCTTGGCGGGATATCAGTCCGTTTTTCAGGGGTATGTCTTCGTCTTCATCCTGGCGGCAGCCTGCTGGTTCATCATCAACCCCGGTCGCAACAAGTCGAAGGCAGCTTAATCAGAACTCCCGCCGCGCAGACAAACCCCTCAGCCAAATTCATGACTGAGGGAGCGTGGTTGTCGGAAAATAATTAAGAGCCTTACGTCCAGTCCGAGTCATGGACGCGCTTCGCTGCCGTATTCTCATCACTGATCGGGCTGCACTCGAGCCCCACGTATCCACGATAGCCGAGATCCCACGCTTCCTTGAGAACGCGGGGATAATAAATCTCGCCGGTCCCTGGCTCGTGCCGTCCCGGATTATCAGCAATCTGCAGGTATCCGACCTGGTCGAAGCCCTCTTTCAAACGTCGGCAGAGATCTCCCTCGGAAATATGCATGTGGTACAGGTCCCAGTTCAGTTTCACCATCGGTGAATTGACCGCACGGCAAATCTTGACCGGTGCTTCGCTCCCATACAAGCAATGCCCTTTGTGATCGACGCGAATGTTCATGGGCTCGAGGATCATCATCACCTGATGTTTCTCTGCGATCGGAGCGGCCGCCTTCAGCGCCTCGATCACGACGGCATGCATCTCTTCCTGCGATTTCCCTTTGATGTCGTTGCCAGCCACGACCGTCATCTTGGGGCAACGGAGTTGCTTCGCGACCTCGCAACCTTCCTCTACCGATTTCAGGAACTTATCCTTGTTCGCGGGATTGTTCATGCCGGGGAAGAACCCCCAGGCAGTGAACTGAGCGATGTCGATCTTCAGCTCTGCCGAGAGATCGGCAAGCTGCTGCAGAATCCCCTTCTTGCTTCGCCAATCCCAAAACTCGATGGCAGGAAAACCAAGGGCCGCCGCATGGCGAACTCGCTGCAAAAAATCCTTTTCCTTGTTCCACCACATCTCGACGTTGACGGCGAACTTGGTGTGCGGCGTCTTACCCGGTAGTGCTTCCTGCTTCGGTTCTTCCGCGCGCGAATTGCCTGCGAAAGCAGCAGTAGCGGCCATTCCACCCGCCACGGCCAGGGCGGTGCGACGATCAACTTGCATCTGTGCGTTTCCCATTAGTTCTCAGGATGTGTTTCCCCAGCTTCCATCAGACAACTTCGCCGACCCCACGTCAACTGTTCGGTTCTCTTTCACTCGAATCGATCGAATAGGCGATCAAACTCGGATAGCTGATCGTCGCTGGCTCATGGTCCTTGGGTACTGCGAGAAATCGCGCCGAGCGAACAGAGCAATACCCGAAGATGAGACGTTTTGCTTGAGGCGAAGGAGAGACTCGTGGAAACCGAGTGGATTTGGGTACAATTGGGATTCATTCGAAACAAGTCGTTGGTCCTTAAACTTGGTGAGCCATTTCCATGTCGAATCAGTCTTGGCCCGCTGATGAAGTTCGTCCTGGTGTCTTGCGAACGCCGGACCGTTGCTTTACAGCACTACCCGGGTTTTCTTTCGAGCCGCATTATCACGACATCGCCGGCTATCGTGTTCATTATTTGGACGAGGGAGATCCGAACGGACATCCCATTTTGCTTCTTCATGGGGAACCGACGTGGAGTTACCTCTATCGTCACATGATTCCGGTTTTGACGAAGGCGGGGCTCCGCTGCATCGTTCCCGATCTGATCGGTTTCGGACGATCGGACAAGCCGGTCGATCGAAGCGTGCATACCTACAAATTTCACGTCGACACCATGGCAGAGCTCAGCGCCAAGATCGATCTCGAGAGTACCACTTTCTTCGGACAGGATTGGGGTGGATTGATCGGACTGAGGGTGGTGACGGAGAACCCAGGACGATTTGGTCGCATCGTTGTCTCGAATACCGGATTGCCGACGGGCGATGAAAAGATCACCCCTGCGTTTCTCGCTTGGCGCGAGATGAGCCAGCAGATGATCGACATGGGAGACATGCCCATCGGTGCGATCGTGGCGGGCACTGCTCGTCGTCACGAAATCGAGCCTGCCTACGATGCCCCGTTCCC
>JAIEPU010000036.1 GCA_019748235.1 bacterium
ATCGTGCTCTCCCTGTTCCGCCTTGGTGGCGGGTGTGAAGAGTGGTTCGGGGAATGGATCACTTTCTTTCAGGCCAGGGGGAATTGGCGTGCCGTTGACCGTCCCGCTCGCGCGGTACTCTTTCCAAGCCGAGCCAGCGATATAGCCGCGAGCAACGCATTCGATCGGCACGACGCTCGTCTTTCGGACAAGGATCGATCGCCCCTCGAACACTTCAGGCTGGCTTGCGAACTCTGGACCCATCTCCGCGAGATCAGTGGAGAGGATCTGGTCGGTCTCGCCCAGGTGCTCGAACCAGAAGAGACTCATGGCGGTGAGGATTTTTCCCTTGTCGGGTATCCCCGTCGGCAAGATCCAATCGAAAGCGCTGATTCGATCAGTGGCGACGAGCACGAGTCGATCGCCGAGATCGTAAAGATCGCGCACCTTTCCTTGTCGCTTCGGAATTGATCCTGCTCTCGTTTCCACCACCGCGGCCATTCGCCGTTCCTCGTTTTCAACTTTTCTTATACCGGTTACGACTTTCCACCCTTTTCATACTCAATCCGCTCCCATCGGCTCCATAGATCGCGACGAAGAAGAATGAAATAGGGTCGCCTTCCCTTGAGCGGAAGGGGTACGTAGTGCATGGGAAGTAAGTTCTCGATGCCTAGCGAACGCAGGTTGTCGTCGAAGAGCACCACGGCCGGCTTACCCGAAGCGACTTCATTGATGATGACGGCGTCATCGCCAGACTGTCGCATCATCGGAATCGTGTGCTCATTGATCCACCACCAATAATTCAAGTGGGGTCGGAGTGCTCCCATTCCGGTAAACCCGTCGAGCACTGTCTCATCGTCATGCACGAGCTCATTCACCAGAGCGATGTCCTGCTTTTGAATGGTGTTCGGCCAAAGGATGTGAGGAATCGCGATTCGTCCCAGCGAAGGAACCAGGAATGCGGCGACCAAGAGGATGAGGACCACCCGAGGCGCGACGAACGAGACAATCAGGCTGGCGCCGATCAGAACCATCGCTCCTAAATCAAATCCGGTGAGGCTCACCGGTCCACGCGGCAACAAAAAAATGCTCGCGCCGAACCAAGCGACCATCGCGGTGACCATCAACCAGGCGATTCGCTTTTTGTTCGGTGAACGACCGAGGGCATGCCAGCACCGCATCCATTCACCTGCGGTGAAGACGGCCAAATGTGGAATTGCCAGCATGTAAAATTGAAAGTAAATCGCGGGCGTTATCAAAATCCCGAACAAATGCGTAATGAGTGGCAGAATGACGGCCAACTGGCCACGCCGCAACAGCGGTGTCCATCGAACAACACCTTTCCTCGGATGGGGAAGCGTGTGGGTGAGGGGGTACGAGTGGGGAGAGGCCCCCTCACCCGATTTTCTTTCCTTCCAGCCTCTGGCTTTGACTGACACCCCTATGACAATGGATGATGCGATAGCAACCATCACGGCCGCTTGATGACCCGGTGCCCAAGAGTCCATTCCGAAGAGGACGTCAGGACCACGCGCCTTGGTGGGCCAAGTGACAAGCCGCTCAAAGAGGCACACGTAAGCGTCGTGAAGCGTGCCCTGTCTAATGAATACTCCAATCACCACCAATCCTACGAAGATGCCCCCGGTGAGAAATCCGGCGACTCGGTAACGCATTTGCTCTCTCGCGCGCCAGGTTAGAACCGCAGCGACAAAGAGTCCGGTCGCGAGGAAAAGAGTTTTTTGGGTAGTCAGAAGAGCCATCGCAACGAGTGATCCTGCAAGCAGCGAAGCGACGAAAGGCCTTTTCGACGGTGCGACGACGAGCAGGGCGGCAAAAACGATGAGTGACGTCGCGATCACATCTGGGCGCCATTCCACAGACTTCTCGACAAAGAGCGGAAAAGTAAGCATTCCCACGACGGCCCAAAGCGCCGCCCGTTTTCCATAAACCTGTCTCGCGAGAAGCCATGTGCCAATCGCCGTGATTACTGAAAAGAATAAACTCACGAATCGATTGATCGTTAACAAGTCGGGCGAAGGGCCGAAGGTATTGACGATGGCCCCTCCAAGCCAATACGTCAGCGGGCCATGATGCTCGAAGAAGTCGCGATAGGGGGCAAGTCCCGAGGAAAGGGAATACGCGGCATGCAGATGTTCGAACTCATCGGAATCGTAAACCTGGACGAAAAGGAGATGAATGCGCGCGAGTGCGAGAACGACGATCAGCGCCCAGAGGCAGAACTCGTGTGGACGAATGGACGAGCCTCGCCGATGAAGCCGAACGTCAGGCATCATTTCTACCTTGAGGGCGTCATCGGCTCGATTGCCGATCGCGTTTGGCTTCGCAGGAAACTGTTTTGACGAGATCACTTCTACCGAGGGTCAATTATAGAATCAGCCGTTGCAGATATCTGTCAAAAGGATCATCTCTTTCAGGCAACCCTCAAATCCGTGACGAGAGATGGTTTGCGTATCGAATTGCCGTCTAAATTTGACGAATTCGCGGATTGTCCGTTCCCGACGTACAAAGTGAGGGGAATGGCCGCTGCCAATCTGTTCATGGCGGTTGGAGGGCTGGTTTGCTACGATTCGCTTAGCGATAGTGCCAAGAACGAGCCGATTTGACCCCGAAAAGAGGTCGAGTGCTATCTCTCGGTATTGCGGGATTTGGTGAATAGCCTGTTCTACAATCATTTAGACAGAATCAGCGTCTCCCAGGATGGGGGCTCTGGCTCCTTTGGTTCGACTACATGAGGACATCGAAAGCGGATGGCTGACGAGAGCAAGATTCCCGAGTCCGAAAAGCCTGGCGTGAGCCCTAATGGGCGTCGTGAGATTCCCCGCGGGCCGAGAGGCCTTCGGCCCATTTTGCTCGTCTCCATCTTGATGGCGATGGTGCTCTTCGTCTTCAATTATGTGAGTAATGCGGGACGAATCGTTAGGAGTATCAGTTACCAAGAGTTCCGCTCCTCCTATTGGGATCACTCGGCCGGCAAGTACAAAGGGATCGCCCGGGCGGAAGTGTACGAGTCTGAGTTGATTGCCGACCTCACCGACGAATTACCCATCGTCGAGCCTTTCCCCGCGAAGAAGGAGGACGCGGCGAAGCAGAGTCCAGAAGCTAAGCCTGCCGACGAAAAGAAAACAGAAGAGCCTCCCAAGACTGAATCGAGCGACGCCAAGCCCGAGCCTGAAAAGTCGGAGGCAGCCAAGTCCGAGCCGGCGAAGGAAAAGGCGAAAACCGTTTTGCCCGTGGCGCGAAAGCAGAGTGTCCGCGTCAGCATTCCGACAAGCGTGATCGGTGACCGTATCTTTTTCGATCAATTGGCGACGATCCCAGAGCTCCGATATGTCCCCACGAGCGGCCTTTGGCCGATGCTGCTCCTTCAAATTCTTCCGATCATCGTTCTGGGTGTGTTGTTCTACTTCCTTCTCATCCGTCCTCTTCGGGGACAGGGTGGGCCGGGAGGGGTTCTCAGCTTTGGCCGAAGTCGGCCCAGACTCATCTCGAAGGAGATGACGAAAGTTCGTTTCGACGATGTCGCCGGTGCTGAGGAAGCGAAAGAAGAAGTCGCCGAAGTCATTGAGTTCTTGAAAAACCCGGAGAAGTTCCAGCACATCGGCGGTCGCATTCCCCGCGGGCTTCTCTTCGTCGGTCCTCCGGGAACCGGCAAGACATTGCTCGCCAAAGCGATTGCGGGCGAGGCAGATGTGCCGTTCTACAGCATTTCGGGAAGCGACTTCGTCGAGATGTTCGTCGGCGTTGGTGCGAGCCGTGTTCGTGATCTTTTCCGCCAAGCCAAAGAGAATACCCCCTGCATCATCTTCCTCGACGAAGTGGATGCCGTCGGACGCCGACGCGGCAGTGGAATGGGCGGCGGGCATGACGAACGCGAGCAGACGTTGAATGCGATCCTCGTCGAAATGGACGGATTCGACACAAACGATCAAGTCATTGTCATCGCGGCCACAAACCGCCCCGATGTCCTCGATCCCGCGCTCCTTCGTCCCGGTCGTTTCGATCGTGAAATTGTCATCAACCTCCCCGACCTCAAGGGGCGCATGGAAATCCTTCGCGTTCATGCCCGATCGGTGAAGATGAGCCCTGATGTCGATCTTGAGCGGGTTGCACGCGGGACCCCCATGTTTAGCGGAGCGGAACTGGCGTCGCTTATCAACGAGGCGGCCATTCATGCCACGATGGCGGGCAAGAAATGGATCGAACAGGAAGACCTGGAAGAGGCTCGTGATAAGGTTCGGTTCGGTCGCGAAAAACGAAGCCAGATCATGGACGAGCATGATCGCAAAGTTACCGCTTACCACGAAGCGGGTCACGCAATCATCACACGGCTTTGTCCAGACGTTGAACCACTGCACAAGGTGACGATCATTCCGCGAGGCATGGCGCTCGGAGCAACGATGATGCTCCCCGAGAAAGATCGTTACACGATGACGCGGCGTCATTTATTGGGTGAGATACAGGTCCTCTTCGGTGGGCGAATCGCCGAGCAAATCTTCTTCGACGACATCTCGACCGGCGCATCGAACGATATCGAACGTGCGACGGACATCGCTCGCCGAATGGTCTGTGATTTCGGCATGAGCGATGCCCTCGGCCCGATTCGTTACACGAGCAAGGAGCAGCATCTCTATTTGGGGGGCGAGATGCATAGCCCCCGAGAGTTCAGCGAGGCAACCGCTGAGCAAATTGACATCGCCGTTCGCAAAATAATCGACGAATGTTACGCGGAGGCGGAGCAAATCGTTCGTAATAACACCGAGGACTTGGTGTTGCTTGCCGAGGCACTGCTTAAGCACGAGACTCTCTCGGCCGAGGAGGTCACGAAGATCTTTAGCGCTCGAAGCGTCGATGCGGTGATCAAGGCCGTGCGGAACGGTCGCCATTCCTCAAAGACTCCAGCAGGTCCAGAGAATTCAGCCCCCGCGGCGGGAGCAGTGGATCCTGCCGTCTAATGTCAGACGGCGGTCGGCGCGGTGAGCCTTCTCATGGATGAAGCGATCGAGGCGAAATGTACCGCAATCTGCTCATCATCGTCGCGGGCTGCAGCATCCTGCTTGGTATCTTTTTCATCTCCTTCAACGGCACCGCCCGTGGTCGGGCTGACTACGCCTGGGTGAATGGAGCCGAGCCGGAAACGCTTGACGTCACCTTCATGACCGGGCAGCCTGAAGGGGAGATTGCCTTCGCGATTTTCGAAGGCCTTACGGTTTATCATCCCAAAACACTCGAGCCGATGCCGGGGGTCGCCAAATCCTGGGAACAAAAGGATCTCACGTTCACGTTCCATCTTCGACCGGACGCATGGTGGGTGAAGAAGGGGGAGATCTACACGGTTGACGGAATGAAACAGAACGTCACCGCTCACGACTTCGTTTATGCGTGGCAACGCCAATGTTGGCCCGAGACCGGTTCACAGTATTCATTTCTGCTCGACTACATCGTCGGTATCGAAGAATTCAAGACGGCAACGGCGGAACAGTGGAAGCAAGTCATCGATCGATTGGCGAAGGAAGGAAAGCCCGCTCCTTCAAAGCTGTCTGAACTCGAGGAGAAAATTCGAAAAGAGGTCGAAGAGTTTCGCTCCCGTCTTTGGAATGACAAAGTCGGAATCAAGACTCCTGATGACTTGACGCTGGAAGTGACGCTTAAATCCTTCGTACCGTATTTCATTCAACTCACGAATTTTTACCCGCTGTTTCCCTTACCACGACAAGCGATCGCCCAGTATGGCAATCAATGGACAATGCCTGATAACATCGTCACCAACGGGCCTTACATGCTCGAGGATTGGCGATTCAATTCCTTTATCCGCTTGAAGAAGAATCCCTTCTACTGGGAAACCGAGAAGCACACGACCGCTCGAATCGCGGAACTCAAAACAATTGAGAAACGATCCCGTAGTGAAGAGAACGAGCTAAAACTACTTGAGTCCCTCGGTTCGTTCGAGAAGCGAGGGCTCGTTACGCTCGATGCGCTGGCGATTGAGCAAGAGGACATCGCGCTCAATTTGTACGTCAACGGCGACGTCGACAAGATTCGCCGTGTCATTCCGCAGGTCGTCGGTGAAGTGCTGCGTGAGAACAAGCTTCATCCCATTCCTCATCTGCATCATGAGGTAGAACCCGCTATCTACTATTACGACGTGAATCTTGAACTGCCGGTGTTCAAATCACCCGAGACCGGTCGCAAAATTCGGCAGGCACTCGCATTGGCGATTGACCGAAAGCGATTGATTCGCGAGGTATCGCGCGCGGAGCAATCTCCCGCGTACTCAATGGTGGCGGACTTGATGCTCGGCTACAACGCCGAGCCGCGCTTTGGAACGGGTGATTTGGCCAAGGACATTGCCGAGGCGAAAAAACTTCTGGAGGAAGTGAAAGCCGAAGGGGTGACGCTTCCCACTCTTCGGATCCTCTACAACACGCTGGAAGCACATAAATCGATCGCGGCTTTCATTCAGGATCAATGGAAACAGAATCTCGGCATTGACGCCAAGCTCGAGAATCAAGAGTGGCAGGTTTATCTGAACAGCCGTCGGACAGGTCAGTTCGATCTCGCTCGCGCGGGTTGGATTCCCGATTACTCGGATCCCAATACCTTCCTCGAACTCTTCACGTGTGACGATCTGGAGAGTGACAAGAATCCCGCTCGGCTCGACCAGCCGATCATTTACAACCAACAGAATCATTCGAAGTACCACAACCCGCACTACAACCGAATCGTGCTGCAGTATAGTGCTCGGATGCTCGACTACTTATCGACTCCGGAGAAGCGGAAGCAAATCATTGAAGACGTTAAGAGTTGGCCAGCCTATCAGCAAGCAATTGAAGGGAAGGTTCGAAAGACCGGAACCACGTCGATCGCCGACCTTGAAAAGAACATGGACGAGTTCGGCAAGCTGACGTCGCCGGAAGAGCAGCTTCAAAAATCGCTCGCGATTCGGATGCTTCTTCTTGAAATTGCCGAACAGATGCTCATGTGGGATGTTCCCGTGATTCCCATTTACCATTACACTTCAAGCGAGCTCTGGCCGCCGGAACTCGAAGGGATCGCAAGTAACGAACGCGAAGTGCACCCTCCGAAATATCTTCGGTGGAAGGGTGACAAACGGCCGGCAGGCTCCCGGTATGACGCGTTTCCTCGCTTTTGGCCGAAATATGTGCCGAAGGAGAAGGAAGTCGTTACCGAGAAGTAATTGTCATCAGCGTGCGGTTGAGGTAAAGGCGAGCGAGCGAAACTCATGGAGGTATCAGGGCTTTGATTCGTTTCGTCTTTGGCCGACTGATCAGTGTGATTCTCACGATCTGGTTTGTTGCAACCTTATCGTTCTTTCTCATTCGTCTCGCGCCGGGTAATCCCTTCGCTAATGAATTGCGGGGCGCGACGCCTGAAGTCACCGAAGCAAAGAAGCGGGAATATCACCTCGACCTGCCGTTGCGAGAACAATACTGGATTTGGCTGAGGGGGGTCGTAACGGGTGATCTCGGGCCTTCGATGAAGTATCGCGGTAAAACCGTCAACGAGATCATTAGGCAAACATTTCCGACTTCGATCGCGCTTGGTTCCGTGGCGATGGTGTTTGCCGTCGTGCTTGGAATGATGACGGGGGTGATCGCGGCACTCAAGAAGAACACCCCGATCGATTATGGCTTGATGGCGGTAGCCGTCTTCGGCATTTCCTTGCCGAGTTTCATTCTCGCGACACTCGGCATCGTCGTGCTCGTCTTTTGGGCCCGGCTCTTCCCGCTGGCCGGTTGGGAAACGTATTCCAATGTGCTGTTGCCGGGACTGGCTCTCTCCCTTCCATTTGCGGCAAAAATCAGTCGGCTGACGCGGGTCGGCATGATTGAGATTCTGGGAGAAGATTTCATACGAACCGCTCACGCGAAAGGTCTCAGTGAGCGCCAGATCGTCATTAAGCATGCTCTGCGCGGGGCGATGCTGCCTGTCGTCTCGTATCTAGGGCCAGCTTTCGCGCTCATTCTCACCGGCTCGCTGGTCATTGAAAAAATCTTCTTCATCCCCGGGCTTGGGACGATCTTCGTTCAAGCGGCGACCAATCGCGATTACAACGTGGTGCTCGGCACGGTCGTCGTCTTCAGCTCACTCCTCTGCTTCTTTAATTTTGTCGTGGATCTCTCTTACACCTTTCTTGACCCGCGCGTGAAGCCGGTGAGTGGACGATGAGCATTGCGGTCACGAAACCAACGACTCGTCGACGGGCGTGGGTCGAACACCCGCTGTCGCTTCCGATTAATGTCTCGATGGTTTTGTGGATTCTTTCGTTCATTGCCGTGAGCTTGCTAGCCAACGCGCCGTGGGCCGTCACTCCGGTCATGTTCGTTTGGTTACTCGCGAATTCCGCGGCGATCGTTTATGTCGGAATGCACCTCACGGTGCCGCTCGACGCACCTCGCAAGTCCGAAAGTGAAGTTGTTGCCGAAGGAACGTCACTCTTTCGTGATGCGATGTACCGCTTGCGGCGGAATCAGATGGCGACGGGATCGATGGTGATCTTGTTGCTGCTCATGCTCGCGTGTTTCTCACAATTCGCTCTCTTCCATTTGATTCCGGTCATCAAGGGAAAGGATCGAGCCGCGTTCGCGTCTGATTCCTTCTACGCCTTGCACCTCGACCACACTCGCACCAACGAGGGAGAAACGTATGAGCCTCCCACGGCGCAGCACTGGTTCGGAACCGATTCCTTGGGAAGAGACTTGTTCGCTCGCACGCTTTTCGGGGGGAGTGTTTCCTTTCTCGTCGGAATCGTGGGCACCGTCGTGTCCGTTTCGGTTGGGGTGTCGTGGGGAGCTGTAGCGGGATACTTTGGTGGGCGGGTCGATGAATGGATGATGCGAATCGTCGACATCCTTTACGGACTTCCGTTCTTGTTCCTCGTGATTTTGATCATGACCTTGGTCAATGGATTGGGGAACGTCGCCAGTAGTACCGATCAAAAGTTCGCCGAAGCCGCGGCAGCAGAGAAGGCTGGAGATACGGATAAGGCGAATGCGATCCTTTCGGAGATTACGCCCGATCAACGTACCGCGAGTATTGTGACCAAGTTTATGCCGCCAATTGTCGTCGTCTTCGTCGCGATCGGTCTTGTTTCATGGCTCACCATGGCTCGAATCACGCGTGGCCAAGTTCTTTCGCTGAAGGAGCGTGAGTTCGTCGTCGCCGCGAGAGCCATTGGTGCCCGCGCGCCGCGAATCATCTTTCGTCACATTGTGCCGAATTTGATGGGGCCCGTCATCGTTTATTCGACGCTGACGATTCCAGAGATCATGCTCTCCGAAGCTTTTCTCAGTTTCGTTGGCCTCGGCATCAGTGAGCCGAATTGCAGTTGGGGATCGCTGGCGTCCGAGGGGCTCGCGGGGGTGAACATCATCAAGCCGTATTGGTGGCTCATGGTATATCCGGCGGCAGCATTATCCCTCAGCCTTTTCGGACTCAATTTCATCGGCGACGGTTTGCGAGACGCACTTGACCCTCGATCGGCAAAGTAAGGAGAAGAATTCGCGGTGCTCCTTGACGTTAAGAATCTGAAGACGCATTTTCCCACGCAGACGGGGCTTGTTCGCGCCGTCAACGGCATTGATCTTCAGGTGCGCGAAGGAGCCGCTGTCGGCATCGTCGGTGAAAGCGGCTCGGGAAAGTCTGTCCTCAGCATGACGATGATGGGACTCGTTCCATCTCCACCGGCCATCATTTCCGCCGATCAAGTTCAATTCGAGGGAAAGGATCTATTGAAGGCGACTGCCTCGGAGATGCGGCAAATTCGTGGCAATCGATTAGCGATGATTTTTCAGGATCCGATGACGTCGCTGAATCCTTTTCTCACCATCGGTGATCAGCTCTCTGAACCGCTCCTCATTCATAAGAACTTGACTTCTTCGCAGGCGAAAAAGCGAGTCATCGAACTCCTCGCGAGTGTCGGTATCCCTGATCCAGTTGCTCGATATCGTTCCTATCCACATGAATTCTCGGGAGGAATGCGTCAACGTGCGATGGTGGCGATGGCGGTTGCATGCGGCCCCGCGCTTCTCATCGCGGACGAGCCGACCACAGCGCTCGACGTTACGATTCAGGCGCAGATTTTGGAACTCATGCAATCGATTCGTCAAAACGAGGGAACGGCGGTCATCCTCATCACTCATGACATGGGGGTGGCAGCGGGATTTTGCGACGAGATTTACGTGATGTATGCTGGCCGAGTCGTCGAACGTGGCCCGACCGAAAGGCTTTTTGCCGAGCCTACTCATCCTTACACCAAAGCGCTACTCTCATCGGTTCCCCGACTGGATGATCCTCCGGGGGGACGTTTCCGGACAATTCCCGGTCAGCCCCCGGACCTGACGAATCTTCCCGTGGGGTGCGCGTTCTCGCCGCGCTGTCCGTACGTCATCGATACTTGCCGAAAGGAAGTTCCACCGTTGACCACGGTTCCTGGTGAATCCGTCGCGCGTGAGAAGGCTTGCTTTGTCGAGATTCGCGGCAAGGAGGCAGGTCAATGAGTGTGTTGCTTGCAGCGGAAACATCTGTCCGACAGCGGCCGGCTAAAGAAGTCGTCCTCTCTGTCCGCGATCTGTCGGTCTTGTTTCCGCAAGGTTATGACCGCGCGACCGGTGAACGGCGCATCCTTCGCGCGGTGGATGGTGTTTCCTTTGATCTTCATCGTGGAGAAACGCTTGGTTTGGTCGGCGAGTCCGGTTGTGGCAAATCCACGACCGCCCGCGCGATCCTTAGGCTGATTGGCATGAATTCAGGTTCCGTCAAGTTGGACGTGAACGATCCGAAGACCGGCAAGCCCGTCCATTATGACTTGGACAAATTGTCTGGTGCCAAGCTTCGCGAGGCACGGCAGCACTTGCAGATCATTTTCCAAGATCCGTATGCCTCGCTCAATCCGCGAATGACGGTGGGAGACATTATTGCGGAGCCGCTTGTCATTTATGGATTGGCAAAATGGAATGAGAGGCGTGATCGAGTCCAGTCGCTCATGAAGGAAGTCGGGCTCGACCCCAAACATGTCCTTCGTTATCCCCACGAGTTTTCAGGAGGTCAACGGCAGCGGATCGGTATCGCGCGGGCATTGGCGCTCGATCCTCAAGTGCTGATTTGTGACGAGCCTGTATCTGCTCTCGACGTTTCCGTACGATCGCAGGTCCTCAATCTCTTGATCGACTTGCAATCGCGGCGTGGGCTGAGCTACCTTTTCATCGCTCATGATCTTGGTGTGGTAAAGCGACTGAGCCATCGAGTAGGCGTCATGTACCTTGGCAAACTCGTCGAGGTCGCTCCCTCGGAGGAGATCTACCGAACTCCGAAGCATCCTTACACCCAGGCCCTCTTGTCGGCGATTCCGATTCCCGATCCCGTTATCGAAAAGGATCGGCGGCGAATTCTTCTGAAAGGGGATATTCCGAGCCCGCTTGCGAGACAATTCGGCTGCCCCTTCGCTCCCCGTTGCCCGCAGGCCATGCCGGAATGCAAGACGATCGTACCACGGCTCGCCGCCGATGCCCCCGCGCATGAGGTTGCATGCCTTTTGTATCCTCCTTCGCGAACCGCTCCCGCATCAGACTCCAAGAAATGAATTGGGCGAGAGTATCCTCTCGCCCAGTTTATTCTGATTCAATGAACCAGATTACTCTTCCACGCGGTAGGCGTCGTGACACGCTTTACAGGACTTGAGGAGCGAGTCACGGGCCGTCTTCGCCTCATCTTCATTCTTGCCGTTAAAGGCTTTGGCGAGTCCCACCGATTCGTTCTTCATGTCGTCGCACCACTTTTGCCAATTCTTATCAGACTCGTAGTCACGAGCGGCCGCTCCTAGGACCGCAAGGAGCAGGGCATAAGGCTCCGCTTCCTTGGAGAGTTTTTTGAAATCCGCAGGCTTCGTCGCTGCGATCGGCTTCTTCACTTCGGTGTCCGCTGTTGCCACGCCGGTCATGAGTCCATCGATATCGAGCAGATCGGTCCAAACGGTCGGCTTGGCGTCTGCAGCGGGAGCGATCTTATCCGGGTAGCTTTTGATTGCCTCCGCCGCCTTAGTGGCATCCTCAAAATTCTTTGCCTCGGCAGCCTTTGTCAAATCAAGTCCGGCGGCACGGAGAGCCGCTCCCTTCTTTGCTGCTTCGTCGCTGCCGCGAAGTACTTCCACATTGCCTAGCACCGCGACAATCCGTCCGGCGACTTCCATCTTCTTCAGCGCGCGGCGAAACGTCCCCGCCGACTTGAGCGTCTTGTCGATCAGGTCGGTTTGTGAGGAGAGCATGAGCTTGAGCGAATCGTCGGTGACGAGGCCCTTCCACAGCTCGGGCTTGAGAGAAGGAGACTCTGCGTCCGCCGCCTTCACCTTCGGCGCAGAAACCATTCCATTGACAGTCATCAACGTGGCCACCAACGCCAAAGCCAGCGATCCCGCGATCATGCGCCCACGATAATAGTTCACAGATTACCCCCTCTTGGTTCAGTCAAAGGACGGACCAGCCGTCATGCGGACTTGATTCATTTTCCAGAGAATTTATCGATCGTCCAGTGGCATGTTTTACAGTCAGATCAAACGGTCCCGGGTCGGTTCTTCAAATACCGTTCTACCGCATCACGCCAGTGGGGCATCTTCGGTAGACCGAGTTGGCCCAACCGGGCGAGTGAAAGGACACTATACGCCGGGCGTCGTGCAGGCGCGCCGAATTCTGCCGATGTGATGGCGGTCAGATCGACCTTTTTTCCCGCGATTTCAAAAATAGCTCGGGCGAACTCGCACCAGGAGCATGAGCCATCGTTTGTTAGATTCAGGATGCCGCGGGCGTTGGTTTGAAGCAGAAGTCCGGTTGCCTCCGCGATGTCGTTCGTGAAGCTTGGGGTGCAGAACTGATTGCCGACAATGCGAAGAGGCTTTCCGGAATCCGCAAGCTTTAGCATGGTCTCGACGAAGTTTCCCCCTTTGCCGCGAGAACCTTTGTGGCCGTAAAGTCCACATGTTCGCAGGACGAGTGAGTTCGGCGCATAGGCGAGTACCGCGTGCTCGCCCGCGAGCTTTGAGATTCCATAGATACAGCTTGGGCCGGGAAGATCTGACTCCGACCAGGGGATCGATCTGCTTTCGTCCTGGCCGAAAACATAATCGGTGCTGAAATGAATGAGTCGCCAACCCCTTTGGCCGACATATCGTGCTAGGTTTGCCACGCCCGCGCCGTTGACTTCAAAGGCGGCAAGAGGCTCAGACTCCGCTTTGTCGACCAGGTTATAGGCAGCCGTGTTGATGACTACATCAAGTTCGAGAGGGTCAAGAGCGGCCCCGATGGATTCCGGACGACAGATGTCAATTTCCTCGCGAGTCATGGAATGAATATGGTGACCGTCTAGTTTGATGAGCAAATCCGCCGCCAGTTGTCCGGCCGCTCCAATCAAACCGATCTTCATTACGTCATGCTCCCCAGTGCCGCAATCTCGCGTTGATGTGATCGAGTCGATCATCTTGGCGATGAAGGGCCAATATCGCGAGAAATTTCCCCTATTTTGTACGGAGAATGGCACCACGCCCCACTTTCATTATCAGAGGACCTCCATCCTTGTGTTGAACGGAGGTTCATCGGTCCAAAATTTGGAGCGTTTCATGCTTCGTTTGACGTTACGGACATTGCTTGCCTATCTCGACGATACGCTCTCTCCGTCTCAGGCGAGAGAAATCGGACAACAGATCGCCGAGGAACCGTCGATCAACGATCTTGTAACGCGTATCCGAAACGTCATGCGCCGCCGTCGTCTGTTGGCGGATTCACCCGATCCCGATCATGCGGACGTCGATCCCAACGATGTGGCGGAGTACCTAGACAGTGTTCTCTCGCCCAATCGGGTAGCTGAACTGGAGAAGCGAGTTCTCGAAAACGATCTCGATCTCGCGGAGGTCGCTAGCGTTCACCAGATTCTGTCGCTGGTCCTCGGAAAGCCGGCGGAGATCTCTTCCTCCGCAAAGGAACGAGCGTACGGCCTTATCAAGGGGCGCCCGAAGACGCATGCATTGCTTGAGCCGATCGGCCCCAAGAAATCTTCGGCGGAGTCTTCCCCGGCCGAACCGATGGGGAGCTTTGATCCAGCGGCATCTCGCGCGCCTGCCAATCGCGTTGGGACGTCACTGGTGGTGCTCACATTGCTTGTCATGCTGGGAGTAGCGGTTTATTTCACCGTCACCAATCCGCACGAGCGACCCCTTCCACCGGTCCCAGGAGCGCCGGCCGGCGAGATGGCTAGCGCGAAGCCTGGCGGGAATAGCGATGCCAATTCTGTCGTTGACTCTGCTCAAGAGGGAAGTGCCACACCGTCGAAGGAGACGCCAGCAACTGTCCCTGCCGCACCCATTCCGGACGTGGCTCAAGCGACTGGCAAACAGGATGTCCCACTTCCGAAGGATGAACTCGATGCGGTGCCTGAGATCGACAACGTCATACCTAAGCCAGCGGCAGCCGTGACGGAATCGCCGAGCGACAGCGAACCGATCATTCCGCCAGTCGTTCCAAGCACAGATGACAAGGAGAAGATGGCGGAATCGGAGGCGGCCGCCAAAGAAACGGAAGTCGCGAAATCAGATGCGAAGCCATCGGCTCTTGAGGAAAACCCTGCTGAACCGGCGGAGGAGAAATCACCTGCCGCAACGGCAGACATCGATAGTTTCGTCCCCGTGGGAACGTACACTTCGCCGACGGGAATGCTGCTTCGGAAATCGTCGAAGGGATGGGAACGATTGCAGCCACAGTCGCAGATTTTTGCGGCCGATCTCATTGCCGATCCACCTCCCGGCCGATCGAAGATCGAATTTCCGACGGGACTTGTCCTTGAAATGTATTCGAGGAGTCGACTGGGGGTCGCCTTTGATCCTTCGTTCGATGTCGTTTGTGTGGACCCTCGCGGCCAATTCATTTTCACGTCGGGCAAGGATCCCGTTCACCTGAAGTTGACGATCAATGGAATCGATTGGGTCCTCGACTTGAAGAATCGAGGAACGAAAGTCTCGATGGAGTCGAAGGTTCTAGTACCGGCACGTCTTGACTCGAAGAAGCCGGCCGAGTGGCGAGTCGTCTTGAATACATTCGCGGGGGATGCGGAACTCAGTCGAGATTCACAGACGAAAGAGATCAAATCGGGGCGGGAAGTAATCCTTATCAGCGATCAGAGCGGCTTGGGAGAAGTTTCAGAATCTCCGATCCCGGATTGGGTCAACATCCCCATCGAACCATCAACGGAACGTCTCATCAATCGCCTCAGCGATGAAGTGCCTCTCGGTCCTGGACCCACGGCTCGCTTCCGTGAGCTCGTTGAAGACAACAATAAAGAGATGAGACTCATGGCAGTGGGGGCACTTGCCTCCATGGGAGAAATTGACGCTCTCGTCGATTTCTTACGCCATCCGAAATATGCGCCAGTGCGTGCGGCCTGCTTTGAATCACTTCGAGCATATGCTCGCGAAGGTGGGAGCGATCTTAAGCAGGTTCAGGAGAGTTTAACTCGGATGTATAAGCCGGACGTGGCGGGCGGGCTGTTGGAATTGATTGTCGGATACCCAGACTCAAAGCAATGGAATGTAGTTCATTTCAAAAGGCTCATCGAACGCCTTGATGCCGAGGAACTGACGGTTCGGGAGGCGGCGATCACTAATTTGAACGAGCTTACCGGCAAGACGTTCAACTACTCCGCGGACGCGGCTTCCGCGCAGAGACGAACCGCCATCGGTCGCTGGAACAAATGGATGGAAAGCCAAACGGATGCCACGCTCGGCGAACTCAAGCCCACGAAGATGTGAACTTTGTGAGGAAATAAGCGGCGTCGCGAGAAGACCTTTGGAAACGGCGCTCTGAATCGGTACAGTTTCGCGATGCCGATCGTCGGGTCTTGCAGGACGGTTCTAAGCACGGAATCGTCTGGCGATCTCCCTTCTTTCCGATCGGTGGAATCACATCGATTGAGAGAGGCACGATGGCTGATTTTGGCACGAGTCCGCTTCCGGATAAAGAGCCCGAGGACGTGGCGACTTCGGTCCGGAATTCGCGAATTGGACTCATCCTCTTCTTCCTTTATTCCGCCGCCTATTTCAGTTTCATCGCCCTTAATGCCTTTCGCCCGAACTTGATGGAAGAAACTCCTTTCGCGGGTCTCAACATCGCCATTCTGTATGGATTGGCTCTCATTGTCGGCGCGTTTGTCCTGTCGATCATCTATGGTTGGCTCTGCCGAAACCCTGTGAGGAAGAGTGACGGCGTTCGGGAGGACGCGCAGTGATTTACGATCGCTCACTCCCGACGGTGATGATTTTCTTCGCCATTGTCGCGTTCACCATCTGGCTTTCCGTCTACTTGGGGAAACGTGCCCGAACGGCGCAGGGGTACTTCGCGGCGGGGGGAGGCGTTCCCTGGTTTGTCAATGGTGTCGCCTTCGCCGGAGACTATCTCTCGGCCGCATCTTTTCTCGGCATTTGCGGCATGATCGCCTTTTACGGCTATGACGGCTTCCTCTATTCCATCGGCTATCTCGCCGGTTGGATCGTGGCGTTACTTGTCGTGGCCGAACCTCTCAAACGGCTCGGCAAATATACGTTTGCAGATGCTCTCGACAGCCAATTTCATTCGCGAAGTATCAAGCTGACCGTCGCAATCAGCACGCTCGTAGTGAGCATCTTTTATCTGATACCGCAGATGGTGGGAGCGGGCGTTCTCATCAAGCCGCTTCTCGGCTTCGAACATTATCAAGGAGTCATCTTAGTCGGCGCGGTAGTGACGTTTATTGTCGTGACGGCGGGGATGGTGAGCACGACGTACGTTCAGTTTCTCAAAGGTGGTTTACTCGTCATTTTCTCGGCGGTGTTGACGGTGTTGATACTACAACGAGGGCTTTCCCTTCCGAGTGAAAGTGCCCAATCCCTGTCACCACAAACGCTTCTAGTGACAAAGTCCGGCCAAAAAATCGTGAACGGTTTGCCGCAAGGACGTGGAGCAGGGGAAGGAGATCTTCGACCGGTGGGACATTTGAAGAGTCTCCCCGGCGGCGCTCAACAGACCGGCCCGCTTGGACCCATCGACTATCTCAGCACGATTCAGAAAAGCGAGATCATCGTTTGGGATTCAAAAAGCAAAAAGGAAAGTGACGGTTCGACGCTCACCACCTTCACACCACGGGTAGTGGATGGATCAGAGATTCTTAGGCCAGGCAACCTCCCCGCGTTCGCGGGTATCCGGTCCGACAAACTATTCGACAAGCTGAATTTCATCTCGTTGATGATCGCGTTATTCGGCGGAACCGCTTCGCTACCGCACATTCTCATTCGCTACTACACGGTAAAGGATCAAGCGGCCGCGCGCAAAAGTACGATCGTCGGCATCGCGTGTATCGGATTCTTTTACGTGCTGACGCTTTACATCGGACTGGGCGCCATGACGAGCGGCGCGCTCGATGTCACCAACAGCAATATGGCCGCTCCCCTCTTGGCAAAGAGTTTCAACGACTGGCTCTTCGCAATTATCTCAGCGGTAGCGTTCACGACCGTTCTGGGAACGGTGAGCGGGCTCATCATTGCGTCGGCCGGGACTGTCGTGCATGACCTCGTGCCGGGACTTTTCAACACGTCGATTCCGGATTCATCAAAGGTGCGTGTCGCGCGGATCATCTCTGTCGTGGTGGGAGCAATCGCAATCGTGCTCGGCATCATCTTTGAGAATCTGAATGTCAGCTATCTCGTGGGATGGGCGTTCAGCATTGCCGCTTCCGCGAATCTGCCCGCGCTCGTGATGCTACTCTTCTGGAAGCGAACCACGAGTCAGGGAATTGTCGCGGCCGTGTTGGTAGGAATGATTTCATCGCTCGGATGGATCTTACTGAGCGGCGATACTTATAAGAGTGTGTATGGCATCGCTCCCGAGACTTCGATCGTTCCCTTCAGCCAGCCGGGCATCGTAACAATACCGGTCGGCTTTGCGGTATTAATTATCGTTTCATTGCTGACACCCAATCGGCGGGCCGTTTAGGTACTGGGGGGCGGCGTCGCCTCTTCCGGCACGGGTGACTCGCCACCGTCATTTTTCTCAGACTCGATCGGTTTCTCCGACGAACTGCTCGCTCCAGGGTTGGGGACGCCTGCGCGCCTTAGCACCTCTTCTGGAGGATTACGGCCGTCTTGTCGAAGCTGCTCGGCCCGCTGCAAGAGTTGTTCATTCGGAACCTGCATGATCGGTTCCATGTCGTAAACATAGTTTCGATCGTCCCGGATTCGCCAAGGGATGATGACCTCACTTACGAAGTCGAGCCCCGGCCACTCATACCACGGCGATGCGATCGTTTGATTGATTGTTCGGGTCTCATACCCGTCCTTGACGAGCTTCACTTGCCGTGTGCCGTAATAGTCGAATGGGATGGAGCAGGGGGTATGGCCGATTTCCTGTCCGTCAAGAATGACCAACGCATTCGCGGGAACGCTGCGAATCGTCATCCGCCGTTCGACACAGCCGGTGCCAAGAATGACAGCGCCGACGGCCAGCGATAAAAGCGCGAGTCGCGATGGCTGTTTCATTTCTCGATCTCGATGATTTCGACACGAAGATTTTCGGTATCCAACAAGGCAAAGGTCGGTCGCCCGGTCACCCATCCGCACGTCTCACCAGGATTCAGGTATAGACGACCCTCGCGGGATTCGACGAGCACTTGGTGCGTATGGCCAAAGAGGATGACGTCGCAATCGGCAACAGGTTCATGGTCGGCATCAGGGGGATAGTGATCGAGGCTAATCCGTCGGCCTCCCCACTCCACAAGAATCGCACCGTCGGTGATTTCGGGAAGAACTGTCTTGAGCCCCTTTCGTTCACCGTCGTTGTTGCCATAGACGGTAATCCGAGGCCCCTTCCAACGATCCGCCACGAGTCGGGCGGCAAATGGAGCAATGATGTCACCCGGATGAATCAGCCCTTCGATCCCTTCGCGCAGACATCGATCGAGCGCGGCTTCGAGCCGAGTCATGTGATCGTGTGAGTCGGAGACGATTCCGATCAGCATCCCACAGCCTTCCGGTTGGAATGTTTCCATGACCGCCGACAGGCGGCTGTACTTCACCAGTTGGGTGATTCACGGTGCGAGTGTCTGGCTAGGTTGTGGCGATGCAAATAAGCCGTCTCTCAGAATCGGTCAAGGGGTGTATGAGTGTTTCCCAAAGTTCCCGATTTCACCCATTTCGCCCGATGAATAGAGATCCCTTCAGAATCAATTACGAAGAGGAATCCCAGCGTCGTCATTGACAGTGGTTCTAAAGGCTGAGTAGTCTTGAGGAGAAGCCCTAAGGCGACAGCAACGGCTCGATAGATGGGGAACCACCATGACCGCGCGATCTTTACCTGGAAAGAATACATTTTGCGATGACTGTTCACGAGGTGTGGTCAGCCGTCGTGAATTTCTTCGAGCAGCCGCTGTCGGTGCGGCATCTTTGGCTCTCCCTACTTGGAGCCGAGGCGCTGAGGCAATTACCGTTCCGGTGGCAGAGACCAAGGTGAAGGAGCTTTACGACTCCCTGACTACCGATCAACGCAAGGCGCTTTGCTTCGCATTTGACCATAAGTTGCGGAAAAAGGTCTCCGCGAATTGGGAGATCACGGAGCCATCGATCGAGGACCTTTCCAAGGTCCAGCAAGAGATGGTGACTTCCATCGTCAAAGGGCTGACCAGCGAAGAGGGATTTCAGAAGTTTTCCAAGCAAATGGAAGACGACGCCGGCGGACTGGGACAGTACCACATCGCAATTTTCGGTGAGCCTGGGCAGTCCAAGTTTGAATTCGTTCTTACCGGTCGACACGTCACGATGCGAGCCGATGGAAACTCGGTCGACAAGGTTTCCTTTGGCGGTCCGATGGTCTACGGCCATGCCGCGGAAGCAGACGATGAACCGGCTGATCACAAAGGAAACGTGTTCTGGTACCAGGGTGTTCGCGCCAATGAAGTCTTTGGCGCCCTTAACCCGGATCAGCGCAAAAAGGCACT
>JAIEPU010000166.1 GCA_019748235.1 bacterium
AACTCAGGAAAGAAACGGCGGCCGATATTCACCTTCGGGCCGGCGATATGGCAGTGCATTTCGACACCGCCCGGCATGACGACATAGCCGCCAAGGTCGATCGTCCGGCGCGGTTTTGTTCCGGCGGGGGGAGTGTCGATCACGCGGCCATTATCGATCCAGAGATCGCGTGCTTCTCCTTTCACATCATTCGCCGGATCGTAGACGGTTCCGCCTTTGAGAAGGAGATCAGGCATCTGTGGCCGCTCGCTACCGCTCGATTGATGAACCCATTTACCTCACATCGTAGCTCATTTTGTGAGCTGGGCGGTCCCTCCCTTGACGGAATCAACGGTAACGCTGAAGGGGCCAGCACCTTTCACCAGCCAGCGGACATAAACCGCCCCCATGCCGGGAACATTATCCACGAGAGCCGTTCCTGGGTTTTTTCGAGTAATATGCGGGTCGGTGAAAGCCGGCGAAGTGGACCAGAACGACGCTTGAACGGTGATGTCCTTTCCCGTGAGGGTAACTTCGTCAGGAGGGGTAATTTTCTTCGCCGAGTCCTGAGCCGAGTGGGTGGGGAGGGCTCTCGCATTGGAAATGACGGCGGTGACTTCGATCAGACCCTGCCCGAGATCACGCGAAGCAATTGAATCGACGACGACCATCGGTAGTTGGTCCGCGTGATAAAACGAAAACGCCATGTTGCGATGGCACTCTTCTTCCAAGAGAAATGAGGGTGGCTGTCTCACCCAGTTCTTTTTGAATCCTCCCACTTCAATCCGACCGTACTGTGGGTGATCGACTTCATGCCACGGCACAGTGCCGTCACCGAACAAGAGGAATCGGTCGAAGCGATGCAAGTCCTCGGCATTGGCGAAGAAACCACCCCCCTTCGATTCGCGAAAGAGATTAAAGGGAGTAAAGAGTTCGTTGGTGAAGGGCCACATTCCGAGCATCGCATAGAGCCAATCCACCTCGCCGCCATAGACGACGTAGAGTTCTTTCGCAATGTTCATCGTCTTGTAGCCGGGAAGCATTTTCTCGCCGCGCGTCCCGATCATCTTGAAGAGGTCGACGTCACTCTTCTGGAATGAATCATCAAGCGCGCCCGGTCCGTAAAGGATCATCCCACCCGTGTTGTGATAGGATTGATTTCCCGCGATGTTGGGATGAGCGAGAATGAAATCCCCCACCATTCGATTTTCGAGAATGGAGAAGGGATAACGGTAGGCGCCGTTTTGAATGTAGTCGGGTTGCCAGTTCCAGGGCCAATCTCGGTTGGGATCGTAATAGCCGTCGCCGTCCTCGTTTACCTTGCCGTCGCCGTCATTGTCAATCCCCTCTGAACCGAGGATCGTGTACTCCCCCTTTTCGTCTGGTTCCGCTTCGACAAGCCACTCGGGATATTTGGGATGTGGCTTATAGCGGCCATTGGGGTCACGACGGCGCATGGTGACGATGTTTCCATCGCCATCGATATCGTCAGGCTTGTCTTCATCAACGAGTCCATCCAGGTCGTCATCGACAGGCCGTTGTCCGCTCCGAGGGCTGTGCGTCGTGTTCGGTTCATCGAAGTGCGCATCCCGGCTGTCGGGGCTCATCATCGGCATGAGATAGAAGGTCCGCTGATCGAGCAGCCGGGTGATGAAAGGACTTTTCCCATAGCTTTCCGCGAGGAACCATGCGGTGTAGAGAACGACTTCGGTCGCTTGGACTTCATTGGCGTGAATGCCGCCGTCGATCCACATGCCGGTCTTTTTGTCAGGATCTCCGTTCTTGAAATTCGTGACAGTGAGGACCCACATTTCCTTGCCGTCGAATGACTTTCCGAGACTCGTCAGTCGGCAGAGATCGGGGAATGTCTTGGCGAGGTCCTTCAAGATTTGAGTCGCCTCGGAATGCCGATGATACCGGTTCCAAGCGACTTGCACTTTCGGATGGCTAGGAGCTCCTTGAGCGGTGTACTCGCTGACCGAGGGATTCGGCGCGGCGCTCGAGGATGCAATGACGAGAAGCAGAAACGCCAGAGAGGTGGATGTTGTTTTCATCGTTACGATTTCCTCTCGAGCTCGATCACGTGTTCGACCTGTCCGACCGATGGACTCGACGCTTTGAATTTCGGCTTTTGATCATCAGCGCCGGGAGCCAGGATCAGCCATTCGAGTTCGGCGTTTCCACCGTTACCTTTCAGGACTGCTATTTGACCTCTCTTGTTGCCGGTGAGTAACTTCGCATTCCCACCGAGCGATAGCTCCCAATTGATGGGAGAAGGAATGCCATTGATTGATCCCATCTGGCTTCGAGTCGGAAGAAGCCCCGTATTCACGATGTTGATGCGGACACGATAGACTCCACCCCCTTGTGGTGTCACTGTCATGTCACCCATGGATAGCTTTGGGAGCGCGGAACTGATCTCAGAGAGGAACTTCGCGTGCTTTTCGACCAGCGACGGGATTTCGCTAATTGGCGGATTGAGACGAAGAAAAGGCTTGAATCCCCCCACTTCGACCTTCCGGTCTGGAAAGTCGGGATGATTGATCGGAGCCCATGGCACGAACCCGTCGATCTTTTGTTCCTCGAACCACTTCAAGGCACGCAGGGCGAGTGCTTCCCGATCATCCTTTTCTTTCTTCTGCTTCTCCTCGTCCTTGCTCTTGTCGGCAGTCTCTTTTGATTTATCGTCGGCGGGAGGCTTCTCGTCTTTGGGAGCGGGTGGAATCCACCACGCGCGGGCCGCGAAGGTCCAGCGACCAAAGTGCAGGTAACTCCAGTCCGAAAACGACCCGGCACCTTCCGGCGAGGGAGGAGGCTCTTTACCGCCGTGAAGTTCCTGATACTTCTTGGCTAAGTATTCCTGGAGCGGTGCGTCGTCTGGTTGCACTTTGGTTTTGATTTTCTCCTCACCTCCCGGTTTCCACGGAAAGTAGAGATTGTCCTCAGGAGTGAAGACGAGGACGGCGGCGATGTTGGGGTGGTTGAAGCAGAAGTCAGCGATCGCACGTGACTCGATTTCGGATACTTGATTCGGGCCCGCCCCGATTCCGAAGTAGGGATACTTTGCCGTAAAGTTTCGGTTGAACGACACACCGTAGGCACCATCTTCATTCCAAAGACGATCTTTGTCTTCGTCCGTCCCTTCGACGAGTACTCGGTATAGACCCTTTTCACCTTTCTTCGAATCGGCAGGGATGAGGATGCGGGGATCACTGGGATGGGCAATCATTTCGCCGGTCGGATCTTCCATGCGAGTGACGGTAATGAATCCATCCCCATTCAAATCATTGGGCGGATCTTCCCCCGTCGAGAAATCACGATCGTCATCGGTGCGCCGAGCGTTGCCGTCCACTTCGTGCCTAGGGGAACCGAAGAACCGTTCCGTACCATCAGGATTGGGCCGCGGAATAATGTAAAGCGTGCGCACTTCGAGGAGTTTTTTGACGGCCTCCTCGTCGGCATGAGCAATTAGCCATTCCGCCATTCCGAGGGCGATCTCCGATCCGACGATATGCGGCGCGACCACATTTCCCATGACTAACAGCGCCGGCTTCGGCGATTGGGCATCATCTCCAATTTTAATGAGATCGACACTTCGCCCCCCCTCGGACTTCGCGAGGGATTCCACGGTGGCGAGAGGTGGGCTACTTAGTTTTCTCACGCGATCGGCGAAAGCGGCGTCGCTCGTGTAACCCGGAATCGCTCCGGAATCAGCCATGATTCCAGAGAGGGCCGTCGACAACGAAATGCAAATGACCCATCGTGTCATGAATGAATTCCTGAAACGAATGAATAGGCAACAGGGCCCAAGGTAGCGGGTCAAGAGTGCAAATGCCACTCGCGAACACCGAGAGTTGCAAAGTGAAGAAAAGGGTCCTCGCGTACTCAGCGAGGTTTGATCTTGTGCCAAATCTTGGAAAGAAGCCCCTTCGGTCGTGCGGGGGCACTACCACTCGCCGCCGATTTGCGGCCGTTGAGCATCCGATGTACGTCTTCGATGAACCCGGCGGTTTCACAGGGGAAAATGGATAGGCCGTTCACGATGGCGGGAGGAGGAAGAATCGTTCCTCGCGGTCTTCGATAGGTCTTTTCAGGCGATGAGTGAACGATCTTTGGGAAGAGTTCCAGATATGCATCGATCATCGCTTCGACATTGAACCGGCTTTCCTTGATGGATCGGTGGGCTTCCTTTGACATTTCATCGCACAGAGCGACGTTCTGTTGGAGTTCCGTGAATCGATCCGCAAAGGCTTTGATATCGCCGATCGGATTTCGGAAGCCTGATTTCCCCTGGGTTACGAGTTCAGGAATTCCACTGTCGATATCGGTGACGACGGGGACGCAGCCTTGGGCCATTGCTTCAAGTAACGCATGCGGCATTCCTTCAAAGGCCGACGTCATGACGTAAGCGTCCGCCTCGCGCAGCATGGCATCGACATCGTGGTGAGCGACGATCCCTTTGTATTCCATCTCGCCCGAACTCAGCCACTTTTCGCACCGACCGAGAAGTTCGGACTTTTGGGGACCATCTCCCGCCAGGGTCATGTGAAACGGGATCTTGCGTCTTTCGAGCTCTGTCAAGATGTCGGCGATGTTAAGAATTCGTTTCTGATAGGTATTCAGGACGCCGTGATAAACGATGCGAAGAGGACTACCAATGGCACGCTCCCGATGTGGGCATTCCTCAGGCACGACGACGGTATTGGGAATGGCGTGGATGCGCGGTTTGAATTCGGGATCGAGGCGACCGACCTTGTCGGCGATCTCGTCGCTCACACAGACGATCGCATCCCAATACGCTCCGAGTCGATGGACATGCTCATAGTGGATCGGATCGTCCCCTTGAATCAGCCCAACGACCGTCACGTTGTCCGGAAGTAGAGGAGTAACGCAAGAATGGCGAAAGTCGCTATTTGGGAAATAGATGCAGGGGGCAAGTGATTCGAGGTACTTGATCGTGGCGTACCAATGGGCTTCCCATGTCGCTTGATGCGCGGTGGGAAGAGAGGTGGATGGAATATCTTTCGGAAAGGGCATCATTTCCTTGGGAAGCTGAACGAGCCAGGTATCCTGTTCGGTGAACAGAATGTGGGCATCAACCCCTCGATTCCTCAATCCTCGGACGAGGTGCTCCGCGAATATATTGACGCCGTTGAGCTGCCAGGCCGATGACCCGACGATCACGCGATAGTTTGAATTTTCCACACGCGTTTCCTGATCAAAGAACTTCCGACCTAGTTTTCTTTGACGCGAGAACGTTTCGATAGACCTCGATCATCCGCTCCGCGGCTTCTTCCCACGAATGGGCCGAAGCCGCCAGCTCGGTAACTTTCTTCATCCGCGCGAGTTCACCCGGTAGGGTCATCGCTTTCTCGATAGCCGCCGCCAAACGTGGAGCGTCGCATGGAGGAACAACGTATTGCTCATCCGTTTGCAAATTGGGAAGGCCCCCCACATTGGTCACGATCATCGGTTTTTTCATACCCGCGGCCGACAGGGCCACGCCACTTTGTGATTCGAATTTCTTGTAGGGAAGCACGACGAGGTCGGCGGCATCGAAGTATCGAGCGACCTCTGCCGTGGGAATGTAGTCCAGGCGAAAGATGACGCGATCCCGCCACGATCGTCCATTGATAAGTGACTCGTAGTCATCCCACGGTTCCCAGAGTCTTCCCGCGATGATCAGGTGGACATCAGGAATTTTGTCGGCGACGAGATCGAACGCCTCGAGGAGTGTATCGAGACCCTTATACGGGCGGATGGCGCCGAAGAAGAGTATCCCGCGCGCCCCCTCCGGCAGAAGAGGAGCATCTGATGCACGACGGTTGGCTGATTCCTCGTAGAGATCCAATACTCCATGAGGAACGTAGATCGGAGCCTGGCCCGTTGCACGAATGGCCAACTTAGAGAACCAATCGGGAGGATAATGCAAATGGGTGATGACCGCATGACTCAATCGAATGAGTAGAGCGGTCATCCATCGATAGGCGAATCGTTTGTCGTGACCGGCGAGATTGTGCGCCGTCAAAACACATTTTTTGCCACGTAGCCGAAAGCAGAGCATAACTGTCGCGAGCACGGGACCGAGAGGAAGACTCCAGCATTGGACATGGAGCAGATCTCCCTTCACCGATAAACCACTCCATATCCAACCGAAGGGGTTGTACCAGGCGAGTCGGCGCTCGACGCGGACGTTCGGTGAGTCCGTTTTTGGAAACGTCACATCGTTTGGAACGGGGCCGCGCGGATAGAGCCAATCGGGATACATATGGCTGAACGTCAGCACATGCACATAAACGAAAGCCGCGAGCGATCGAACACAGGCGACGCAATACGTGCTGATCCCTGGAGTCGGAGGCCAGCTCCCCAGGAATACGACGCTCATCTGTCGCGGCGGAACCTGTCCCATACCGGTCCTGGTTCATCGAGAGATTCGAGTACGGATCTATTCGTTTCCCATTCCGCACTCACCCAAACAATCGACGAATCTTTCTCATGGTCTTTTTGACGAGCCCTTTTTTCTCAGCCTTCTGAGGAGCGGACTCTTTCCCGTTGCTTGCGGCGGAAGTTTGAGCAGCCTCACGGCTCTTCTGCTCGGCCAATCGGGCGGCTTGATTGGAGAGCATCGCGATCCAAACCACCGAACCGTGTTCCTCGAACGCTTTTCGATTGCGACGGGCAATCCGTTCGACGGCCAACTCTTGGGCCTTGGGATGTTCGATCGCGCAAAGTTCGTTGCCCCACCACGGCATGTAATGGCCTCCCCAATGGGGAACGACCTTTCCGTGCCATGACGCGGAATGGAGTGCCAGGAAAAAGTCCCATTCACGCCATCCGGGAGGCAGCTCGAAGTTGAATCCACCGACATCTTCAAACGCGGCATAGCGAATCACGGCATAGGGAATCGGGTGATAGCACATCATCTCGAGTGGAAGCGAAAAATCGAATCCGACGAATGGTCGCTGGGGCCGGTCATCCACCGATTCGAGCCAGGTCGTCGCCCAGGCGACACGCGGCTCAATTTCGAGGGCCTCGCCTGCTTTGATGAAGTAGTCCTGAGCGATCGTTTCGCCTGGACGAAGCCGAAAGAAGTAGTCCGGCTTCGTAGCTTTCACATGATCGAGCCAATGGTAAAGCGACGCTTCGAATGTTTCGGTCGGAGCGGTGTCGCCACGAACACCCGAAGGAAGACGGTCGAGCACCGATGACCACTTCGTTCCCACGACAGAGAGTTCGAGATCAACCTTTGCCTTTCGGGCGGCACGCTGAATCGACTCGATGCTTTTATGAATCGCCTCTGGGCTTTCGGTGTTTGGAATGAAAGCGGCTAAACGCTTTTGATGCATTGGCTCGACGGGGACCGAAATCTTTCCACGGAGTCGATGCTTGTCGATAGCCTTCTGGTAATGTTCAATGCGGACCCGGACCGCCTTTTCCGGACTGCAAACTTCTCGAATACGGGGGCCAGCCGCCTCACGAAGACGATGACGAAGCGGGGCATCGTTGAGAACTCGCATGATGCGGTCTGCCAGAGCGCCGACGTCGCCTGCCGGGAAGAGTAAACCCGACTTTCCGTCCTCAATCATTTCACCGGTGCCACCGTGATCACTCGCGACCACGCAGGCATGGTAGGCCATCGCCTCGCAACAGGTGTAAGGGAAGTTATCCCACGGGGCGGGGAAGACGCAGGCGGTCGCCGTCGCATAGCGGCGGAAGACTTCGTCACGCGGACGAAGGCCCTCGAAATAGAATCGTGGAAGCAAGTCTTCCGGAATGCGCGTCTTCACGAAGTTGATCATCGATCCGGGCACTTCGCCGGCGGGGCAATCCTTTCCCACTAAGTGAACCGTCACATCGGGATCTTGTCGCATCACCATACAGGTGGCGTCGATCAGCTCTTTCACACCCTTTCGGGGTTCCACACGACCGACGAATAACAGCGACTTCTTTTCCTCGCGGAGTTCATTCGATGCCGGGATGTCGGCGAGCGAATCGAAATCCATCGGGTTATGGATGACGTCGCAAGGATTGTGATCGGGATCGAGCTTGAGACGAGCACAGACCATGTCGGCGAGCGTGCGGCTGGGACAGCTCAATCGGTCGGCCAGGAGAATCGCATAGTTCTCCATCATGATCCGGCGTTGAAGCCAGGGATCGTATTTTCGAATCAGGTTGTACTCCGCCACCTCTTCCATCGGAGTGTGGAGGGTCAAGGTGTAGGGGACGTCAACGGCTCGTTCACCCAGCATCTTTCGACGCGTGGCGATATACGCCTCCGCGTATGTTTCTGGAAACTCAACGACTTCGATGCCGTACTTGGGGCAAATCTCCGCCAATTTATCCGCGACGAGGGTCGACCAGAAAAGGGAGCTTTCCCATTCCTTGCAAATCTGTCCGACTCGATCAGCCCGGCCATCGAACTGAGGTCGGCAACTGTAATGGGATGTCAACGCATCAATGCGATGAATCGTGAGGTTCCCCTCTCTCTCAAAGAGGGGAGGAGGGTTCTCCTCGCCATTGAAATCAGCCCACGCGTTCGAGATGACGTGGACCTCATGACCAGCCTCAGCGAGGAATCGGCTCATGTTTCGTGAGTATGTGCCGATGCCGCCCCCGCGAAAGGGGGGATATTCGCAGGAAACGATGCCAATCTTCATCGATAAGCAACCTTTGTCGACCGATTCGCCGGTCGGCGATCCCGACGTGAACTCGCTCTCGCACGAGAGGCTCAACCGTCAACGGGGCACTTGATTTTGGAAGTGTTACGTTAATTACCGCAGCGTGCCGCGCGGAATTCGAAAGATCTGCAATCAACTCCGGCGACACACTTCAATCTATTCGGTCCGTCGAGTGCGAGAAGACACGACTCGAGTGTTATTCGATAGAACTTGCGTCTCGGTTCGGGTCTTACTTGAGCGGCGATTCAGTGGCGGCGGCTTTAGGAATCGCCTTCGAGTTTGAAAACGAGAACGATTTCGAGTCAATTCTCTCGCAATCCAATGCTATTAGAATAACAGGACATATGCCAAAAGACATGTTGTTAATTTGTTCATATTTAAAGGGCGGCCTGCTCAAATGTCATTGAGCTGCGAAGAACCCATGTTTTCCGCGTTCCGACAAAGATGATTTTCGGATGATCATGTTGGATGTCAAAAAGATACTCCCCCCTTGACAAGTGGTCGGCGAAGGAGTCGTCATCTTCCCTAGCAACGAAGTAGCATCCCTTCGAGGCTGAATGTTTCAGTGACAATGAAATCAGGTAAACCGCTATTTTTGGACGCCGAGGAAGAAGAGAAGGTTCCGAACGATACGAGCTCGATAGGAAGTGTCCGACTCATAAGTGGCGAGCCGACATCTATTGAATCGAGCGGCCTTTTTCAGAATTCAAAGGCAGAGAACTAGAAAAAGCGGTTATCGATGGGTTACATTACAGCGATCCAATCCTTAACCGAGGAGGTGCTGAACTGTCTCACCTTGAGATGAGGAAGGCAGAATCAGCAGGCGCGAGGCGGGCAATCGGCCCAGGGATCGGGAATCAGGCCGCCACCTCCTTGTCGTCACCCGGAGAACCCTAATGCCTCTGCGTGATATCTACGCGGACCCGAGCATTCCCAAAGACGATCCCTCTTCGACGCTGGTAGTCGTGTTGCCCGCGTACAACGAGGCGTTGTCGATTGCGAAGGTTATCCGCCAAATTCGAGATCATCTCGAATTCAAGGGCCGCCTCGAAATTGTCGTGGTCGATGACGGTTCGACGGACAATACCTCGGAAATGGCTTCCAGCGTATTCGCGACCGTGATCAGGCATCGGCGCAACGAAGGGCTTGGCGTTGCCATCGCGACCGGGATGGAAGCGGCCCTTCAAATGGGTGCCGACATCATCGTCACGATGGATTCGGACGGCCAATTCAAGGGAGAGCACATCAAGGAAATCATTGCTCCGCTCCTGGCCGGCAAAGCGGAGATGGTGATCGGCAGCCGCTATCTTCGGCCCGACTTCATCCCGCATGATATTCCCAAGTGGAAGCGAATGCTTTCGAACACGCTTTGCTGGATCGTTAGCAAAGTCATCTGGGGCCACAAGCTGACCGACGTGACCTGCGGCTTTCGTGCCTACACTCGATTGGCCGCCATCAGACTCAACTTTCTCACCCGGTACACCTACACCGTGGAATCGATCATTGATGCCGGCTGGAAAGGTCTGGTGATCGGTGAAGTGCCGGTTCGTTGCCGTGGAGTTCGCGAACATGGCAAAAGCCGAATTACATCCCGGTTTCTCAAGTACCTTCGGGAAATTGGTTTCATCGTTTTGCGTCGAATGCGTGACAGCCGTCCGCTGATGTTCTACTTCACTATCGCCCTCATGTTCATTTGGCTGGGCGCGATTGGAATGCTCGCGGTATGGCTACTATGGCCTTGGAATCCCTCTCGCGTGTCGGCCATGACGCTCACGGGGATGAGTGTTTCGATCGTGGCTGTTTTCACGGCCATATCACTCTTGGCCGATCAAGTGCTCACGACCATGCGGTATTTGCACAGCGTCATGCGTGTCCAGCGTGAAAGTCATTACGACATTCGCCAAATGAAGTCGCATCTACTTGGGCATCCGGGAATCGATCGTCGAGTCATCCTGCCTTCCACGACTGGAAAACAGAACAATGAAATCGGCGGAGCGTCCCATCATCAAATCCCGCTGGAAGCCGAACAAGTCGATTTGGACGTCGCGCCGGCAAATGGAGGATTCGTCGAGCTCGGTTGATGCTCGCCTCTATGACCAAGCGAATTCGGTTATTGGTGACAACCTCCGACTTCGTGGGTCGAGGCGCGGAACGAGAGCTCGCGAATCTTCTGCAGTGGCTTCCGCGAGATCGATTCGACATCGCGCTTTGCCTTTGGCGTGATGTCTTCGACTATCCTTGCCCGGCTGATATTCCGATAACCATTCTTGGGAAAAGCCGACCCTGGCACGTCCTCCGCGTGATCCGTCGATTGCAAAAGCTGGTTCGAGAGTGGTCACCGGATCTTGTCTTCAGCCAGCTCAACTACGTGAGCACCGTGACAGGTTCGGCACTCAAGGGAATGGGCAAGACTCCTCCTTGGATCGCCCGACTCGCCGGCAACCCCGATGTCGAGATACGTTTTCCAGTGTTGCCGTGGACAAGGTCTTCCTTCGAAAGAGCCACCTATGTCGCGGGTTGTTCTGAGGGGGCGAGTCAGTCGATCGTTTCTCATCTCTTCGTGCCGCCGGAACGAGTCGTCACATTACCGAACGTCGTTGATGTCGAGTGGATCGGGAAGTCACGTGATGCAAATGCGCCATTTCGCTCTGATGGCGGTGCTTTCGTCTTCGTGCATGCGGGAAGATGTGTTCCTCAGAAAAACCAATCGATGCTGCTCGACGCTTTTGCACTTGCCAATATCCCGCGATCGGAATTGTGGATTCTCGGAGTAGGGCCTCTCCACGAAAGGCTGATGGCACAAGCAAAGAAGCTTGGAATTTCCGAACGAGTGAACTGGGTGGGATTTCAAGCAAACCCCTACACGTATTTTCGGCAAGCCGACTGTTTCGTTCTGTCGAGTCGGTATGAAGGACTTCCCAATGTCGTGATCGAGGCGATGCTTTGTGGCTTGCCGGTGATCTCGACGGATTGTCCTTATGGGCCCGCAGACCTGATCGAAAATCGCGAGACGGGAATTTTAACGCCGCTCCATGATACCGGTTCACTAGCCCAGGCGATGAAGCAGATGGCGGAGAATCGCGCCGAAGCGAAACAGATGGGGCTTGTCGCCGAACGGCGCACTCGTGAGAGATTCACGCCGGAACAAATCGTTCGCCAATACGTCGATTTATTCGAACGTGCTGTCGGGGAGGACCGATCGTGATGAATGAGTCACAGCCTCCGATCGTCAGTTACATCGTCATTACGATGAATCGTCCGCACGACCTTGCCATTTGCCTCGAAAGCCTCCGGCGTCAATCATTCCCCTCTTCTGAAATCATCGTCGTCGATAACTGCTCCACGGACGACACGCTTGAAATCCTGGCTCGTGATTTCTCGGATGTCAGAGTGGTCGCATTGAAAGAGAATCGAGGCGTCTCCGGCGGTCGGAACGCGGGGGTCGAGATTGCGCGAGGCGAAATCTGCATTTTCATTGACGACGATGCATGGTTCGCCGAACCGGCAGCAGCTGCGAAAACCGTCGCATACTTCGATGCCGATCAGAGCTTGGCATGCGTCGCCTACACCATCCATGATTCGAAGTCGGGAGTGGAAGAAATGAAATCCATTCCCAGGCGGGACAAGAAGCGAATTTCTGAGGACTACGAAACGACCTATTTCTGTGGAGCTGGATTTGCTCTCCGGCGTCGACCGTTTGTCGATGTTGGAATGTTTTGGGATCCTCTGGTTTATGGGAGCCAAGAGATCGATGTTTCGTATCGATTTCTTGAATCCGGATGGAAGCTGATTCATTCCGCCTCGATCGTGGTGAAGCATAAGAGTTCTCCCCTAGCTCGTCCCTCGGGGCAATGGGTTTATTTCAATGCGCGAGATCGACCTTGGGTCGCCCTTCGAAATCTGCCGTGGAGCGCGGTGGTAACGACGACGGTGCTGTGGTGGTTGAATGCTTTCCTGGTGGCATGGAGAGGAGGCGAGTTGAATCGATTTGCGGCCGGGGTGCGAGATTCTGTCCGTGGTGTCAGAATGGCGCTCAAAGAACGAAAGCGGATTCAAAAGAAGACAGTTTTACGGTTACAGCGATTATCGGGCAGATATTGGTTCTGACCTCCCCGGTGCATTCTCAAGAATCGTTGCAATCGATAGACCAAGGCCTCGTGTATGCCGAAAGGATTAGGGATTCCACCGCACCCGATTGGCAGAGGCCGATTAGAATAACTCCTCCACACCAAAGGACCTATGCTCAATGTCACGGACCTCTTTACCGTTGTTCGCTGGGTCGAGCTAAGTGCAACTTTTGTGCTCCTGAGGGGTTAAATTTGTGTTACGGCCAGCAATCCGTTTTTAATTCACCATTTAGTTTCAACCGATCTGGTGCGAGAGACTCGGGGCCGCAAGACTGAACAAGACATCCGATTTATTAGGGATACTCAGTGGCAGGTGTTTCTTCGATAACACGATCGAGTGAGTGGTGGAGCTTCAAAATTCCACCGATACTCGCGGTCGGTTATGCCTACTTGCTGCTAACGACCGACCAACACTCTCCTTACGTTTCGGTCGCTCTCATCTTCGCCGTCATGACATCGATCATCGCCGTCGCGGCGTACGGCTACGTCATCAATGACTGTTTCGATGTCGAGCAGGACCGCCTGGCCGGCAAGTCGAACAGCATGGCGAATCGTTCCATTGCCAGTCGATTCGCGATTTTGAGTTTAATACTGGGCATCGGTTGGTTGCCCGCGATCCTCGCCGGTTATTCGAAGCTTGCTTGCATTTTTCTCGCGGTAGATTTCTTGCTTCCAACCCTCTACTCGATACCGCCGATTCGCCTCAAGGAGCGCGGCGTCCTCGGCGTGCTCGCGGATGCTTCGGCCGCCCATCTCTTCCCCGTCTTACTCGTTTCGGCTGTCATGATCATCGGGCCCGAGCCACTTCCTCTCTCACGATTGATTCTCATCATCACGACGGCAGCTTGGTACACCCTGGTTGGACTTCGAGGAATCATCGACCACCAATTGGTGGACCGTGAAGCTGACATCAAATCGGGAGTCGTGACGCTCGCGACCGCGCGGGGAATGATTCGAATCCTCAAGTGGATTCGCCGTGTTCTTTACGTCTTTGAGATGATCTCTTTTGCCGCGCTCGTCGTGATCCTGGGAATGTCAACGTACAGCGTCTTTCCGGTGATCATGGTGTTCGGCTCGCTCGAAATAATTAAGCGATTAGCTGGTTGGGTGGAACGGGATCCGTCCGGTGGAAAGCGCCTTTATCTTCCATTCGCCAACAACATCGTGTACTCGTTATGGCTGCCGATCGCGCTGTCTGTGGAGATTGGGCTTCGGTATCCGCTTCTCATTTGGCTGCCGGTCTTGCATCTTGCTTTGTTCTCTCGCGGTCGAAAGCACGACTACGCCGAACTCTATCGGCTAGGGAAGGACTTTTATCGCAAGCTGCGGCGTGTTTACAACCAACGCGTTTATGGGTGGGATGTTTTCGCGGATCACTCCCTTTGGCCTCGGTTGAGCGTTGTACGCTCAAAGATACTTAGAGTCATTCCCACTAAGTCAATTGTTACCCAAAATCCCTGGGACGTCAGGCTTATCAGCAATCGGTATCCACTGGCCGCAGGGATGAGTTATCAGCTTCGACTTCGGATGCGATCCGATCAGCCTAGAGAACTGACGATCGGCGTCTGCCAACGATTCCCGACGTTCCGTGATCTTGGGCTGGCGGAAGTCATCCCTGTGAGCCAGGAATGGGAAGACTTCTTTTTTGACTTCACCGCCACGTTTACCGAGCAAAGCGCGGGTATCTTCATTTGGCTCGGGGGACGGGACATCCCCGTCGAAATTGAAGAGGCAAAACTCGTCTGTGTTACAACGCCCGGCCCTTGGCGATTGATGCTGACTCGACCCACCGAAGCGTGGCGCTCCCGGCCCGAGGATCAAACCTATCTCGTCAAGATTGACCGCATCCAAAGTGACGGCCATCCTTGGAAGATCAAACTAACCGGCTGCAACTACTCGGTCCGAAAAGGTCAACTCTATCGTGTGCAGGTCTCTGTAAGGAGTAGCGGGAACCGACCGCTGACATTTGGGGTCGCTCGAACGTACACCCCCTTTGACGTCGTCGGGCTCTGCGAGGCGATTATCGTTCAGGACGATTTTCAGGAATTTCAAGGAGATTTCGTCGCCGAACAAGATGAGACGGTCAACATCTTCTTCTGGCTCGGTGGCGCGAATTCGGCCGTAGAAGTTCTAAATGCCGAGCTCCGGGCGATCAGCGTTTCACGGCTTTGGTCGCTGCGGCGCAAGGATGGCTGCTATGCCTGGCGCGTCGCAACCGATGATCCGGAAAGAGTGGTCGTGGAGGTCGGTCAGCGTAGCGGTATCGATTCCCATCAATCAGAGGAGGAACTAGCCAAGGCCTCGTGGGATGTCACTCTGCGCACGCCGATCGAACCCATTCATGCGGGGAAATGGTACCGGGCGATCCTAGGAATTCGTTCGATTGAGGAGCGTAAGGTCACCGTAGCCGTATGCCAGGGGGACGAACCTTGGGACATTATCGGCCTTTGCGAACGCGTCACTCTGTCTCAGGACTTACGGGAGTTCATTTTTGAATTCCAAGCGACCGAAACAGATCAACATCCGACGTTCACGGTGGCGATTGGTGAGGATGCGTCCCTCGTTGAAATAGGATCTCTCGAATTCGAGTCCGTCGATCAATCGAAAGTATGGCGACTCAGCGTTGATCCAAGCTGCCAGGCTGTCCGTCAACGGGGATCAGAGGAAGGGGCTATTCGAGTCGACCAAATGGTCGTCGATGGTGTTGCTCCGCATATCCAAGTTTTAAGTGGCAGAACGACTGTCAAAAAGGGAAGCGCCTATCGAGTTCGCGTCGCGATTCGGAGCGAAGTCGATCGCGCGGTGACTTATGGTGTTTCCCAAACGAATCCACCGTTTGACAATGCGGGACTCTGCAAGGACGTTCGGCTCAAAGCGAATCAAATCCGTCAATTTGAAAGCGACTTCGTGGCATCGCGTGATGAGGAAATCGAGATATTCGTCTGGCTTGGTGCCGATTCGCACGCGGTCGAAGTCTTTAGCGCCGAGATAAGTCCGCGCGAGTTGATTCATCAATGGACGATTCAGCACAAGGATTCACACGGAGTTTGGCGTCTCGCTCCCCAGATTGAGGATGGAGTGAAATTTGAGATTGCTACCCCTTCGGACGAGTCGTCCGCAGCTTCTCCTTGGGACGTGACGATTTCGACGCCGGCTCCTGCGTTGAAAGAAGGTGATTGGTACCGCCTTGCTTTCGGTGGTTCTGCGATTCCTCCGCGCGAGGCCACCTTCACCATTTGCCAAGCACATTCGCCATGGGAACAACTCGGATTCTTCAAGACGCTTTCACTCAAAGATTACGCTCAACGATTTGCATTTGATTTTCTCGCAACGAAATCAGAGTTGGATGCAATCTTCCGGATCGCGGCAGGAGACGTTTCATCGGAAATCGAGATTAACCATCTCGATATCGAAGCGATCTCTGCATCAGAAGTTTGGATTTGGAACAATCCGAAGCCCTTCGAAGCTCAATGCTACCCCATCAAGCGGGCGACTCTTCGAATTGACTCCATCGTTACGAACAACAAAACGTGGAGCGTGCAACTGATGGGGCTGCCACGCCCTATGAAAGGTGGAGCGGTTTATTGCTGGAGCTGTCGATTCCGTGCCGATGCGAATCGAAAGATCGCGTTCGGGACGCGTCAATCGGTTGCTCCCTACCAAGTCATTGGGCTCTGGAAGGAAATGAAGATCGGGCCTACTGAGGGGAACGTGAGCATCGAGTTCACCATGCCCTCTGAGGATCCATCGATGATTCCATTCATTCTCCTGGGCGACAGCAATGTCCCTGTTGAATTGAGTGATTATTCCCTGGAAATGATTGTTGATGTTCCATCGGAAACGACTTCGATTCCACCGGACGCATCCGAAGATGGACTTGCCGAATCCCAAGTATCCGACGGGATTAACGAAAGCGATGCGACGGAGCAGGATCTCAGCGATGAAGAAAACGCGGTTACAGAAGGATAGCGGCCGCGATGGAAAGATAAATTCCAATGCCGACGACATCGATAATGCTTGCGACCGATGGGCCGGAACTATAGGCAGGATCGATCCCCAACCGTAGGAAGAGTAGGGGGAGTAGTGATCCAACCAGCGAACCGCACGTCGTTACCGCCACCAACGCCAGAACTAGAACGGTTGCCACTCGGGCCACATTCTCATCCGCTGAAAGCAAATTGACCGCGACGATGCTTAAAACCCCGATCGAAATCCCGAGAATGCAACCCTGAAACAATTCTCGCAGGGCGACCTTATACCAATCCTTAACGTCGAGTTCCCCCAGCGCAACGGCCCGTGTGACGAGCGTTGCCGCCTGTGAACCGCTATTCCCCCCAGTTGCGATGATGACGGGGACCAAAAACATAAGCGTTTCAAAGGTGTGAAGGAGTTTGTCGTAACCCTGCATGACGAAGCTGGCGATCATTTCCGCGCCGAAAAGGATGACGAGCGCCGGCATTCGCTTGAGCAACGTTTCGCCGAACGGTGTTGTCAAATAGCCGGCACTCATCGGCTGAACGGCACCCATGAGATGCGCGTCTTCCGTGGCGGCGTCAATGACGACATCGATCACGTCGTCATGGGTGATGATGCCGAGCAGTTTTCCATCGGCATCGACGACAGGCAGCGCGAGCACGTCGTACTGAGCGAGCATGGCGGCTGCATCCTCGACATCCATCTCCGCGCGGATGCGAATGACATCCTCACGCATGATGTCGGATACTTTCTTCCATGGAGACGCGACGATGAGATCCTTGAGCTCGAGAAAACCAATGAGATGTCGGTCAGCGTCGACAACGAAGACGTAATAGATCGTTTCGCGGTCGGGCGCCTCGCGCCGGAGTCTTCTGACCGCTTCCTCGACATTGATCTCTGCCGGCACCGATGCGTAATCGGTGGTCATGATCGACCCGGCAGTCGACTCGTCATATTTTGACAGCCGAACGATATCCTCCCTCTCGGCGCGCGCGACCAGAGGCATGATCTCGGCCTCGCGCCGATCATCCATTCGTTTGACCAGGTCGACCCGCTCGTCATGGCTCATGTGCTCGATGAGCTTGGCCATGTCTTCGACAGGGAGGGTGGCCGCCAATTCATCCTGAATTTCGTCGGGAAGATATTCGAACAGCCGAGCCCGGTTATGGGCCTGTACTCTCTTGAAAATGTGAGAATAAACGGTCGGATCTTCCAATTCCTGCAACATATCCGCGATGGCGGACGGGTGCAGAATCTCGCAAAAGCTGTCCAAGGAGGTCATGTCCTCGGACTCTATCGCTTCGCGAAGTTCCGGCAGCAAGAGTTGATTGATCATGACCGGCATAGGCCCGCTCCCAAATGCCCTCACAGGGGGGTCAGAAGACATGCCTACTCACTCGGAGCGGCGGGGCGAGTTTCTTTCTATGAACCTATCGCAGTCCGCCGTTCTCTGACGATAGACCGGGATGTTGGCTCCGAGAAGTTGGTCCCGGCGCATGGACTCCCTAATCATTTTTACCAGGACAGGATCTTGCGGGAGGCGAGGCATGCTCGTTCTGCCACAAGACCTGAAGGGGCAGGGCGGTCACTGATCGGGCCTGCGTACTGGTTTCGAAGGGTGAGAGGCAACGTCGTGGAATCATACATTCAGCAGCTTTTCGCGGAACGAATTGGTGGGGCGAACTACGGGAAAAACACCGCCATCTACAAGTTCGAGAAAATCAAGCGAGCGAAAGCTGCGGCCAAGGCCGCTCACCCCGATCGCGAATTGATCGACATGGGAGTCGGCGAACCGGATGAGCCCGCTCCCGCGCCGGTGGTGGAGATTCTCTCCCGAGAGGCCGGCAAGTCGGAAAATCGGTTCTACACGGACAATGGCATCCCGGAGTTCAAGGATGCTGCCGCCCGTTACATGGCCAGCGCGTGTGGTGTCGATGTTGATCCCAAGTCCGAAGTCATTCACTCGATCGGCAGCAAGGCGGCTCTTTCGATCCTCCCCGCGTGCCTTATCAATCCGGGTGACGTCACCATCATGACCACGCCGGGATATCCGGTATTTGGAACGCACGCGCGTTACTACGGCGGCGAAGTGGTCAATCTTCCACTCACAGAAGAGAACAGTTTCCTGCCCGATATCGATTCATTGTCAAAGGAAACACTACGTCGATCGAAAGTGCTCGTGATCAATTACCCAAATAACCCGACGGGCGCCGGCGCGACGCGAGCATTCTTCGAAAAGGTCGTCTCGTTCGCCAAGACGAACAACCTAATCGTGATTCATGATGCGGCCTATGCGGGCCTTATTTACGAAGGGAGTCCGTTGTCGATTCTCAGCATCCCTGGGGCAAAGGATGTCGCGATCGAATTGCATAGCCTTTCGAAGAGCTTCAACATGACCGGTTGGCGGCTCGGATTCGTGACGGGAAATCCTCTGCTCGTTCGAGCGTATGCCGACGTGAAAGACAACAGTGATTCAGGTCAGTTTGCCGCGATTCAAAAGGCAGGTGCCTACTGTCTTGACCATCCAGAACTGACGAGGCAGATATCGGTCAAATATTCCCGCCGAATGGATCTTCTGATCCCGGTGCTCAAGAAGCATGGTTTCAACGCGAAGAAACCGGTGGGATCGTTCTTCCTCTATGTCAAGTCACCAAAGGGGGCGGTTCTTTCCTCGGGCGAACGTCGTGAATTCAAAAGTGGCGAGGATTTCTCGCAATTCATGATCACGGAGATGATGGTGTCCACCGTGCCGTGGGATGATGCCGGATCATTCGTGCGATGGAGCGTTACCTTCAATGCCAACGGACCAACGGACGAAGAGCGTGTGATTCGCGAAATTGATGCTCGATTGGCTCAGGCAAAATTCGAGTTCTAATCAACACGGCGATCAAGTCGCGTTACAGTCGATGCACAACTCGTCCATCAGCCTTTAGGGCCGGTGGACGAGTCTCTTTACATCAGGCGATGATTGCATTCATTCATCTTCGGGCGAGCGAGTCAATGAGCTGACGAATCAATCGTCATCTTCGTACCAAGCAGTGCATTCCCATTGAATGGGACCATCCTTCAGCGCTGGATCCGCGCCTCCACAGATCCCGCTTCCCTTTTCACCACGACGAATGCGCTGGCCGGAACCTAATTGAATTTGAACGACTTTCTCATCGGTGTCGTGATCGAAAAGATTGATCAATTGCATGAAGCGATTGCAGCGTCCCCGCCCCGAAGCGATGGTCGCCGGCCCTTTGTGCATTGACCGTTGATCCCAATCATCGTCGTCGTCATCGATTCGAACCATCGTCCA
>JAIEPU010000133.1 GCA_019748235.1 bacterium
GCCGGACAGCCCGGCACTTTATGACTGCACCATCGACGCGAAGGTCTCAGGCGCGAAATTCTTATGGCGTTTTTCCGACGCCGGCCGACCGCATCACATTCATCACGCCGGCCACGAAGCCAAGCACGGCTCAGCCGATGCTTCCGGACAGTCCTCCTTCCGCAAAGATCAATATTCCTGCTCCGCCGGCCACCGCAACACTGTCGCAGCGTGAGGCGAGCCTGCCGACGCCGGGACAAATTGCCGCTCAAAAGAACAGCCCTTCTCTTCCCGCTCTTCCGGCGGGAACGGAGGAAGAATCGGCTTCGACCGGTCCGACTCCGGTTGCCTCATCACGGCAAAACCTGAGCTGGACCCCGAGCATGCCCCCTCGCACCGCGAGCAGCAATCGTTCGAACTAATTCGACCCGCGAACTAGCGATTGAAAAAACGTGTCGGCGGTCATCGCTTACGATGACCGTCGGCAATTTCGTTTCTTGCACCTCGATTTTGATGCGGTATCTGTTTCAACTCCGCACGTCTGCATGACTCCCTTGGGATCACATTTCAAATTGACCAGGGCAAGTCAATTCGTTGCCTTTCTTTGAGCAATCGTAGGGCGTATGATGTCATCAACGCACACTTCTTGATGTTACCGAGGCCCTCTTTCATGCCGGATTTCACCAACGAACCCGAGCGAGTTGCTCGCGGAGGATGGAGCTTCTTTCATCTCTTTCGTTTTGGCGCAGGCCTTCTTATCACGGTGGCGGTTAGCTATTGGGTCCTCTTCGCATGGGTCTTCGTCACGATTCGTGGGATGCCTCAAAAGAAGACGATTATCCTCCTCGCTGCGGGCACGGCGGCGGTCTTCCTGCTTACGTTTGGACTCTTTCGAACGGAGTCTCGACGTCGCTGGAATATGGTCGGCTTTCTGACTCTCGCGATTGCCTGGATTGCCGGCAGCGCCCTCGTTGGACTCCGTTCCCTTGATGAAAATGTCGGCAATCCACTCGAGCTCGGGACGTTTTTTGGAATTTGCACACTTGGTTTGCCGGTCGCGGCATGGTTCTTTGCTTGGTCCGGTCCCTTTGCCAAACGTGTTGCTGCGGTGGTCCTGCTTCTCCTCGGCATCCCCCTCTTCCAGCAATGGGCCCGCATCGACGGACTTTCCGGCGACGAATCGAAGGTTTCGATGGCCTGGCGACGAGCGATTCAAGCACCTTCGCCAGCCACCTCCGCCGAGACGGCGACAAACTCAAGGGATTATCCGCAGTATCTCGGCCCGAGACGGAATGCGAGGCTGGACGATCTATCACTCGAAGCCGATTGGGAGAAGAATCCGCCGAAGATTCTCTGGAGCGAAGAAATTGGTTCTGGGCTGGGGGCATTCAGCGTCGTCGGAAATCGCGCGGTGACGATGCAGCAGATGGGAAAAGAAGAAGCCATCACTTGCTTGGACTTGAAAACAGGTAAGGTCCTTTGGAACTTCAAATATCCCTCTCTCTTCGAACACGGCCTTGCGAAATCAGGACCACGATCCACTCCCGCGATTCAGAACGGAAAGGTATTCGCGATCGGTGCGCTTGGCACGCTGACCTGCCTCGAACTTGCCGACGGCAAAAAGGTTTGGCAGATCGACACCTCCTCGAAAGAGGCCAAAGAAATTCCGTACGGCGTCGCTGGCTCACCGTTAGTGCTGGAAGATCGGGTCATCGTTTGCCGACCGTCCACTGATGGAAAGTCGGTCGCGGCCTATGACGTCAACACTGGCAAACTCATTTGGGAAGCGGGCAACGCGGACGCGGCCTATTCCTCTCCCTTTCACGCCAACGTCGCGGGCGAAGAAGTAGTGATCGTTTTCAATGCCGACAATGTGATCGGCATCAATCCCTCGAACGGCGAACTCCAGTGGTCATATCCATGGACCAACAACGAGAAGAATAACTGCTCCCAACCGATTCTCATTCCCGGCTCGCCCGATCGGCTCTTCGTCTCGACCGGATACGGCAAAGGGTCGGTGCTTCTCTCTCTTGAAAAGAGCGATGAGGGGAAAATCACTCCGAAACCTCTCTGGGAATCGAAGCAGATGAAGAACAAGTTCTCGACCTCCTTCGTCATCGGCGATTCAATCTACGGGCTTGATGACGGGATACTTTCAGCCATCGATTTAACGACCGGCAAAAAGCTTTGGAAGAAAGATCGTATCGGTCACGGGCAATTACTTCTTGTCGGCGACAAGCTGCTCGCGTTGACGGAGAGCGGCAACCTCGAACTCTTCGAAGTCAACCCCAAGGGATCAAAGCGAATCGGTCAAATAGAAGGAGCGCTCGAGGGAAAGACCTGGAATCACATGGCTCTGGCTGCGCCGTATCTTCTTATTCGCAACGATCACGAAGCCGCCTGTTTTGAACTGACGACAACGCCGAGTGACAACGCGAAGGAGAAATCAACGGAGTCCGAGGCCACGCCAATAAAGTAGTTTCAGGTCGAGGCTGGCGCCGCAATTCGGCGCGTCGGCCAGATGGCACGAAGCGTGAGTTCGGAGATGAGAAACACGAGCACAAAGATCGCCGCGAATCCCACCCACGGTTGTTGAAGTTGGGGCACTTTCGCCGACAACGGCTCCCAGATTCGTGGCAAGAGTGAATCGACGAGCAGGACTCCCTTGAGTGTGGTCGCGATTCCTCCGGCCAGCGCTGCCAGTCCCACGCCCCATGCCACTAGATGCGTGAAGAGCCGGCGAAACGTTCCGGGCGACGGCGATTGAATTGTTCCCGCAACAATGAGAGCCGGGATCGCCACTGCCAAGCCTGCCCATTGATCCAGTGTTCCGAGCAAGATGGATGGAAGAAGGAGCGACAGGAATCGGGCGGTCGCACCACACCAGCAATCCATCGATCCCGCGAACGAAATCTCTCTGCTCGCTAATGCGAAGGCGACTGTCCCGGCGGCAAGTATCATTCCCACGATGGTGACTTGCTCGGCTATCGTTCGGGACTCGGCCACACGTCCGACCGCTGTTTGAATCGCAGGAAGGGCAATAAAGATTCCGGCCGCCAACAGTGCGCCGAAGAATACTGTCCATCGCCTGTTCGTCCCCGCCGTTGCCGCGACCGCCACGATGAGAAAAGGTACGAACCAGCTTCGTTGCCCAGCCGCCGAGAAGAGAAGTGCTGCAATGATCGCCAAATCCAGAACGACGCCGAGTACAGGGGCGATTCCTCCTGCCCCCCCCTGCCGCTGGGCGAGATAGATGGATGCATTCAACAGACCGGCAAAGAGAAGAAAGAGGATCGCGGCCTGTTGGAGCGTCAAGTCGACGACCCCAAGCCCCCATGTCGCCGGAAATGCCTTCATCGAACTGGCGAGCAGCAGGAACGAGCCGCCGGACAAGATCACCGGACGAGCCAAAGACGAGACGACATCACGATTCCCATCGAGCGTAGGAGTCACCGCATGCCCTGTTCATTTCGAATAAAATCGAACCCCAGAGAAGAAGCGTAAGGTATCAGCTTTCTCTCATAAGGGCAATCAAGGAAACAGACTTCTTACTTCTGTCATCGTTGAATCCTGGGTTTGACGAACACCCATTTCATTAGCTGAGATTCAACCCCTCTCGTATAGTCATGGGGGAGCAGATCTAGACTCCTTCCGGGAGGAGCAGTTCACCTAAGCATGCCGATGAAAAGAGATCGTCAGGAATTCCTATTCAGGCCGAGTTTGCTTCAGGCTCGGTCGTTGTGTGGATTTCATGAAACGGCAAGGAGATCGTTGGGATGAGTCTGATTGACAGACGAACATTCGTTAGCGCGGGAGTCGCTGCCACTGCGACAGCGGCATTTGCATTGGCGAACAGAGGGAAGACCGCCGCTCCGAACTCGAGTCCCAGCGAAACGATCAACGTCGGTATCGTCGGCCAAGGCGTGCGCGGTAGTCATCTGCTTCCCAATTTCCATCAACCGGAAAAGGGAGTCGTCGTTCGGGCGATCTGCGATGCCAACCAGGAAGCACTCGATCGTCAATCGACCGCGTTCAGTCAGCGATACCATTCCAGTGTCGATTCCTGCCGCGATATGCGCGAACTGTTCGATCGCAAAGATATTGATGCCGTGGTGATCGCGGCACCGAACCACTGGCATACGCTTGCCACGCTTTGGGCCGTCGATGCGGGAAAAGATGTCTACTGCGAAAAGCCTGCGTCACACAATTTGTGGGAGGGGCAAGAGCTTCTCGCAGGGATCGATACCGATAAACGAATCGTGCAACACGGCGTACAGCTTCGGAGCGCTCCTGCCATTCGTGAGGGGGTGCAAAAACTCAAAGAAGGTGCGATTGGCGACGTCTACATGGGACGGGCCGTCATTTTTCGGCGCCGCGAATCGATGGGACCAAAGAAAGTCGTCGCGCCTCCTCCTTTCTTAGACTGGAACCTCTATCGAGGCCCTTCGAATGTTGAGGAATATGTCGATGGCATTCTGAAGGATCAGAATTGGCATCACTTCTGGACCTACGGCGGTGGAGAGATCATGAACCAAGGAGTTCACGAGATCGACCTCGCCCTTTGGGGGCTCGGACTGGAAGGCCCGCCGAGTGACGTCGTCGCATCGGGAGGAAACTTCCTTTGGAAGGATGCGAAGGAGACGCCGGAAGTCCTCAATGCGAACTGCAAGTTCCCCGAACAGAACAAACTGATCGATGTGGCAGCTCGCACATGGTGCAGCAACTTCGAAGACGACGTCTTCACGGGCAACATCTTCTACGGCTCCGAGGGGATCATGCTGGTAAGCGGATACGTCCGCTACAAGATCATCATGGGTGAGGGTAAGGACCGAAAGCCGGGCCGTTGGATTGATTCCGGCGATCCGCAGCAGGCACACGTCGACAACTTCATCAGTGCGGTCCGAAGCCGAAAGACGTCAGATCTCAACGCACCGATCTCAACGTCGCGCGCCGCCTGTGCGCTCGGGCACCTTTGCAACATCGCCTATCGCACCGGAGAGAAGGTCGCCTTCGATCCAACGACCAACAAGATCACTTCTCCGTCGAGCGGCGAACAATATTTCAAGCGGGAATACCGGGAGGGATTCACCCTTCCAAAGGTGTGATCTACTTGTTTCGACTTCATGCTCGACTATCGGGAAATGGAAGCACTTCTTTAATTTCATTCGTGCCGATGAGAAGCATCATGAGCCGTTCGAAGCCGAGCGCGACTCCGGCACAGTCGGGCAAGCCTGCTTTCATCGCTTGAATGAGGCGTGACTCCACGGGGAGGGGTGACTTACCCAGTACAATTCGCAACTCGTTCTGGCGTTCGAATCGTTTTCGAAGCTCGGTCGCATCGGACAGCTCTTGGTAGCCGTTACAGAGCTCGACTCCGTTGACATACAACTCGAATCGCTCGGCAATCGCCGTTCCGTCAGGCTCTTCTCTCACCTTTGCTAGGGCCGCTTGCGAGGCCGGGTAGTCGTGAATAAAGAGAGGTGACTGTAACCCGAGCGTCGGTTCCACCAAGTCTGCCCAAAGGAAATTGAGCAAGTCGTCCCGTTCCACAGGCCGGCTCGAAAGTCCCCTGCAACGGGCCAACTCCCACAAACCGTCCTCCGGCGCAAGCAATGGATCGAGCTTGGTCTCACGCATGAACGCTTCGCGATAGGTGAGCTTCTCCGCCTCCGGCCAGCCTGCTAAATGGGAAGCGAATTCGCTGACTTCCACCATCAATTCATGATAAGTCGCGCCGAGCTTATACCACTCGATCAGTGTGAACTCTCTGTTGTGTCGATTGCCTGACTCCCCCGCGCGGAAGGCGTGGGCGATCTGAAAAATAGAACCGGAGCCTGCAACTAAGAGCCGCTTCATCGCGAACTCAGGAGAGGTTTGAAGGAAGCGAACTTCGCCGTCCACTGTCAGCGAGATTGGATCGATATGCGCATCAATGCAAGTGTCCGCCGATAAGAGTGGCGTTTCCACTTCCCAATAACCGCGATTCAAAAAGAAAAGCCGAGCCTGCTCGAGGAGCTTCGCTCGGCGACGTAACACGTTCATGGTCACGGTTGGAAGGTGAGAACCGGTCGGCATCGATTGATCAGACATCAGACGCCCGTTAGCCTCACACCGTCCGCATCAAGGAACCATTATTGGTACGCGCGAGGCGCGTCACTATCGATGAGCCGCGTCAACGTGACGCCTCTTGTAGGCTGGGTCGCCTTGACCCAGCTTTCTTCGGAGCGGGACAACATCCGTGCTGAGTCGGAACGCCCCCGTTGCTCGCCATTCGGCGGGTGGCCCGGACAACTCGTTTGTCCGGGTCGCGAAGCGACAAGAGGGCTGAAAATCAGAAAACCCCTTGTGCCGACGGCAACCCGACAATCAAGTTGTCGGGGCCATCCACACGCGTTGGTCGAAAGACGAACTGGGTCTGAAGACTCAGTCGACGGGAAATAACCCAGAATTAATCCCGGACGCGTTCGATGTATTCGCCGGTCCGGGTGTCGACTTTGATCTTGTCCCCTTGATTGATGAAGATCGGCACGGGGATCTCCGCGCCAGTCTCGACGATCGCGGGCTTCGCGACATTCGTTGCCGTGTTCCCTCGAGCGCCGGGCTCGGTATAGGTCACGACAAGGACGAGCTGATTGGGCGCTTCCACGATGATCGGTCGATCGTTGTAGAAGGTGATGTTGCAGACGAGACCTTCCTTGAGCCACTTCACCGTGTCGCCAAGCTGTTGCTCAGTCAGTTCGGGTTGATCGAAGGTATCCGGGTCCATGAAGACGAAGTTGTCGCCGTTGCGATAGAGGTACTGCATCGGAGATTCACGGACGTCAGCGGCGGGAAGGCCGTCATCGCTTTTGAACGTCCGGTCGAGGACCGAGCCTTTGATCAGGCTCTTGAGCTTACACTTGTATAGTGCCTGTCCCTTGCCGGGCTTGACGAAATTGCACTCGGTCATGATGTACGGTTCGCCGTCGACTTCGACTTTGATGCCTTTGCGGAAGTCGCTGGTGTGGATCATCGACATTTCTAGCAATGTCCTCTTCAAGCGAAGTGAGAGCGAAACCGCGCCTCTAACTTCTGGATCGCGAATGAACTATTGTGGTTAGGATGTGGCGAGCATAAACCACCAAAGGTTTGCCCCTTTAACCACCGTCCCGCCGGATGGGGGGTGTAGCCCGCTCCAGGAGTCCGGGCAGCCATTCCCCTCGGGAGGTATCCCACGCATGCAGCATACGGAATTTGCCGTCCTAAGGCAGCCGAATTGGCGCGACTCGTTTGCGTGGGCCATTCGAAATTCGGACGAATTGATCGACCGTTTACAGCTCCCTGAGTCCTTGAAGGGCCCGGCGCGGCTTGCCGCAGAGACATTTCCCTTAGTGGTTCCCGAAAGCTTCCTCGCTCGGATGAAAACCGGCGATCCAAGCGATCCACTCCTTCGCCAGGTTCTCCCAATCAGCCATGAACTTGAGTCTCCGGCTACCTATCAAATTGACCCTGTCGGAGACCAAGCGGCTCGAGTTCTTCCCGGCCTCCTTCAAAAGTACGAAGGACGGGCTCTTCTCATTACGACCGGAGCGTGTGCGGTCCATTGCCGTTACTGCTTCCGTCGGCACTATCCGTATCAGGATGATCCAAAGGGACTTGAAGAACTCGAGCCGGCATTTGCGCAGATCGAAGCGGACAGGACAATTCGGGAGGTCATCTTGAGCGGGGGGGATCCCCTGACTCGAACGGATAGCTGGCTTTCACGGTTGGGGGAACGCATCAACCGAATTCCCCATGTGGAGGTGGTTCGGATCCATACCCGATTGCCCATCGTACTTCCGGATCGAGTCGATCCATCGCTGATCGCTTGGATGACGGAAAGCCGGTGGAAGCCGGTGGTGGTCCTGCACGCGAATCATCCCAATGAATTGGTCGACGATTGCGCGGATGCCATCGGACGACTGCGCGAGGCGGGAATGGTGCTTCTGAATCAAGCAGTCCTGCTTCGGGGGGTGAATGACGACGTGGAAACGCTGGAGCAGTTGTCTCGTCGACTCATTCAACTTGGCGTACTTCCTTACTACTTACATCAACTCGATCGGGTCCGCGGTGCGGCGCACTTCGAAGTATCGCTGGATCAGGGAAGGCGTCTGATCGAGGAGCTCCGTAAACGCTTGCCTGGCTATCTCGTCCCTCGTTTTGTGCAGGAGATCGAGGGAGAACCCAGCAAAACCCCGCTCGCGTAGGACCGAGACTGATTGCCTTGTCAATCCCTCTCGCCGACGACGTAATCATTGAATTGGGAACAACTCGACTCCTCCGATCTCGAAAAGTTGTTCTGGGAAACCTTTCCGTCGGCACGGGTCGTGCTTCTCAGGGACAATGGGAAGTGGGTACAATTGAGTCGCTCGCAGGCGGAGCCCCGTTCCTTTCGTGGCTCGCATGTTTCTCGGTGGAGCGAATGGATGTCGTTTCGTTTGCAAGTGCTGACCGTTGTGCTCGTTCTGGCGAGTACGGTCGTTAGCACCGCTCAGGAACCACCCCAACCATTGATGGATCGTGCTCGTGTTAATCCGGAAGACAGCACCGAAGCGGTTCGCCAACTAAGACTCGTTGATGCATACATCCAGCAAGGATCATGGGGTGAAGCGGTCGATTTGCTTCAGACGATGATCGAAACCTACCCGCGCGAAGTCATCCCCGTTCCGAAAGCGCACCCTGCTCGATACGTCTCCGTAAGGAGTCACTGCCACCAAATCCTTAGTGAGTTGCCCGACGAAGCGCTCAAGTCATATCGTAGTCGGGTGGACGGCCAAGCCGATGCGCTTCTCAAGCAATTCGAAGAGTCAGGAGAAGAGAAACATCTCCAGCAGCTCGTTGATCAATACTTTTGCAGCACGGCGGGCGATATCGCCATCGAGAAGATCGGAGATCGAGAACTTGCGTTAGGGCACATTGATTCCGCCATCGAATGGTGGTCGAAACTCTTACCCCCTCCGGACAAAAATGGAGGTCCGCGAAAGCATCTCACCTATCCCGGTCCGAAGAATGATCTCGCCCGTCTCTGGGCAAAGTGGGGAATCGCTCAGCTACTTCGCGGACGCATGAACGAAGCGAAGGGGGCGGCCGACGTTCTTCGGGAGAAATACAGGAACGCCGAGGGTGAGCTTGGGGGAGAGAAAGGGCCTTACTGGAAAATACTCCAAGATTTCGGACAAGATACGAACCGGACCGCCCCCGCTCTTTCCCGGCCTGACTGGAAAACATTTGCGGGAGACTACGAGCGAAGCAAGATCTCTCCCACGGCGATTAACATCGGGGCCATCGAACGTCGGTGGAGTCTCGCCGCCGCTGCTCCTTCAGAGGAGTCCGAGGGACCAGAGTTCAACCAGATCATGGTCCCTCCCTTTCAACAAATGGTGCCGCGCGCGTCTCCTCGAAATGGCACGTACGCTCATCCGATCACCATCGGAAGAGAAGTCCTCGTCTCGGACGGGAGTTATCTGTATTGGTTCGAAGTCGACAAGGATGAACCGGTCTACAAGTTCAACCTTAATGTCAACAACACCAATGCCAACGGCGTTTCCGTTCCGCTTTATCATCACACGCTCACCCTTTCCGGAAATCGGCTCTTTGTCCGGACAGGTAGCGCGTCCACGCAGAACAACATCCCAATCGGCATGAGGCCTGCCCCCGCGAGCAGCCTCCTCTTTTGCTTCGATCATCCGACGAAAAAACTACTCTGGTGGGTTAACGCGACAGAGGCGGACACCGGCCCTCAATCCGTGTTCGAGGGGGCTCCGGTCGTCGTCGGAGACAATGTATACATCGGCGTGACTCGGCTTGATGCCATGAGCACGACGCACATCGTTTGCCTTGAAGCGGATAGCGGAAAGGTCCAATGGAAACGGCTTGTCTGCGAGGCGAGCAGCGATTGGACGTTCCCACTCAATCCCGATCAGAACATGTTGACGCTCGGCGATGACACTCTCTACTACGGGACGAATCTTGGCGCGGTCGCGGCACTTCACCTTCCGACTCAAAAGATCAAGTGGCTCGCGGAATATACGAGCAACTTACCGACCGGTGCGAAGGTGTCGACACCGGAAGTGAATCCCTGCGTCTATCACCAAGGAAAGGTCTTCTTTGCCCCCATTGGGACAAACATGGTGTTCTGCTTCGACTCACAAACCGGCGAAACGATTTGGCAGAACCGGATTCCCGCGGAGCATGTGCTTGGTGTGGCGAAGGGATTTCTCATCGTCACGGGCAATCGGGTTTATGCGCTCAATGTCAACGATGGACAACTCGCTTGGCAGTTCCCCGAGAATCAACCAAAGGGAGTCGGCCGCGGTATGCTAGCGGGTGATTTCGTCTATTGGCCGACGACAGCAGAAATTCACGTCCTCGATCAAGCGACGGGCCTGCGAGCCGCTCCTCCCATCTCTCTCCTTGATGGACTTCGAACAAAGCCGGGTAACTTAGTCGCGGGGGACGGGTTCGCGCTCTTGGCGCAGAATCGGAGCGTTCTCCTACTTCGTCCCCATACGTGGCTGCAAAAGAAGCAGGAAGAATACCTGGCAATGCGTCCCGACTCAGCAGAGGCCCATCTGCTTTACGCGAATGCCTCTGCCGCCGCGGATGATATGCCGTCCGCTGTGAAGCATTATGAAAAGGCCATCGAACTCGCGAAGCCACGTCAGGTGATCGAAGGACTTTCTCTTTCAGAAGTCGCCAAAGACCGACTAGTCCGCGCGATTATTGGCAATGTCAAGTCACAGACCGCCGGAGAGGCCGTCAACAATCCTAAGGTCGTCGAAGCCGCCCAAGCGGATTTGAGGAAAGCGATGAGGCATGCGTCAACACCGAATCTTGAATGGCTCGTATATCAGCAAAAGCTCGCGCTCGCGGAAACGGTCTCCACAAAAGGGGGCGACGCATCCAAAAGTTCACTTTTGACAACGCTTGATGAAATTCTTGCTGACGAAAGCATGGGGGATTTTCTCATCACGGACACCCAGGGTCACCGGGAATGCGTCCGTGACTATTTGACAAACAAATACCAGCGGTCGGTGATCAGCGACGATCTGTCGATTCTTTGGAATAAGACTCCGTCAGACGATCAAAAGCTTTCTGCGTTTCAACTCCTTCGATTCGTGAGACAGCATCCGTTCGCGAAAGACCGTGTCCCATTCCTGTCATCAAGACTTCAGGAAACGATAAAGAGCCAACAATACAGTGACGCCCTCCAAATCGGTGATGAGATTCTCTCTGCTCACGACCTCGACTCTTCCCAACGTCTCACCACGCTGCTCGCCGTCGAGAGCATCTATCGGTCATTGGAACTGGAACGAAGTCGCTCTCAGATCCTTGCTGAGTTGTCGACAACTTTTGGAAGTAGCGCGTTCGACCCCTCCACTTCCGTGGCTCAGTATGTCGCCTCCACATCAAAGTCAACGAACCGTCGAGGTACGCAGCCGCTCACGCCGAAGTGGACGATGAAAAGTGGAGTCTCACAGCTGATCGTACCCGAGGGGGACGCACCCAGTCGCCGACTGGCGGGAGTCGCCGTACTCCAATCGTCGCGGGAGAATGATCTCGTAACTTTGCAATATTGCCGGTTGGCGACAGGCCGAAAGGAGTGGAGCGACCTTCTGACCGATGGCCTTGAGTCGATAAAGCACTCGAACGCGGGGCTTCTACTGATCGGGCATAACAAAATCACCTGCCGCGCCTATGGCAATGGAAAGGTTCTTTGGACGGCAACGCATCGATCGAGTCAGCGAACGTCTCCGACCTGGGCCAGTCAGAAGTCCTCCATTCAAGACGGCTTCTCGGAAGGGGCCACGGCTTCATTTCAAGCGGCCGAGAAAAGGCACAAGTTGATCATCACTCCCAATCGAATCTTCAACCTCGATAATAATGGTTGGATCCGTTGTCTCGACCTCTTTGATGGGAAAACCATCTGGGAAGGTCACCCGCTGCTCATGAAGGGACTGGAATCGACGGGAGTCCGCGAACAAACTCTTCAAGTGCTGAAAAATGCGATCGTCTATTCGACGCCGGAACGGCTCTTCGTGCTCGATCCATCAGGCAAGGTGAAATGGGAATGCCCCCTGCTCGACCGAGTCGGAACACGATCGGTGGTCGAGCGACAGGGAATCCTCATCGCGCTCACTCGACGCAATCAGATCACCGCCTTTGACGAGTTGACGGGTAAAATTATTTGGACTCATGAGACTGCCACGCCGGCATGGGGAGCGCCCCACCTATTCGAGAAGAACGGCATCATCCTTTGCTTGTTTGACAGTTATCGGCTTTCGAGGCTCGAGCCCACGACGGGGAAATCGATTTGGGAGGTTCCGCTCACTCAATCGCCGAATCCAAGCTTGCATGAGAAATGTTCAATCTCTCAAGGCTATTTCGTCGTCACTAATAGGGATAGCATTGATTGCCGATCGCTAGAGACGGGTGAACTCACTTGGCAGGCAAAGGGGAACGACATCTCGAGTACTCGGATCGACGAGCAATCGATCGAGGCATTTGTTCCTTCCCCAAGTGGATCTCGATTCGTTCGGTGGAATCTCCCGGACGGTAAAAAGTGGGAGAGTGCCCCCATGCCCATCGATGGGGCGACCAATGTGATCTGGACGTCTGACGGAGCCGTCCTAAGGACAGATAACGGAGCGATGGGATTCGCTCGTGAATCTGTCGGCCAGGAGAAATAAATGAGCGAAGAAACGGCATCTCCCGAACAAGCCGAAGCGGACCTGGAAGTGGTGGCTCGGCTCAACAAGGCTTATGAATCGCTGAAGCGAGAAACGTCGAAAGTCATCATCGGTCAAAGCGATGTCGTCGAGCAGTTGCTCATCGCCATCTTCGCGCGGGGGCACTGCCTGCTCGTCGGTGTGCCGGGCTTGGCGAAAACGCTCATGATTCGAACGGTCGCCGACGGCCTGAGTCTTTCCTTTAGCCGGATCCAGTTCACTCCTGACCTGATGCCCGCCGATATCACCGGCACAGAGGTCATTGAAGAGAACCGCAGCACCGGCGAACGAGAGTTTCGCTTTCTACACGGACCCATTTTCGCCAATCTCGTCCTGGCGGATGAGATCAATCGAACGCCACCCAAAACGCAGTCGGCTTTGCTTGAAGCGATGCAGGAGCATCAGGTGACGATCGGCGGGACACGCCATCCTTTGCATCCACCTTTCTTCGTTCTGGCGACGCAGAACCCGATCGAACAAGAAGGAACGTATCCGCTCCCCGAAGCGCAGTTGGACCGCTTCATGTTTTCGATTCACGTCGATTATCCCAGCGAGGACGAAGAGTTCGAGATCGTTCGTCAGACGACGGCTGAAACAACGCCTCATGTCGACAAAGTTCTCGATGCGTTCGAGGTGCTCGAATTGCAGCGGATCGTCAGGCGAGTCCCTGCGGCCGATCACGTCATCCGTTACGCGATGAAACTCGTCCGACTCAGCCGTCGCGACAAGACCGGCGGCGGAGCCGACTTCGTTCAAAAGTATGTGACGTGGGGTGCTGGCCCACGGGCAAGCCAATACCTGGTTCTCGCTGGCAAAGCGAGAGCGGTGTTACGTGGACGATACTACGTCACGACCGACGACATTCGCGCGGTGGCGCTCCCCGTGCTCCGGCACCGCGTGGTGACCAATTTCAATGCCGAGGCGGACGGAATCACGACCGACGACGTAATCCGTCGGCTCATCGATCTCTTACCCCGCGATGAAAGCGAGTCCCTTGACGGTGGAAAACTTCCAAAGGTTTTTAGATCCTCGAACGCTGGCTAAGGTCAAAGACCTCGAGATCCGCGCCCGCAAGATCGTCGAGGGTTTTGTCTCCGGTTCGCACAAAAGCCCTTTTCAAGGGGTAAGCGTCGAATTTGCCGAGCACCGGCAGTACGTGGCGGGAGACGATGTTCGATACATCGACTGGAAGCTTTACGGAAAGACGGACAAGTTCTTCGTGAAGCGATTCGAGCAAGAGACGAATCTCGTCGCAAATCTCGCGATCGACACCAGTGAATCGATGAAGTACGGGTCAAAGGGACGAACGAAGCTGCAGCATGCGACAGAACTCGCCGCAACGCTCAGCTATTTAACCCTTTCTCAGCAAGACAGTGTCGGCGCGGCGTTCTTCGAACACAAGTTGCGATACGTCGTTCCCCCGAGCAGCCAGATCACTCACTTGAATCAGATCCTGCATCTCTTGGCGGTCTGTCAACCGGCAAACTACCAGAGTAGGATCGGTCCGATCATGGATGAACTGTGCGGCCGATGGAAACATCGGAGCGTCGTTTTCCTGATCAGCGATTGCTTCGACGACATCGATAGCATCCTGAGCGGACTGAAGCATCTGCGTTACAAGCGGCACGAGGTGGTCGTGCTTCAGGTGCTTGACCCGGCGGAGCTTGAATTCCCGTTCCTGAACGTGACGAAGTTCGAGGGTTTGGAGAATTCGTCGGACTTACTGGTCGAGCCGAGAGCGATTCGCGCCGCCTACATTAAAGAGTTCGACGCCTATCGACGTGCATTGCAAAACGGTTGCCGATCGATGGACGTTGACTACGAACTGGTTCGCACGGATGAACCGTTGGATCGTTTCCTAACGCGATTCCTCTCCATGCGCGCCAGCAAGCGATCGACAGGTTAATTCAAGGAGACTGATTCGTTGCTTCTTCTGGGTTTGTCTTTTGCCGCACCGTGGTTGATCGGGGGGTTGGCGCTTGCCGGCTTGCCGATTCTCATCCACTTGTTGCATCGACAAAGACACCAGGTAATGGAGTGGGCAGCCATGAAATGGTTGCTCGCCGCCATGAAGAAGAATCAGCGACGTATTCAAATCCAACAATGGATTCTACTGGCGGTGCGGACTGCCATCATCGCTCTTATCGTACTTGCCATGATGAAGCCGGTCCTCGAGCAAACACAGGGGCTCTTCTCCGCGCTCGCTCCGAACAAACATCACATCATCGTCATCGACAACTCTCTTTCGATGCAATTCGGCGAGGGAAACCTCAAACGCTTCGAACGAGCGAAAGAAATGGCGGATGCCATTCTTGATGATGCCCGTCAGGGTGATTTCGCGAGTGTCATTGTCATGACATCCCCTCCCACGGTTCTCGTCGGCGATGCGAGCCCCTACCTCGTCGCCGTGGCCGATGAGGTCGACGGCATCACTCCCTGGGACGGTACGGCGCGCATCGAGCAAATCACGGAGCCTTTGGCACAGATCTGCAAAGCATCACCGGTGTCCCGTCGCCAGATCTATCTCATCACCGATATGCAGCGAAGCACTTGGTTAGGTGAGGGGGACCGTGCCGATGTCAACGAACTAAAACGCCGACTGGTCGATCTTTCCGAGCAAGCTGAGTTCACGATCCTCGATACCAGCGGTGCCGCTAGCCCGAACGTTGCCGTAACCGATATTCACCAAATTGATCCTGTCGCGATCCAAGGACGTCCCGTTGTCATTCGCGCGGGAATCACCAACTACAGCCGCAATCAAGAGAACAATGTCACGGTCGAACTTCACGTCGATGATCAAGTTGAAGCCACGCAGTCCGTTTCGCTGGAGGCAGGTGAATCAAAGTTCATCACGTTCTCGCCAACGCTGACGCGCGCGGGTGACACTGCGATTGAAATCAAAGCGGGATCTGACTCGCTTTCGACGGATAATTCGCGTTTCCTCATTGCTCGCGTCAGAGAATCACTTCGCGTGCTCGTCATCGACGGTCAACCCTCGGGCGAACCCTTCAAGTCAGAGACGGATTACTTGCGAGTGGCGCTTGCTCCCGTGCGAGAAGACGGTACGCCCGACTTTGTTCACGTCGGTGTCAAACTCGAGTCAGACTTGCTGGAAGAAAACCTCGACCGCTGGGACATCGTGGTACTCGCGAATGTCGCGCAGCTCACTGAAGCAGAGTCCAAGACGATCTCTGACTTCGTTCGAAGGGGTGGCGGAGTCATCTTTTTTCTCGGCAGCCAAACCAATTTGAATGCGTTTAACCGCGTCCTCTTCGCAGAGGGGAAGGGGCTGCTTCCCGTCGAGCTTCTCTCGTTAAGCGAAGAGCCAAAGCCGGACAGTCCGGGGCACACGTTTGATCCCAAGGGTTATGCCCACCCATTAGTCGCTGATTTTCGCGATCACGAGGAAGCCGGCCTGGTGACGTCCAGGATATTTCGTCACGTGAAGGCGAAGCTTCCTGAAAAGTCCACGGCGGAGGTCGCGCTTGCCTATGACACGGGAGAGCCGGCCCTCGTCATCGCGAACTTCGGATTAGGAAAAGTGGGGGTCGTTACGACGAGCGCGGATCTGGAATGGAACACCTGGGCGATTTCACCAAGCTATCTCCCGATCATGCAGCAGCTCGTGCAGATTCTCGCCGCCGGACGTGTTCGTCGCGATGAAGTTCGCGTCGGCGATCCGATTGAACTCAGCCTTCCCGATGGTTCGGCGGATACCACCGTAAGTTTCACTCCGCCCCTCCTCGCAAATGCTCAAGGCTCGCCGGCGACTCCTACTTCCGTCAAGCCGGCGCTTGAAAAGGGAATCTCTCGAGCGATCTTTACCGACACAAATCGCTCCGGCATATACCGGGCCCAGCTTGGCCCCCCGGTGAATCAGACCTGGGACGTCGCCGTAAACACTTGGCCGGTCGAAAGTGATCTGAGCAAGCTGGGCGATGACGAACTCAAGGGAACGTTTGCCGGTTGGAAGTTCCGGCTGCTCAATCAACTGGAAAGTGACGAGCCGATTCCTGCCGTGTCGGCATCGGCGGGGAGTTCGCTTCATCGTCCCATTTTGTATGCCGTTCTTTTTCTCGTGTTGCTCGAACCGGTTCTGGCGTGGTGGTTCGGCAATCGGCAAGCGATGGCAAAGGCGTAATCGAGAGGAACCTTTTCGGTCATTCAAATGTTCATCGAACTCAGGCGGTATTTCGAGAAGCTGATGGGAATCGAGCCGGTGGCCGCCGGTGAAGATACCCAATGGCATGTTCGTTATGCGCTGGGCTGGCCGGACTGGGTATTCTTTCTCTTTGTCGTTTTCGCCGTCCTGCTCGTCGTTGGAATCTATCTTCGAGAATCCCGTTCTGCCTCCAGGCGATATCGCTTCACGCTGGGCATCATTCGTCTATTCGTCGTCGGCCTCGTCGTGATGATGATCGGGACGCTCGAACTGGTTATCGATCGGACGGGATTGCCCTACCTCGTCTTTCTCGTGGACGACTCCGAGAGTATGTCGATCCATGACCAAGCGATGAAGGAAAGCTCCGCTCCTGCGGAGAAGTCTCGATTGGATCAGGTGAAGGACTGGCTATCGGCGGATAACGGAGCACCCCTTCGCGAGTTGACCAAGCAACACAAGATACAGCTCTTCGCCCAATCGACCGATCCCAGGCTCATTGGAACGTACATCGATGCGATTGAGGTCGACAAATTCCTTGGCGATTTGAAAGAGATCAAAGCGGAGGGGCGAGAAAGTAAGATCGGGTCGAACCTGCGAAGCGTGCTGAACAGTCTTCGTGGCACGCCCCCTTCGGCGGTGGTGATTGTCACCGACGGAGTGAATACGCAGGGAGAATCGATCACCCAATCCGCCCAGTACGCGGCTCGGAAGAACATTCCGCTATTCACGGTTGGGGTTGGCGATCCGGGGGAAGTCAAGGATTGGGAGATTCGTGATCTATTGGTCGACGAAACGGTATTCGTGGGAGATCTGGTCACCTTTCAAGTCAAAGTGGCCGGTCGCGGAGTCGCTGGGGATAAGACGACGATTCGCCTCGGCAAGAAAGGTTCGGGCGAGGTAATCGACGAGAAGCCGGTCACCATTCCTCCCGGTGCCGAGTCGGTTAATGTGGAGCTTCGTTTCCGCCCGTCTGAACCGGGAAGCGATGTGTATGAGATCACGATCCCGGTCGATTCCCGTGAGATTGCAAAGGACAACAATCACGTTGAACGTCGAATCGAAGCGATCAAGGAGAAGATTCGCGTCTTGTACGTTGAAGCGTATCCCCGTTACGAATTCCGATTCTTGAAGGCGTTACTTGAACGGGAAGAGACCATCGAGCTTTCGGTCCTGTTGTCGGACGCGGATCCGGAGTACCTTGCCGAGGATAGGACAGCCGTTGGCTATTTCCCCACCACGCGCGATGAGCTGTTCAAATTTGACGTCGTCATCGTCGGCGATGTCGCGCCGACTCTTCTGAGCGCGGCACAGATCGAAAACCTTCGAGACTTCGTTCGTGTGAAAGGCGGGGGACTTCTCTTTATCGCCGGACCTGAATACAACCCTCGCGCTTATCGCGATACTCCTCTTCAAGAACTCCTTCCGGTGGAACTCGGCGCATCCTTGAGCGCGAACCCATCGAACGGAACCAACGACGCCTTTCGCCCGCAGCTCACACTAGAAGGAAAGGTGAGTCCGATCTTCCGTTTCGCGAACGACGAATCGGAAAGCCTCTCGATTCTCGATCAGTTACCGGGAGCCTACTGGTTCACCGAGATCGAGAAGTCGAAGCCGGCCGCCACCGTACTGGCAGTCCATCCTTCATCCACGGCCGACGGCAAGCCCGTCCCCATCATCGCCACGCAGTTCTTTGGTGCGGGACGGACTTTTTTTCAAGGCTTCACCGGCACCTGGCGCTGGCGGAACAGAGTGGAGGATCTCTATTTCGCTCGCTACTGGATCCAAGCGGTCCGGCTGCTCAGCCGTTCAAAACTACTCGGCAAGAATCGCGCGGTCGAAATGGTTGTTGATCGCCGAAGATACCGTCGCGGCGACCCGGCCCAAATCATCGTTCGACTTCTCGACGAGTCACTGATCGGACAGGGAGACAGCAAAGTCGCGGTTACAATCGATCGGGCCGATGGAACGTCACGAAACGTGGAACTGGCGAGGCGTGGCAACGGCCAATCTGTCTACGAGGGGGTATTCAACAATACTGAGGACGGGACCTATCGCGTTCGGCTGACCTCTCCCTTGATCGAGGGGATCGAACCCCTGGAATTCACGGTCGTTCCTCCGCCGGGGGAACTCGATCGGGTACAAATGAATGAGCCGGAATTGAAGATCGCCGCCGATGTCACGGGGGGCAAGTATCACCGTATCAACGATGCCAGATCGTTACTTTCTCATCTGCCGGCCGGTCGAAAGGTCGCCCTTCATACCGATCCGCCGGTTGAGCTTTGGAACAAATGGCCGGTGCTCATCCTCGTGGTGACACTGCTTGGGATCGAGTGGATACTTCGTAAACGGCGAAGCATGATGTAAGTCGATGCCAGAGAATGGGGAGTCCGGATGATCGCGGAGCTACAGGATCGACTGAAAGGAGCGCGGCAGCGCATCCGCCGCGTCATCGTTTGGTCGGGCGTCTCCTGGCTCGTAATCGTCGCTCTGATAGGGGTCGCGGCCGCGGGACTTTTCGATTGGACGTTTCATGTATCTTCCGAACTGCGATTGATACTCCTGATCGCGATCGGTGGAGTCCTCGCATGGACAGCCTTACGCCGACTGATTATTCCCCTCGGCGTGCGGATTAGCGACCTGCACCTCGCACTTCGCATCGAACGGATGCATCCGGAGCTTGAGGAGTCGTTAAGTTCGACCGTTTCCTTCGATCGTGAAGTTGAGGACCGGCTTGCCGGTTCGACGGTACTCCGTCGGGCGGTGGTGCGGCGCGCTCTCGATCAAACTCGTGACCTCAATTTTGATGACATCGTCAACGACCGGCCTCGTTCGTCGGCGAATCGATGGCTGATCGCTACTGCTTTAATCGCACTTCTGCTCGTCGCGCTCGATCCTTTTGGGGCATATGTTGCCGTGCGGCGGCTGGTCTATCCCTTCACGTCACTGGAATGGCCGAAACGAACGATATTCGCCAAGATCGATTTCCCCGAACGAATGGCGAAGGGTGATCCATTCACCGCCTCAGTCGATGTGAAAGGCCGTATCCCCGATCGAATCTTCATCGAATATCGATTCAGTGACGGTCAGCGCCCCCCCGCTTCATCAATGGTTGCTAGCGTCGATACGAAGGACCGATTTGTCGGAACCCTAGAGGCGGCTACTCAGCCATTTGATTTCGCGATCCGTGGCGGCGACAACGAGACCGATTGGAAGCATTGGAAGATGTA
>JAIEPU010000276.1 GCA_019748235.1 bacterium
ACGGGTTCCTGAGCGTGCTGCATGTCATTCTTTTGCTTTTCTTCCTTGAACATCTTGAAGCGAGAAGGGATCACCTTTCGCGGGAAGTGGTTGTTTTGAACGTCAGCATCCGCGGTTTCGAGGTGAGGATCGAGTTCGAGGCTCTTGATCTCCTTGTCGGTCATGATGAGTTTGGAAACTTCCCTGTTGTTGAATCGCCAGATCTCAGCCGGAATACGCAGTTCCTCGAGGGACCCATCCGCAAAGCTAATCTTGATAATGACAGGACTCAGGAGACCTCCAACATTTTTTAGATCGACAATGTAGAACTGAGTCGTCATTTTCAGGAGTTCCTTTTCCTTGTCGGAAAGTCCCTCCAAAAGCTTTTCGTACGCTTTTCGTTCCTTAGGCGTCACATCGAGGCGGTCGAACGTGTTGTAGAAGTCTTTTAGTTCAGGGAATTGATCGACCAGTTTGGGAAGTGGTTTGTTCCTTTCCTCAGAACGAGTAGTCGGTTCCGCATCTCGCTCCTTCTTCGCCTTGGGTTTGTCGATATCGGGGTCTGACGTTTCGGGTGTGAAGAGGCGAAGATTTTCGATCGAGACATCCACGTGATCGGTGGTGTAGAACCAGCCATGCCAGAACCAATCGAGGTCAACACCCGAGGCATCCTCGATCGTTCGGAAGAAGTCCGCGGGTTGTGGCCGTTTGAACATCCAACGTCGAGCGTATTCCTTGAACGCAAAGTCGAAGAGTTCGCGTCCGAGGATCGTCTCTCGAAGGATATTGAGGGCGGTGGCTGGCTTCGCGTAGGCGTTGTTCCCGAACTGCAGAATCGACTCCGAGTTCGTCATGATCGGCACCTGATTCGTGCTCTTCATGTAATCGACAATATCCTTCGGCTCGCCACGGCGGGAGGGATAATCCTCCTCCCATTCCTGCTCAGAGAGGTACTGAAGAAACGTATTGATTCCTTCATCCATCCATGTCCATTGGCGTTCGTCGGAATTGACGATCATCGGAAAGAAGTTATGGCCGACTTCATGGATGATGACGCTGATCAGGGCGTACTTGGTGATTTTCGAATACGTCCCATCTTTCTCGGGACGGGGGCCGTTGAAGCAGATCATTGGGTATTCCATTCCTCCGACCGGCCCGTTCACGGAAATGGCAGTCGGATAGGGATACCGGAACGTGTACTTCGAGTAGACGTTGAGTGTGTGAATGATCGCCGGCGTGGAAAACTTACTCCAAAGAGGTTCTCCCTCCTTGGGATAAAGTGACATCGCCATGACACTGTTGCCGTCGATCGAGTGCTGCTGCGCATCCCAGATGAACTTTCGTGAGTTAGCAAACGCGAAGTCGCGGACGTTGTCGGCTTTGTAGATCCACGTCTTCTTGCCGGTTGGTTTATGCGTCTCGTTTGCTTTCGCTTCGTCGGGGGTCACGATAAAGACTGGTTTCGAGGCTTTCTTCGCTTGTTCGAGGCGTTCTCTCTGTGTTGCCGTGAGGACCTCCTCTGGATTCATGAGGACCCCTGAGGCACCGACGACGTGATCCTCGGGGACGGTGATTCGAACCAGATAATTGCCGAACTCAAGCGTGAACTCCCCCATACCGAGATACTGTTTATGTTGCCAGCCCGTCGAATCGGTGTACGCTGCCATGCGCGGGAACCAGTGGGCAAGCTCGTAGATGTAGTTCTTATCCTCCGCGAAATATTCAAAACCCGTGCGCGACATGATGAGCGTGGCATCGTTGATGGCGTAATTCCACGCGATCGAGAACTTGGTTGACTCGCCCGGAAGTAGAGGCTTGGGAAGATCAATTCGCATCATCGTTTTCACGATGGTGTGTTTGAGGGGATTGCCGGTCGCGTCCTTCACCTCGGTGACCTTCATTCCGCCGTCGAAGGTTTGTTGTAGCTTGAGCCCTTCCATCGCTTGAAACTCGACCTTGTCGAGAGGAGGGGCGGGCGCCGTCAGTCGTGAATCCGAATCCTTCGCGAAGATGTTCGCATCAAGTTGCAGCCAAAGATAGCTGAGGGGATCAGGTGAGTTGTTCGTGTAGGTAATGGTTTCCGTACCGATGAGTCTCTGCTTATCATCGTCGATCTCGACCGCAATTTCGTAGTCCGCCCGCTGCTGCCAATACTTTGGGCCAGGCGCGCCCGAGGCCGTGCGTGTCTCTCCCGGCGTCGGCAAGATCTCTTCCAGTTGGCGGAACTTGTCCTCTTGCCGATATTTTGAATTCGAGACAGCCTGCGCGAAAAGGTTGGGAGTGATGACGACAACGCAAAAGACCGCTAGGAAGCAGGAACGACGACTCAGCATGAGTTATACCTTCTCGACTCAGAAACGATTCGGCAACCGTCTTTAGTACGGACGCAGACCCATGCTAGCGTAGCTTTGGACCGACCCCATCGCAAAGAGTCGGTAAAAATCTCTCGCGGCCAGTTCTCGCGATGAGATACTCACCAACGCTCGGGATGACATTTTTCCACTTCGTCGTTTCATCGTGATCGTCGATGGAGACAATAGAGGCATTCCATGTGAATCTGAGTTTTAAGGAGATCGTCGGTGTTCGGACGTTTGAGGACCTATTTCTGCATTGGATTGTGTGTGACGTTACTCTCGATGGAATGCCCGGCCAATGCGGAAACGCAGGCCGAGAAGCTCGGCTTTCCGGCGGACAAGAAGGTGCTGATCCTTCATGCCGACGATATCGGGATGTGCTACGAAGCCAATGAAGCGGCCAAGGTATCGCTTCCGGGCAAACACTATCTCTCCTGCTCGGCAATGGCTCCCTGTCCTTGGTTCAATGAATTCGCCGACTGGTGCAAACAAAATCCGCAGTACGATGTCGGCCTACATGTCACGCTGAATAGCGAATGGAAGTATTATCGCTGGGGCTCCGTGAGCGATCCTTCCGACGTGCCGGGTCTCATCGATAAGTCAGGCTACCTGCACAATTCGACCGTCGTGACGGCCCTTCGCGCGAAGCCGGACCAGGTGGAGAAGGAGATTCGAGCACAGTTTGAGAAGGCGATCGCGGCTGGATTCAAGCCAAGCCATATCGATAGCCATATGGGGACGGTCTTCGCTCGCCCCGACTTCATCGAGGCCTATTTGAAGGTAGCGAAAGACTACAAAGTGCCCGCGTTCGTTCCGGCTCCGTCCGAGAAGCTTGTCGCGCGATTACGAAAAGAAGGGACGCCGATCACCCCGCAGCATGTGGAATTGATGGAGAAACATGAAGGGCCGAAAGTTGACGATTTCTATGTGATCGGCGGTAGCGCAAAGGATTACGATGAGAAGAAATCGCAAACGCTTGCTCTCATCGAATCACTTCAACCAGGTCTCACACAGATTATCTTTCACCCCTCCATCGAAACCGAAACGACTCGCCAAATTACCGGCACCGCTCGGACTCGAGGCTGGGAAGCGAAGCTCTGGGGAGATCCAGACGTGATCAAGTATTTCGCGGATAACGGCATCATTCAAACCGATTGGCGCGAGTTGCAAAAGCGTTATGACGAGCATGTCGCGAAGACCAAGCCGGCCAGCCCGTAGCATCTCTTCGCAATTCTTTTGAACCTAAGGCATGGTGTCGATGAAAGATGCCATGCCTTTGTCATTGGGGGAGACGGTGAACGAATCGGTTCTCATGTCACTCCTGGTTGTCAAACATTCCACATCGCCGTAGATCATGGTTTTCACTTGCCGTGAAAATCGAGGTCATTCGGGCCCGTTGGGGTTGGTCATTTCTCGAAAATGACGAAAATAAAGCCTCACCGTCACGGATGAGAAACTGAACCAGAAGAGGAAATCATGGCCAAGCAAGCAGCCAAGACCGCTATCACGCCGACCCGCGAGGAAGATTACCCGGAGTGGTACCAACAGGTGGTGAAGGGGGCGGATCTCGCGGAGAATTCCCCCGTGCGCGGCTGCATGGTGATTAAGCCTTGGGGCTGGGGTATCTGGGAAAATATGCAGCGCGTGCTCGACCGGGCGTTTAAAGAGACTGGGCACGTGAACGCCTACTTCCCGCTCTTCATTCCGCTTTCCTTCTTTGAGCGCGAGGCGCAGCACGTCGAGGGATTCGCGAAGGAATGCGCGGTGGTGACGCATCACCGTCTCGAACCCGATGGGGAAGGAGGGCTTAAACCAGCCGGCCCGCTCGAGGAGCCGCTGGTCGTTCGGCCGACGAGTGAGACGATTATCGGCGAGACCTATGCGAAGTGGGTGCAGTCGTATCGCGATCTGCCGATTCTTATCAACCAGTGGGCGAACGTCGTTCGTTGGGAAATGCGTCCACGCGTTTTTCTCCGAACGGCTGAGTTCCTTTGGCAGGAGGGGCACACCGCGCACGCGACGAAGGAGGAAGCACTCGAAGAAACGATGAAGATGCTTGATGTGTATGCCGACTTCGCCGAGAACGTGATGGCGGTGCCGGTCATCAAGGGAGAGAAGACTCCTGCGGAGCGATTCCCCGGAGCGGTGAATACGCTTTGCATCGAAGCGGTCATGCAGGATCGCAAAGCGCTGCAAGCCGGTACGAGCCACTTTTTAGGGCAGAATTTCTCCAAGGCGTCGAACATTCAATTCTTAAATGCCGAAGGGAAGCAGGAGTTCGCGTGGACGACGTCATGGGGTGTATCGACCCGCTTGATCGGTGCGCTCATCATGGTCCATTCCGATGATGACGGCCTCGTGCTTCCACCCCGCTTGGCGCCGAAGCATGTCGTGCTCCTTCCGATCTATCGAGATGCCTCTGAGCGTTCGGGGGTTTTGGAATACGTCAACGATCTGGCGAATGAACTTCGTCATGTTCCGTACTTCGACGGCAAGATTCAGGTCGAAGTGGATGATCGCGACATTCGTGGCGGTGACAAGGTCTGGCAACACATCAAGAAAGGTGTGCCGCTCCGCGTCGAAGTTGGGCCGCGCGATATTCAATCGAACTCGGTCTTTGTCGGCCGGCGTGATCAAGGCCCCAAGGAAAAGAAGGCTGTGCCTCGAGACGAATTCGTTGCCACGGTGGCAAAGACGCTCGATGACATACAGACGAGTCTTTTTAATAAAGCAGCCGCGCTTCGTGAATCGGTGATGCATCCCGTCGATTCACTCGTCGAGTTCGAAGCGTACTTCACTCCGAAGAATCCCGATAAGCCCGAGATTCATGGCGGCTTCGCCCTCGCCCATTGGGCCGACGATCCCGCAGTGGAAGAGAAGCTCAAGGAACTGAAAGTCACCGCCCGCTGCATTCCCCTCGCCGGTCCCGAAGAACCCGGCAAATGCATCTTCACCGGCAAGCCAAGCAACAAACGCGTGGTGTTTGCAAAGGCGTATTGATCGGTGAATTCTATTCGCGACCGCTCTCCTCGTGTAACCTGATGGCACGAGGAGGCGATGAATAAGGCTGAATTAGCATGCGTCCCGAAATTGTAAATCTTCTAAGCAAAGGGAGGGTACCTAGTTCAAAATCTGGCATCGAACAAATCAAAGAATGGCACGACGCATTAGAGAAGATTGAGTCACCGGTTTCTGTCGAAGAGGCCCGGGTTCTCATGAATCTTTTCCCTATTAGTGATGATGATTGTTTTGGTCTTGCGTGGTCCCTGATCCACCTCATCGAATCGTCGCCCAATTGGCACAATGAAGAATTATTACACACAACCGATTCGCCTTGGTTGATTCAATTACGACTGCGATCTTTGCGATGACTTCTCAACTACAATGCATTGGGTGGCATGTTCAAGGGTTCGCCCCTTGAACATGTCTTTTACTCAGATGGGGATGAGAACTCGATATGACTGACAAGGATTCTGATAGGAAACAGCATTCGTCGGATCGGAACATACTTTCCTGGATCGTTCTTATCGCGTTCGCGGCAATTTGGGTTGCGGTAACGGTCGGTATTGATTTTGCCTTTATTGGACCAATTCTCAGACAGATCCCGACTTGTCGGTTCATATCCACCACGGGTGTTATCACTCGCAGTAATGTGTCGATTGATCATGGTGTAGACTTCACGGCATTCCGAGTTGTCGTCAACTACGATTATCAGGTCCAAGGTAAGAATTACAGTGGCAATCGCTACCGCTACGGCAATCACGGCTCATCATCATCTGAATATGCTGAACGGTATGTGAAAACACATCCGCCCGGCACTCCTGTCGAAGTCTATTTCAATCCAGTGAATTTCTCAGACTCGGTGCTCATTCGTGGAATTGAGGGAGCGGATATATTTTTGCCGCTGTTCCTCCTCCCCTTTAACGTTCCAATGCTGGCGATTTCACTAATCATCATCCACGCATTTGTTCGATGGACTCGCGGTCAGACATTCTTCGAGGAAGAAGTCGAGACGTTCGTTGATGAGGTCGGTCAATTTCGCGTAAGGATGCCACATACGGTAACCGCCATGGGAAAGGCTTGTTACAGTTTGATGTTTGCTCCGATCATCGTGTGTGTGCCAACAGTTTTTCTATTTGGGTTTCATCCGCCTTTATGGGTCGCACTAGGTCTTTGGTCTGTCGTAGTCGCAATGGCTCTTCGATCCGCGCTAAAGCGTAAGTATGCCCTGAACGCCGGGCATTTTGATTTAACCATCAATCCTGTCGCGAAAACTGTTCGGCTTCCGTTTGTGACTGGGGGAAAAGAACCGATCGAATGGCCGTGGAAACATGTTCGATATGCCGAGCTTAAGAAATGCATTTCGAAAGATTCGGAGTCAGGCGGAAACACGGAATCGATGCAAATTCGACTTTGCTCCATTCGGGGTGAGGATGAACTGGTGACGGAAATCCGCCATGCGGGATCGGAGATTCCGAACAGAATCGCTCATTTTCTTTGGGAGCAGCTAGGAACTGTGATTATTCGCACGGAACTCAACGATTCCGATAAAAAGTTATCTACGTATCGCGTGCTCACACAAGTGTAGGTAGCGACTCGCCAATTCAATGATCGAGAACCAGAAGCCGTAATGCCCAACCCTCTTGTTGCTTCGCAACCATGACAACGAGTTGTCATGGCCACCCGCAATTGACGCTAGATTCTTTCAATGCTTCGTATTACCTCCCAAATGAATCAAACAGCCAAGAGGAGCATCAAGCCGGAATGCCTCATTTTTGAGAATCCATTCTCAATAGTTCTTCCAGGGACTTCGATTTCAGGCGATGGGCTATTGTGAACCGACATTGGCTCGGCTACCGTAAAGAAACGCAAATCCGCGTTTTATGCCGAAAGGCCGTCAAAGTTTTCCGGTCTGCATATCGGATAAGTAGGGGGATCGTCGTTATGAATCGCAAGGTATTTATCATCACTTGCATCATGCTCATCACGAATAGTCTTCAAGCAGCCGTCGTCGTCACAAGCCTTATTGCGCAGGTCAATGGGGCGGTGAACTATTCGGGTTCCAACCAAGTGGTGGGCAACACTTCGTACAGCGACTCGGGTTGGCATCGCCCGCTTTACCAACGCTCGTTTTCGGTATCGCCCATCGAGATCTATAATGTCAAAGGGTTCACGAACCCTATCGGAAATTCATCGACGACGGAAACGCTTACGTTTGGAACGTCGAGTCTGTCTGGCCTCTTCACGCTGAGCGATCAAATCTACCCGACCATTCCAGCCTCGCCGTCAATGGCTTACTCTCACTTCTACGTGAACATGAGCTTCACCGTCCTTGATTCTGCGGTCCTCACCTATTCGGCCGCCGTTGACGCCATCAACTTAGACAATGGGAATTTCATCTTTTCAGGGCAGACGCTTGGACCGGGGCATTACAGGTTCATGCAAGACTACTTCAACTCAGACAGCATCGCCGATCAAAACGCTGTGACGAACAACTATTCCTTCAACTTGCAGACAGCGGGCACGCTCACCGTGGTGCCGGAAACAACAAGCATCGTGACATGTGCGTTAGGCGTAGCGGCTTTCGCATTTGTTCGACGTCGTTGACAATCGCGAGAGTCTTTAAAGTTTACGGAAGTCTCGTGCACCATGAACAACCCGAAGAATCTGGACCGCATCAGTAGTAACTCGATAAATGATGCGATACTTGTGTTCGACGATTTGGCGAACGCCGGGCTGAATGTCATCGCGGGCCGTTCCTCGAAACGGTACATTGGATAGCGAATAGCACGCTCGTTTGATCCGAGCGATGAAACGACTGGCTGCTCGCGGATTATCTCGAAGAATATAGTTGTTGATGAGACGGAGATCCTGCTCCGCCTGTGGCATGATTACGACATGTTTCATGAGGGTCGGTTTTCACCGAGGTGCTTTGCATTCTCTTGTTCAATTTCGGCGAAGACATCGGAAGCGTCTCGGCCTCTAAGCTCTCCACGATCGAGTGCATCGCAGATTTGATGGACGGATTGCCGAAGGTTTTCCTCATCTTCGTCCGTCCAATCTGATTCGATGTCACGCCAAAGCCGAAGGGCTTCAACGATTGCTTCCGATTCATCTTTCACGATACCTTTTCGAATGGCATCAGAAACGAATTCCTGAAGGTCTTGCGGAAGCTCGATGTTCATCGCCTTTTTCCTACTCGTTCTCAGACCTTCCACACGATTTGTGCGACCAGCATCCTAATCCTAACAGAAGTGCCAGGTGCTGGGCAATCGATTCGACGGGTAGCTGTCCAAGCGGATCGTTGAAACCCTGGCTCGCGCAAAGTCGTCTTTCCCGACAGCTCTTGGCTAACAAACGTGTCAGAAATGCATCTCGATCGCCCGTCTTTTACGGCAGCTTAACGCTCGCCGTTACGTCCGCGTCATCTGTTCCGTTCTTAATCCAAACGGGTGTTATCCGATTCTGATTTGGCCGTATCTATCTTTGGCGATCAAGGGTCAGGCATCTGTGACGATGCTTACTTGTTGTTGAAGGAGTAGGTGAGGCCATGAGCACTTTTGCTTTTCACTTTAACACCGAACGGACGGAAAATTGTCCCCCGGTGACAGACCTCGATGGACTTCACGGGGCGGAGTTCATGAAGCGGGTTCTATGCTCGACATTCGGCCGGTCGCATGAATACAGCCGGCTCAGAAGTGGCCGAATCGTTCAATGCTCGCACTTTTCGATCCTGAGCAAGATCCTGCCGTACCGATGAAAGGGATGGGTGGGGTCATTCAAAGTGAGGGTGCCATGTCCACGCTCGCGTGGACATGCGTGATTGCGAAGGCGAGGTATCGTGACAGCAGGGGCAAAGCAATATTTTGATTCTCGATAAACTTATTGCTCAAAACATGCCCACGACAAGCGTGGGCATGGCACCCGGCGATAGTAGTCATACTGTTTGCCATCGAGTGGAGATTTCGGTGGCTTTAATTTCCTTGGCGGCATGATGATCGACTCTGTTCATACTGCAGTATTCATACTCGTTACACTATCGAATTAATTGGCTCCCCCCCAAATCAAAACGGCGAGCGGATGAACCACTCGCCGTTCGTTTTTTCGTGATAAGGGTGAGATGACTCACCAAGTAGGAAGAGCAGGGGGCTTAGTAGTTGCCGCCGCGATCGCCACGACCACCGCCGTATCCGCCGCCCCGATCGCCACCTCGGTCGCGTCCACCGCCGCCCCCGCCGTAGCCACCTCGGCCTCCGCCGCCACCACCACCGTAGCCGCCGCGACCACCGCCGCCGCCGCCACCGTAACCACCACGGCCGCCGCCTCCGCCGCCGCCGTAGCCGCCACCACCTCCACCGCCGTATCCACCGCCGCCGCCTCCGCCACCACCACCGGCGCGTTGACGAGCTTCATTTACCGTGATCGTACGGCCGGCATACTCTGTTCCATTGAGTGCCTGCAACGCCTTGTCTGCATCATCGGACGAGTCCATCTCCACGAACCCGAAGCCCCGAGACTTGCCGGTTACACGGTCAGTAATGACCTTGGCGGTCACCACGGAGCCGTGCGCAGCGAAAATTTCTTCGAGCTCTTCGGACGTAGTCGCCCAAGGAAGCCCACCGACAAATAGTTTCTTCGACATCGAACAGAACCTCTCGCACACACAAACCCGTCATACTTGAAAAGGGCATCGACCGAGTCGCGGGTTAAGTCGACAGGGAATATCCCGGGCCGAGCCAGACAAGACCGAGGCTTTCCGAGGTACTGGTGGAAGGAGAGACTCGATGTTGAGCCGCGGCGGCACGCGTGGCGAGTCGATCGGCTGACTATCAAGACATGTTTGGGAGTGGGACTCAACTTACCGGATCCGGAAGCGGGACGTTGCTACCCGTCCCCAGAGCTCATTCCCTAGAACGCGTTGCTCCCTCTCATCGGACGCGCGGACCTACCTTCGTCGTTGTGATCATACGACACAACTTTTGTCGAGTCTAGACAAACAATCACGCCATGCGAGTTAAATCCTTGAAAATACGAGGGGAAAGAAGGACAGGGCAAACCCTGCGGATGAAAAGGAATTAAACAGGCGGCGCACTTCCTCTTTCATTCAGGGGGAACCCGAAGAAGGTTCGGTGGCGACCGCGACGGGTAGGGATCTATGCTTCAACTCGATCGCGCGTCTTGCCGGGGGCGGCATATTTCTCAATGAATTCGATAATTTTGCCCGCGACGTCGACTCCAGTGGCCGACTCGATTCCTTCAAGACCTGGGGATGAATTGACTTCGATGACGACCGGTCCGTGATTCGAACGAAGGATGTCGACCCCCGCCACGCTGAGTCCCATCGCCTTGGCAGCCCGGATGGCAATGCTCCGTTCTTCGGGGGAAAGCTTCACTTTGTCGGCCGACGCCCCCCGGTGAATATTCGCCCGGAACTCCCCTTGTTTGGCGGTTCGGCGCATGGCCGCTACCACTTTCCCTCCCACGACAAAGCACCGAATATCCGATCCACCCGCTTCCTTGATGTATTCCTGAACCAAGATGTTCGCATCGAGTCCACGAAAGCCCTCGATGACCGCCTCGGCCGCTTGCTGCGTCTCCGCCAGAATAACGCCGATGCCCTGAGTTCCCTCAAGAAGCTTGATGACCAGTGGAGCGCCGCCGACGGTTTTGATGAGCCCTTCAGTATCTTTCGTGGAGTGCGCGAATCCCGTCACCGGCAGGCCGAGTCCCTGCCGCGCCAGGAGCTGAAGGCAGCGGAGCTTGTCGCGGGCCCGGCTGATCGCCTGAGATTCGTTCGTCGTGAAGACACCCATCATTTCGAACTGGCGAACGACGGCGGTGCCGTAAAAGGTCTTGGAAGCACCAATACGAGGGATGACGGCGTCGAAACCGATCAGCTCTTTTCCCTGGTAGATGACCGTGGGACGAAAGGAAGTGATGTTCATGTAGCAGCGCAAGTAGTCGACGACGTGGACTTCATGGCCCCGACTTTCGCCCGCTTCGCGCAGGCGGCGCGTCGAAAAGAGAGACGCTTTTCGCGAAAGGATCGCGATTTTCATGGGGCGGCGGGGAGCTTCGGGAAGTTCCCCAACGTCATCGGAGGTCAGTCCATCTGCTGAGGTGCTCATCGCTGCTTCCACTTCCCTCCCTGAAACGATCGCCCCGAGTCCACAAGGAACCGGCGCTGCAGAGCCTGTCGCCCGATCAGCATTCGAAAACCCATCGTATCGCGACTTGCTAAGGTTAGCTCAATACTCCACTTTTGCCCGAGTAATTCGATGGTCGTCACGATCACCGGGCGAAGGGTTTCGTGACCCCCCGAACTTTTCACATGCCGATATTCCAGAAGCTCGGCCTCTGACTCGACGAACGCTCTCGGATTCCTCTGCAAAGGGTGGACCCGAAATCGAACAAAGATCTTTCCGTCCCTTTTGAACTCCTCGACGTCAAAGGCATGGAGCGAGGAGGAACGGGCTCCCGTGTCGACCTTGGCCTTGATGGCGGTGATCCCGAGCTCTGGGAGCGCGACCCATTCCCGCCACCCGACGATGGCCAAGTTCTCGCGAGACTTCTTTCGCTTCATGGCGATCCGGGCGACCTTCTTTCCATCCGAGTTCGTCACTTGCCGACTACGGCGAGCCCTTACGATACATCGATTGCCGGAAAGCGAAAGAGTCACCTTTTCCCGAACGAAAGTTATGATGTCGGGAGGCGGAAATCACCACTCAGAGTCACCATTTTAACAAAAACATCGCGCCGCCTGACGGAGACCAGCAAATACGCGGCGCGCACTCCGACTCATCGAAAGGAGGGAAAGCTTCCCCCTGAGGGTTTGGAGAGTAGAGGTTACGCTTCGGCCCAGGCGGGCTGGATGCGCTGCAAAATTTCCTCGAGCGGAAGCGGCCTGACCTGTAGAGCGGCCTCGGGCAAAACGGCTCCCTGGGCGCGAAGGGCGGCGGCTCGCGACATGACGGCAGAGCCGTATAGCAGGTTGTATGCCACAGTGACGACGCGCCGATTCTCGACGGGTGATAAGAATGTATCCTTCACCCATTCGTTGAACGCGCCGATCGCCGGGCCGCACCAGATCTGGTAGTCGGCTTGGCGGGTTGGTTCGCCAGTGATCGCCCAGCGGGATGATTGACCGAGGTACCAGCGGAAGACGAGAGCCATTTTGTGCTTAGGATCTCGCTCGGCTCGCTGGAGCTGCCTAGGATCACGGCGAGCGAAATACTCGGCCGTCTGATTCCAGATATCGTCGAGTGAAGTTCGGAACAGTTGCTTTTCGATCGGCGCACGTTCCGCCTCGGGAATCGCTTCGATCGAGGGGTAGGTGCGGTAGATCTCGTAGAGTTTCTGACCACGCATCGCGAAGAGCGTTCCTCGCTTGAGAACCTGCACCCGGACACCCATCTCGAACATGTCGCCGGCCGGCCCCATCGCGACGTCCGCTTGTTCGGCCTGGGCGAGCATTGCGCGAACGCCATCCGATGTACCAGACTCCACGCATGATTGATTGACGGTGCCCGTGACAACGTAGGCAGCGCCCATCGCGAATGCTGCCGCGACCGAAGCGGGTGTCGCCACGCCCCCCGCCGCTCCAATGCGAAGTCGCTGTTGATAACCGTACTGCACCTGCAAACGATCACGCAGGGCGAGCATCGTCGGGATCATCGTCAGGGCGGGGCGGTTATCGGTGTGTCCTCCCGAATCCGCTTCCGCGGTGATATCCTGCGCGACGGGAATATGCTGAGCCAAGCTTGCCTGTTCTTCGGTCAGCTCTCCATTTTGAACGAGCTTGCTGATGAATTCGTCCGGCGGTGGTGAAAAGAATTTCGTTGCGACTTCGACGCGTGAAACCTTGGCGACGACTTGGTTCGGCGTGACGATCTGTCCATTTGCATCACGATGGATGCCGTGCGTGCGGAACCGGATGAGAGGCAAGCTGAGCGCGAGGAACGCCGACGCCTCGATGCGCTTGACTCCCTTGCGAAGGTACAGGTCAATAATGTTCGCTTCGAGGTCAGGCTCCGCCGGGCTGTTGATGAGGTTGATGCCGTAGGAACGAGGGCCAAGCGTTGCTTGGATGTGGTCGATCTCTCGCTCGACTCGATCGAGGGGCAACCCCGCCGACCCGAAGAAGCCGAGCATGCCGGCCATGCCCATCGCCTCGACGATGGCGGCCGACCCGATGCCATTCGCCATCGCGCCGGTCACATACGGATAGCGAATTCCATGATCCGCACAAAAGGTCGGGTCTCCCATGCTCTCAAGGCGTGTCGGAGGAATAAAGCCGACCACGCGATAGGCTGGAACCTCGGGGGGCGTTTGGCTGTAAATATAAGTTCCACCTCGTGCGATGCCGAGATAGCCGCCGTTGTCGACAAGCGTGACCGCTTCGGTGATTTCACTGATTGCCCGAGCTACTTCGTTGGGATCGGCACTGGGGTAATCGGAGTCGGCAATCCACCAACCTTGCATGGAAACCTCTTTCAGAACGAAAGCGAAACACCAAAGACTTGCCGGGCGACCGACGGCCTACCCGACGATAATCTATGAAGCCCGCCTTGTCGAATCTTTGCTCGAAACGGAACAAATCGACTTTTAGGTAGTCTCTTTTCCGCTTTGAACCTTCACACAATCTTTGCTCAAATAGTCCTCACGCACGTCTCAAAAAGGGGGAACCATGCACGGCTTAATGATGGACTATCCGCTTACCATTCAAACGATCCTTGATCGAGCGGAAAGAATGTACGGACATAAGCATGTCACCAGTCAGCTCACCGATAAGTCGATCCATCGCTATACCTATGCCGACATGGGGAAGCGGGTCCGGCAACTTGTCGCGGTTTTAACCAAGCTGGGCGTTCAGCCGGGGGATCGAGTCGCCACCCTTTGCTGGAACCATTACTGGCATCTCGAAGCTTACTTTGCGATTCCCTGTATGGGAGCCGTGCTGCACACCCTCAATTTGCGGCTTCATCACAGTGATTTAGAGTTCATCATCAATCATGCCGAAGATCGGGTGATCATTGTTGACGACATTCTGCTACCACTTCTCGAACCGATTAAAGACAAGATCAAGACCGTCAAGCATCTCATTGTGGTACCGACGTCGGGCAAGCCGATTTCCGTCGGTAAGAACTATGAAGAATTGATGGCGGATGCGGACGGGAGTTCCGTCAGGCTTCCCGAGCTCGAAGAGAGTGCGGCAGCGGCCATGTGTTACACGTCGGGGACGACAGGCCGGCCCAAGGGAGTCGTCTATTCCCACCGCGCGATCTCGCTTCATTCGATGGCGGCGGGGCTCTATGACACGCTCGGTGTGCGCGAGGCTGATGTTGTCCTGCCCGTCGTGCCGATGTTCCATGCGAATGCTTGGGGCCTACCTCATGCGTGCGCTCTCTTTGGCGCATCGCAAGTGTTCCCCGGTCCACACCTCGATCCGCCGAGCTTGCTTCACTTGTTCGAAAGTCAAAAGGTGACACTGACCGGGGGAGTGCCGACGATCTGGCTTGGCATCCTGCAGATACTCGACGCCAACCCGGACAAGTACGACCTGCATCGGCTTCGCGCCATGGTCGTGGGAGGCTCGGCCGCGCCCGTGAGCATGATTCGCGGCTTCCGTGAACGGCACAATTTGAATGTCGTGCATGCGTGGGGCATGACCGAGACCTGTCCCCTTGGAACGGTCTGTTTCGTGCCAAGCTCGCTCGATGGTGCCTGCGACGACGAACACTACAAGCAGCGATCACGTCAAGGATTCCCCGCTCCCTTCGTCGAAGTCCGCGCGAGCAATGAATCGGGCATCGTCCCTTGGGACGGCAAAGAGATGGGAGAGCTGGAAGTGCGCGGCGCCTGGGTCGCGAAGGCGTATCACAACAACCCCGAAGCGAAAACGTCCTTCACCGAGGATGGTTGGTTCAAGACCGGTGACATCGTTTCGATCGAGCCGAACGGCTGTATTCAGATTCAGGACCGCGCGAAAGACGTCATCAAGTCAGGCGGGGAATGGATCAGTTCTGTCGAGCTCGAGAACGCGATCATGGGTCATCCTTCGGTCGCCGAGGCAGCCGTCGTCGCGGTGAATCATCCCAAGTGGGCGGAGCGCCCGCTCGCCTGTGTCGTACTCAAGCAAGGAAAGCACGCCTCCGCCGACGAGATCAAAGAGTATCTCTCCACCATGTTCGCCAAGTGGTGGGTCCCAGACGCCGTCGTCTTCGTCCATGAGATCCCCCGCACCTCCGCCGGCAAATTCTTGAAGTCGAAACTGAGAGATCAGTTCAAGGACTACCTCTGTACGGTGGCGTCAAACGCGGAGTAAGGGATCTCACTTCCCGTAGACTGGGTCGTCCCGACCCAGCATTGATGGAAGGGTTATCGTGGATGGTTGGTGAAGCAGCGCGATTACCTCGGTGAGAATGCTTTCCCGTGTCACGCAGAGGGCTGCGTGACATACAACTATCTTTTGCTCATCGGACGTAGCGTGAATGTTCCGAATGCTATTGCGCCAATGATGAGAAGCATTAGAGTCGACGCTTCAGGAACCGAAGTGGTAAAGATGATGCGTGTCTCATTGCTGAAAGAGAATAGGGCGGGGGCTCCGTTGAAATCCGCGTTCGGAGTAGAAAGTCCGCTGCGATACCCCATGAGGATTTCATAGGTCGTGTTCGGTTGCAACGTGTTCGATGGAATGTTTGTGACGGAGTCAGCGTTGTCTCCCGAAGACCAAAAGACAACCTCTTTATTCGATCGTCGCAATATTCCGACGTAAATCTGCGATTCATTCGCGCCGATGGGAACCTGAAATTCTGATGTTTCAACGGCAAATGATTCGTGTGGATTCATTACTTGGAGTAAATCGTAAGTATTGTCGGCGAAGAAGGGGATATCAGCGGAAAAGAGGTTGACGGGAGGTGTCGTGATCGTGGTTGACAGCATGCCAAGCGTGCCGCCGCTGATGGTAAGTGTTCCCGTCGTGTTGAGCGGAATCGCAGCATCAAGACTGGCAAGTGTTCCGTAACCAACAGATGTCGAAACAGAGTAATTGGGTTGGTACACCGTCGGAGCATTGAATTTTGTGAGAAGTGCAACACCCGGCGGTGCGACCGCGACCGCCGTCGTAAGGTCATCGGGATCAGAGAAATAGACGTTTCCTTGAACGCCATAGCTAGCGGCCGCCGTCGGTGGTGTGTTACTTGTTTGGAGAAAGTACTGACCTTTATTGAGTCGGAAAGAGGTAACCTCCGAACGGCATGTGACTGCGTGCGTTATCAAGCCAGTGAGCGTCAACGCAAAGTAAAACCGAATGACTGAAAATCGTGAACCCAAAAGCATGTATCGACTCCGCAATATGATGATCGCCCCGTGTATTTGTTGTCAGCTGCAAAGCTGACGCTTATCGGACAAAGAGAAATTTCGGCTAAGTCTTCAGGTCTTCTCGTAGAACGAGGATTAATGTTGCTCGTGCGTGGAGGTTGGTTTGGTGAGCGAAAGAGTAGCTCATTTAGAGTAACGTAACAGAATCGTTAAAGAAAGACAACGTACGTTTGAATGATCATGATGAGACGGATTACCGCGTGACCTACAGGTCGAAATGAAGGAGTGATTCGTGGAACTTTCGCGACGTGAACTGTGGACATCGCTCGGTGCGGGTGGGCTTCTCTTGGGACTTGCCCCGATGAGTTCGGCGGACGAGCCCGAGTCGAAGCTGAAAGAGATCGAAGAACAGAACGTGAAGTTCGTGACCGATTTCTGCGCCGCCTGGTCGACGCTTGACGCGAACAAGATCGCGGAGTTTCTCTCGGACAAGATCGTCTATCAAGTCATCGACGGCATGCCCCTCATCAAGGGGAAGGAAGCGTTCGTCAAATTCGTCACTCCGTTCCTCGCGAAGAAGCAAAAGGCTCAGTGGGACATCAGCCGATCGCACGCCATCGGAAACATCGTCATCAATCAACGAGTCGACAACTTCTATTCCAAGTCCGGCACGAAGGACGACCACTTCAACGTCATCGGCCTCTTCATCTTGAAAGACGGTAGGATCGTCGAGTGGAAAGATTACCGCCTGCCGGGGGAGAAGGAGAAGAAGGAAGAGAAGTAGTGCAGCCATCTAGGGCACGCTCGCGTGAACATGCTCGTGCTCATCCTCGGTGACAAGTCTAGCGTGTTGTCACATTCCATGCCCACGGCAAGCGTGGGGCGTGGCACCCTGATTGGTGAAGAATCAACTCTGCTTGGCAAGAAACAACCAGACCGGTGAGAGTGCTTGGGGCGCTCTCACCGGTCTTTAGTTGCTTCTGACGAAGGCAAGGGGGGTTCAGTCCTTGGGATTCCGTTCGATGCTCGAATTCGAACGGTTCGTCAGAAGTCAACGGCTCCCGGGTCGAGGATCTCGCTCACTCGCTCGTTGATGAGCTGTTGCTTTTGACCCTCGCGCTTTTGCAGCGATTCCTCAATCTTCTTCGAGTCCTTTTGGATTCGTTCCAGCAGCTTACGACGGATCTGCTGACGAAGATCGAACTGCTTCGTGACAAGGTCCGTCACTTCCTTCTTCGTCGCTTCGGAAATCTCGCCGCCTGCTTTGCTCGAATCGCGCTTGATGCGGTCGAGCTTGTGCTGAATCTCTCGCTCTTCACTATTCAGCTTGAAGACTTCGGGATCGGGGGGAAGAGGTCTGATCTCGTCACGAATGACGGACTCGATCGCACCGCCGGGGCCACCCGGACCGAACGGAGGATGAGGTCCATCGGGACCGAACGGAGGATGAGGTCCATCGGGGCCGAACGGAGGATGAGGTCCATCGGGGCCGAACGGGCCATGGGGACCATGATCGCCGTGGGGTGGGCCATGATCGCCGTGCCTGTCATGATCATCGCCATGATGGGGAGGTCCGTCCGGGCCATGCGGTCCACGGGGAGGACCTGGGGGGCCATCTGGACCATCCGGTCCGCGCCGACCTTCAGGACCACGAGGGCCGCGCGGCGGGCCAGGGGGATGCGGCGGTGGAGGAAGGACGTCAATCGTGATCTTTCGGCCATCCTTCAATTCCAGTTCCACCGGGCCTTTCGATGGATCGAACGGCGCGGTCTCTCCGCTGGCTGCCGTCTTGATCACGCCGAAGATGACCCAGTTCTCCCCCTCCTTGATGGGGCCTCTTGGAGGCGCAGGAGGACCACCACGAAAATCAACGTCAGCATCAAAGCCTCCTCGCGGGCCACGATCTCGGCCGCGCGGACCACGATCTTCACGTTGCCTCGGGGGCGGGCCATCCTTGCCATCGGGAGGACCATCTTTGGGAGGATCAGCTCCCCAAAGGGAAACGCTCACGAGGAGCGATGACAACAAAAGTTTCATTTCACACTCTCCACGATCTCAACTCACGACATACCGACACTTCGCTTTGGGAAGGTTTGCTTCGGTCCGACTGAATCGAGTCGCATGTTCGGCGGAAGAGATTTCACAATGACCACGAAATGAATTCAGAAACGCCCTGAAACTCACTCCGATGATCACCGCTTAACGCTTCCGGTCCGCGGGCGAATCGTTACGTCGTCATCGCGACTAGAATGAATCTTCCTTCAAACTGGCCGCGAGTGTTTGCAAATCACTTTCGATCGTTGCGAACTCTTTCGTCGTTTCGCCAAACGAGTTCGTCTGATCGATGGTTTCGTCAATCTCCGCGATCTGTGCGCGGAGCGATGGGTCCCACGTTAGAGGTTCAACCGCGACGACCGGTGTTTCATTCTCCAACGGGATCGCCGGGAATTGCTGATTCCACACGAGTAATGCGATGGAGGCAGCGGTTGCCAGAGACGGCAAGACCCACCACCACTGCTTCAGGGTGGGACCGGAAGAGGTCCTCGTTTGCTCCGCATGAATCTCGCGGCGAAGCCGTTCGAGTAAAGCATCGTTGTCGCCGCGAGGCCGTTCGCTTTCGAGGAGATGCTCCATCGCCAACCAAACCTCGCGCGAGGAACTATCGTTGGCATCTTCGGAGCGACCGCTCCTTGTCGCCTGCTCGAGTTCATCGCGATCGAGATTCAACTCTTCCACCTTTCGAAGCCCCTCTTCCTCTCCTCTGATTGATCTGAATGTCTACCTTCCGCTTTTCGTGAGGATCTTCCTCAACTGCTCAAGGCCCCGATGAACGTGACTCAGAGCGGTGCCGATCGGACAACCGACGACGGAGGCGATCTCCTCGAACGGCAGCTCTCCGAAATAGCGAAGCGATAAGACTCGCTGCTGTATCGGAGAGAGGTTCTTCATCGCCGCGTCGAGTTGTTCTCTTCGCTCGTCCCGAAGAACTCCCTCGATCGGTTGCTCTTGGCCGTCATCCTCGCTGTCGGTGACAATGACAGACGTCTTGCGGATCGCTTGACGCCGACGATTGTCGATTACCAGTCGATCGGCAATTCGAAAGAGATACGCCCGTTCCTTTCCCTGCTCCACGTAGTCTGCCCGTTGTCGCCAAACCCGCAGAAATGTCTCTTGGAGGAGATCTTCCGCAAGGGCGGCGTCCCGTGTCAGGGACCAGAGATAGCCGCGCAGGGAATCTGCATGCTGCCGGACCCAATGGGTCAGGCATTCCTCATTCAGATTTCGCGTGGCCCCCCGATCCATGCGTCCTCTCTTCGCTTACCACATCTCAGAACGATCGATTTTGCCTATTATTGCAGCTCAACAAGATAATCTTTCGCAGATGACAAGAATCGAGCGTTATCAGTTAGAGTGGAATCGATTTAGACTCGTAAAACTAACCCCAGAGCGACCGAAGTGGCTCGAACCTAACGGACTTGTGAAACTGAAATGGAAGAACGAGGAAAGGATCAGTCGGCGGAATGAAGGTCGATTCGTCATTTCCTGAACCCATTGAGGTCGTCCACCTGGTGGATGCGGCCGGTGGCTCCGACCAACTCTGGGGAAAGGAGCGAGTCGTCGCGTGGCTCATGCAGGCTCAGTCGGCCAGCGGTGAAATAAGACCCTATCTTCGGACGCTAACGGAAAAGCTCCTTACTGAGGTGGT
>JAIEPU010000114.1 GCA_019748235.1 bacterium
GAGCCGTGCTTGGCTTCGTGGCCGGCGTCGAGAATGATTTGGTGGCCGGCGGTTGTACCGCGCCGACTTGTTGGACGGCAGCATCCGTCCTTGGCGTTTTCGCTGCTACCGTCGCCTTTGGGGCGGTACTTGTGGTGCTGGCGACATCTGCCGCTGCCGGCTTTTGGCTGCACGAGAACATCTTGCAGGTGCCGCAGCTCGAGCAGCAACCATTCGCCAAAAGAGAAGACGCCACAGCAACGAGGGGAAGAACCAGTCGCATCACTGGCTCTCCTTTTAGAGGAGAGAAATTTCCTGGGCCGCGGTTAATGGCTTGCGGCCAATAAGCTCTCTTGCGTCGTCGTGATGCCATCCTCGGTTCAGAGGGGGGTGGGAATAAGATCCATTCGAAACGGCGCCAATAGCAAATGAACGCTTTTTGGGAAAATGATGGGAACGACTCGAAGAAACGAAATCGACCGGACTATTCGATCTCTGTCGATGAGCCCAACGCCTGCATGACGACTTTTCGACCGAACACATCGCGAAACATATCGGAACGGTTGCGCAGAGACCAACTCTCCAGGAAGAGGTCTCCCTCCGCTTCGACCGCCAGTCGCACACGCCCACGCTCGGTGAAGACCGTAACGGCTTTGACCCGTTGCTGATGATCTCGATCCAGCGCGTCGGCCACGCGGAGAAGAGCGCCGAGCACCATTACCGTTTGGCGGTCACTCTTGCTGAGCGATTGAAATGCCAGATGCGACGGCTTCGGAGGACTCTTTCGATGGTATCTCGCCACGTTGGCAACGATTTGAATCTCGTTCGGTTGAAAGCCGACCAGCGATGAGTTCTGAATCAGATAAAGTGAGTGCTTGTGGTGACTGGCTCGACTGACGAATGTGCCGATCTCGTGCAGGAGCGATGCCGCGTGCAGGAGTCGACGCTCGGCTGGACCAAGTCCATGCAGATCGATCGTCTGATCGAAGATCGAGATGGCCAACCTCGCGACGCATCGAGCGTGCTCTTCATCGAAGCGGTACTTACGCCCAGTAGTGATGGCCGCTTCCTCGATTTGCAGATCAAGGCGTCTGTCGTCGCCGTGGTAACGGGCTTCCCTGACGATATCGAGCAGAATCCCATCACGCACACCGACGCGGGGAACGATGATCTCATTCATCCCCGCGAGTTTGCCGAGCCTTTCATAGACCATGGCGGCGGGAAGAATGACATCGGCTCGGTCTGCCCTCAGACCAAGCTGTTCGACTCGCTGCTTATAGGTTGTTGAGGCGAGCCGTTCGATGATTCGACCGAGGTCAGTCATGGAGAGTCGCGCGACGCCGTCCTCCGCAGGTGGATTCGGGCTGAGCCGCGCAAGTTCTTCGATGTTTCCACCCGTCGCGATGTAACCTGCTAGCTTGTCGTCTGGTGACATCGGAACGCGGATCGTTGAGACGTATTCTTCGAGCAGATTGAAAAACCGCTGTGGCTCTTCTCCTGCCTGGGTCAACTGCTCGAGCATTCGAACGGAGCCGATGGTATAGGACTCGAACCAGTGAATCCCTTGTCCGTCGGCCAGCGAGATTTCGACGCTTCCCCCGCCGAGGTCGACGAGCATCCAAAGTTTATCGCCGAGTTCAATCTTGTTGGAAATGGCGAGGTGAACGAGCCGAGCTTCTTCACCTCCTCCGATCACTTGAAGTTCAATGCCGCTCGCTTCGCGTACCCGATCGACAAACTCTTTCGAATTCGAGGCTTCGCGGACCGCGCTCGTGGCGCAGGCACGCCATCGTTTCACACCGAGTTCGTCGATTTTGCGCCGGAAGTGACGAAAGCTATCGACCGCAAGATCCATCGTCGAACTGGAGAGTCGGCCCGTCAGAAAGACTTCGTGGCCAAGTCGGCAGGGAACTCGTTCCGAAGCCAACGATTCGAATGCTCGTTCCGTTAGAAATCGGCTGGCGGCAAAACGAATCCCGTTCGAGCCGGTGTCAACACAAGCCACGTTCAGCGGAAATTCATCTGCCGTTGTCGGATCATTTGTTCGGACGGCGTTACCCACGCACCTATGTCTCCGGAGCCGTTTCTGTCCAGCGGTCATTCTAAGAGGAGAGGGGACGCGTCGAAAGCGTAGCTTAGGACCTGAGTCAATTGGACGGAAATAATGTGAGGGGTGTTCGTGTCGAAACGAATCGATGAATTCGAGGGGCGAGATATCCCATTCCCACTGCTGTCTGAAAATGCTCGCGGGGAATGGCGAATCAGATAGACTTAAGTCATAGGCAGAGACCACGTTCCCAGAGAACGGGTCGCCCCAAAAATGATGGTGGGAAAGGGATATTGATGGCGGATCACTCGAACCATTATGAGCGAGCCTTTTCCGCGTACCTTCGTTTGAAATCGCTTCCTTGTATCCCCATCGATGAAACTCACCGGTCCTTATGGCAAGAGGAGTCCATTAAAAGTCCTGATTTTATCGTGGCAGACGGGAGGGGGGGCTTTTTGCTCATCGACGTGAAGGGTCGCCGTCTTCCCCGGCGACGTTCGACACGCCAGAACTGGGTGACTCAAGACGACGTTGAGAGTTTGACGCATTGGGAGGATCGATTTCGTCCGAGTTCGCTTGGGCTCTTCGCCTTTGTTTTCAAGCTGGAAGACGATTCCGCCCGAGATGATTTCACCGATCGATGGGTTCATGAAGACGTTCATTATGGATGTTTGACCGTCTCTCTTGCCGACTATTCGAGTCGCATGCGAATCCGATCAGCACGTTGGAAGACGGTGAATCTTCGATCGATCGATTTTGCCTCCGCCGCGACCCCACTCTCTCGTTGGTTGATTCCACACCGTCGTCGAGTTGCATCGATCGCGCGGTAACGCCCGCGCGCATGAATCTGAATCCTTGAACTGGAAAACAGGTAAATCGAGAATAACGGCGGGCGGTTCTGTCTCATGTGTTCGAAGACCGATCGTGGCCGGCTTTATAAGAAGTCCGTGTGATTCGAAACGAGGGGGGAACACGCCGCATGAATCCGAAAAATATCTCGCTACTGACGAAGGCTGCTTGTTTCGTAGCGATCCTCTCTGTTTTCACGGCGCGTGCGGCCGATGACGCTCCGTCTCCAGTGAAGAACGCGAATGAACTCCGCGTTCTGAGTTACAACGTTCAATTTCTTCCTGGCATCGCACAACTCTTCAATGCCCGCGGAAATGACGACTACCGCCCCCGTAAGCTCGGCGAAGTTCTCAAGGAGTTCGACGTCATCGGATTGAATGAAGTGTTCGAACTCAAGCCTCGCGGAATTATTCTGGTCGAGATCAAGAAGGCTTGGGGGGATCAATTTTACGTCTTTGAGTGTCCGGAACCTGCTAAGGAGGTAGGGCGTTTCAATGCGGGGCTCGCGATCGTCAGCCGATACCCGATCGTCGAGTCGCATCACATCGCTTACAGCGCTTGGAGCACCAAGAAGGAGTTCGGCGTCTTCGCGGACGAATTCGCTGCCAAAGGTGCACTCCACGCAAGGATTCGTATTCGTGACGGTAAGGATCCCATCGACATCGATTTCTTCACGACACACATGGATTCGAAACTCGCTTCCGCAAGAAAAGTGCAGGGAGAGGAACTGGCCGCTTTCGCCGCGAAATACTCCTCTCCCGATAACACCGCTATTTTCACGGGGGACTTCAACACACGTGGCAATCTCGATGAGCGAAAGAGAAAGACAGACGAATACTTCGGCCTCGTCGAACGATTGAAATCGTTTCGGGGATCGCTTCAAGATTTATGGCTCGTCGTCGGGAAGGGAGACGGCGGCACCAGTGACCAAGATCCGAACGATGGAGGAAGCCGCATTGACTATATCTTCTTCGCACCTCCAGTTAAGGGAGTGGATCGCTTGAAGCCCCTTCGCGCAAATGTCCTCCACTTCCTTGATCCACGGGTGAAGGCCCTCTCCGATCATTCGGCCGTCGAAGGGGTCTTTCAGATCACCGCTCACTAAGCACCGACGAAATTCTCACTGCCTTTGCAACGGAAGCTCTCTCAACAGGCTGAGAATGACCGAGACTGCGCGCATTCTTGCCTCCACCTCATCCACCGAGCGAGAATGACGAAGCTTCTCTTGTCTGCCCATTTCTCCAGATCGCAAGATCCTCTCCATCCCGTCCAAAGTGAGTAAATCCCGCCTGTTGCGGTAGACGGCGAAAGATATTCCTGTTTCGCCGACTCTAGCGATCACAATTCTTAATCCGGTTCTGCCGATCCTGCCGAAGATAACGACGAGCCGTGGAAACGGAGCGGCGGATAACCTGTTTGCCCGGAACTTGGAGAAGTCGTGAGTCCGATCAGCCCCGAATTTCGATGGCGCGATTTGGTTCACATCAGCGACGTGGTGAGGAAGCGATCTATGGGTGTTCGACGGTCGCTACGGGGCGTCATGCTCCCAGTTCTCCTCATGAGCGGTTGCCTCTTGGCGACCGGTTGTGCGGAGCTTCAAGAAGCCAAGATCGACTTGAGAAATCGGTACATCGCGCGGGAGGCCTGGAAAGACCTTCGCGAGGTGTATTGCGAAATGAACTTCGAGAAAGATTTCGGTCGCGGATTCCGGGAAGGCTACTTCGATGTGGCCGCCGGCGGCAACGGCTGTCCCCCGGTCATCCCGCCCGAACGTTACTGGTCGGTTCGTTACATGAGCACCGAGGGACGCGCACGAACCGAAGCCTGGTTCTCCGGCTATCGGTATGGGGCGATGGTGGCCGAGCAGGATGGCGTCGGCATTTTCATGGAGCTTCCCTCCTCTTTGCCCATCCCTCAACGAGACATGGATCGACCTCAGCATGGACCTGATCCTCCGCCCGATGACGAAGTGATCGACGCGGAACGTGGCGAGAACGCCGAAGCGAAACAGGAAGCTGAGCCGTCAAGTGAAATGGAATCGAACGTCCCGGCTGAACCGGCAGTTCCTCCCACCCCAGAAAATTAAGCTCGAGGAGTCGATCAGAATGTTCTGCGCACGCAAGTGGACGCTCGTTTTGACCCTCGGCTTGATGTCGTTGGGACTCACGGGATGCACAGGATTGATGCCGAGCAACCGCCTGGAAGGGTTGAATGCACGGCGAATCCCGAAGAATCTCCTCGAGCCGCCGCGATCGAACAAAGAGCCGCTCGATTACGTCATGCTCCGGCAGGACGCGCCGAATCCCTATTTGCTCGATGCGTACGATACGCTCGGCATTTACATCGAAGGCATCCTCGGTAAAGAGGATGAACCTCCTCCATACTTGCCCGATCCGCTCGGTAATGTTCCCCCCGCCATCGGATATCCCATTCCGATTCGCCGAGATGGCACACTGGTTCTTCCCTTGCTGAAAGAACCTGTTGAACTCAAGGGGAAGACGGTCGCCGAGGCCCAGGACATCATTCGCGAGGCATACGTCAAGGAAGAACTCATCCAGCCCGAAGGCTTCCGAATTCTCGTGACGCTTTATCGTCCGCGTACCTATCAGGTCATCGTCATTCGTGAAGATGGTGGTGGTGAATTAGGCCGCGCGAACATCGAACGATTCCAGGCGCGGGAAAACTCGGCGAGTAACGAGCGAGGCACAGGCTTCATCCTTGATATGCCCGCGTACGAAAATGATGTGCTTCACGCCCTCATGGAAACGGGCGGACTTCCCGGTATCGATGCGAAACCTGAGGTGAAGGTCCTTCGTGGCAATTTCAAGAAGTCGTTGACGACTGCGAAAACGCGAGCTGAAGTGCTTAAAAATCTGGGCACTTGCGAACTTGCCCCTCCGACGGACAATCCGAACATGGTCATCATCCCCACGCGACTGGCCCCGGAGGAAATCCCCTCCTTCACCCAAGAGGACGTGATCCTGGGTGAAGGGGACGTACTCGTGGTCGAAGCACGTAACCGAGATGTCTTCTACACCGGTGGATTGCTGGGTGGTGCGGAAGTTCCGCTTCCACGTGACTACGATCTCGACGTCATGGCAGCGATTGCCGTATCCGGTGGGCAGCTCGGTGGTGGATTCCGCTTCGGAGTTGCCGGTAACTTCAGCAGCTTCGGCTCTGGTGCCAGCCTTCGTGGTAGCACGATCGCTCCCACCGAGGTCACCATCATCCGAGAGACTCCGTTCAATAAACAAGTCCCGATCAAGATCAACTTGCGGAAGGCGCTTGCTGATCCGAGCCAGCGAATTCTCATCAAGCCAGGTGATGTCGTCATTCTCGACTACACGCCTGCGGAGGTTTGGGCGAATATCTTCCTCAATACCTTCCCCTTCAACACCCTGTTCGACAAGCTGATCTTCAATCGCTAGTCGGTGAACAATGGATAGATTCTCCGCTCCCTTCAAAGAGCGGAGAATCTGTCGTCCCACTCTGCTCATTCATCGGGAATGATGTTCGGAAGCGAGATGGCGGGGATACGCCTCTCGCTAGCTCGCTGATTGATCTCGTGAGGCCGGAGAATCAGAGATCATGAACCGTTCGAATAAAGATGCTGAAACATGGATCCAGCGACTCTTCGGGCGCCGGCACGCCGATCAGAAGAGTGAGTTTTCTCGTGTCGAGCCGCGCGTCAGCTTTCCCATGCTCCTGTCGGCCGGCAAGGATGAGCATGTTTGGGAACCGATCTGGAACGAAATGGTGACCGGGGCTGTTTCGCTCGGCCTCTTACATGCACAACTCGAAGTTCGTTCCGAGCGAGGCTTTCATACTTTCCAGTACGAAGCCGCCGAGTCGTCGCACCCGTCCAATCCATCGACCTGGGAGGCGACCGCTTGTCTTTATGCGGGATCGAAATTGATGGGGCGGATGCTTTTCGTCGGTCATCATTCCTCGGACCTCTCTCTCCCATTCGAGCAACTTGCTCAAATCGTCAACCGAACCGAGGAACTCGTTCCCGATCAGCTCAAACAGATTGGGCTTCCTTTCAGCAATGAGATCCGTCTCGCGTCGGTGGCGTAAGTCCTCCCGATACCGATATTCCCGTCCGTAATTTTCATTTCCTCGCGCTCTCTTTAAATCTCCTCAAACGGAGAAGGCTCTCGATCCGTATTCGTGTCGAGGCCTCTGCACGTCGTTCGGCCTTGATGTCTATCAAAACGATATTTTTTCAGGCCGTGTTTCGTGAAGAGATGGTTGTGCCGAATGTGTCGATTGTGCGGGTCGCCGAGGAGGGTTTGATCTCCTCGCATGGGTAAAGCGGTGAAGAAAATCGTTTGAATTCGTCGCGCGTATCAGGGGTAACGGTATGATGAAGGAAGGTATGCGCGAAAATCACTTCGCGTGACCGAAGCATTCATGGTCTCGGCGTCTTGATGAGAACGAAGCAGTCGATTTCATGCGGCGACTGCTTGGTGCGGCTGGTTTGAATCGCCCGTCCTAGGAGTTCGTGCCGGAGATATCCGGCTGACGGGAAAAGGTTTGGGTTCGATCCATTCGGTCAACTTTTGAAAGCAACTGAAGGGCTGTCGCAAAATGACTGAGCGACTGATCGTCCTCTTTATTTTCGTTCTCGTGACGGTCCTGCCCCTCTTTTGGTCGTTCCGCAATCGTGTGCGCATCTTTGAATTCCCGACCATGGTTAGCTTCGCCACACTCGGGTTCCTGGTTCCTCAAGTCGTGACGTGCGTCATCAATCATGACGTGGTCGACAGCGAGGCCTACTTCGTCACGATGTTCAGCGGCATCCTGTGCATGATCGCCGCGCCGATTGCTTACATCGAATTCAAAACGCCTCCCCTTCGCAAACGTCCCGCGCAGCTCGATCCCAATCGCATCATGCACTTCGGCTTGTTTCTCGTCGCGGTCGGCGTCGTGTCGCACATTGCCATGGACATCTTCTACTACAAGAAGTTCATGGGTCTTTACATGACCGACGGCATGTATGCGACTAAGTGGGAAGGGTTGCCCGTCGCGTTCAACTTTTTCTATCGATTGAACTATCCGGGTTTAATGCTGTTCGTCTTCGGTATGCTTTGCGTGCCTCGCAAGCCGTGGCACTGGTACGGATTGGCATTCGCTCTTTTATATCCGCTGCTTGACGTCGTATTGCTCGGTCGTCGCGAGACGATTCTCGTCGTGGTGGGGTCATTCGTGCTTCCGATGTTCTACGTCAAGCGCTGGCTTCCTCAGTGGTGGATGGTCATCGCGGGAGGCGTCCTCGCCGCGCTCATGATCATGATCCTACCTGCCTATCGTGAGTATTTCGCTTACGATGCCAAGCACGAGAAAATCTTTGAGGTCGACCCGTTCGAGCATCTTCAGAAGCAGTACGAGCGGAGCGAGGTTTTGAACATCGAGCTGGCGTATCACATGCATACGACCGGCGCGATCTACAAAGAGAACGGTTATGGATGGGGAGTTGACTTCTACAACTCCGTCATCAAGGACTTTTTGCCTTCGTTGCTCGTTGGACGTGAACGAAAGAAAGCACTCTTCGCCCCAGGTGTCGACCCCGAAGGGGCCGTTTCCCGAGTCTACGGATTGAGTCACGCCGGTAGGCGTTGGCTGATGGAGCCGGGAATATGCGAGAGCTTTTGGGAGTTTAGTTTTGGCGGCTTCATTCTTTGGATATTGCTCGGATTCTGGTGCAAGTTCCTGTTCGATCGAGCCGTCCGGGATCGTTCGATGTCTTACGCGCTGTTCTCTTGTTTGATGGGTTGGCTCCCCGCCGCCACCGTTGTCATGGGATTCTTCCCGATCCAACGTAATTTGATCTTTGTCACGATCTTCTTCATCATTCTTCGTTGGTACGCGCGTGTCCCCGCGCCCCAAGTCCCTGCGACTCAGTCGAGCAATCGAGGCCGTTCCAAGCAGGCGGCAGCTCCGCCGGAGGCGTCTCCCAGCTCGCGGCGCCGTGTCATTCGCCCCTCGTCCATGCGACGCCCTTCACTGGCCGGGAATCGGTCATTGTCACGCCGCTAGCTTTCCGTCGTCCGCGACCGATCTCATCCGCTTGATTCGCAGTCAATCAGGACTGCGTGTGAAGCTTTACGGAACGAAACTCGTTTCATTCCAGATCGAGATATCGATCTCCCGACCCCTGAGTTTGACGGTGACGACCGAATGCGGACGATTGGTTGAGATCACCAATCAAAGGGTCCATCCAAATGGGATCGTGGCATTCGGCGGGCAAAACAGATGATGACAACGAACGAACAACGATGCTTTTGAGTGATCCGATGCGACGATTGATTATCGGTAACCCGAAGGATGGTGGACTAGTTATCGGAGGAGGGCTCTCGTTTGAGGCTCGTTCGGATCTGCGAGATAACGTTTCGAATGCCGATTGGCATGAGTGATTCCATGATGAATAACGCGGCCGCGAACGAGGCGAGTGACATCATGACGCCGAGTAACGTCAAGGCGAACGAATAAAGCCACGGAATTGAAAATGTGGCGGCATGGGGAGAAAGATCAGGCATGGCCGATCGAACGAAGAGGGAGGTCGCGATTAACGTCACCGTCGGAAGAACGATGCCGAGCGAGCTAGTGATCATCGGGCCTGCCGTCGTCGGGATTCGTTTCACCAAGAGTACGAGCAAAATGACCGCGGGGACGATACCCGCGACGGTTGCCCCAATTGCCGCTCCCATGGCTCCGAAATTATCGGTGAGAGCCCACACGAGCGGGACCAGCACCGCCATCTGAGAGTATTGTGATATCGTCGCAACGTGTGGCGTGCCAAGCGATTGAAAGACCGGCTCGATCGTGCAGGTGAAAACTTGCAGCAAGCCCAGAATACACAGCACACGAACGATCGGAACGGCAGGCATCCATTCAGGGCCGAGGGCGAAATAAAGCAGTTCATTCGCGTAACAGGCAACAAGGACGGCGCCCGGCATCACGATCGTGATGAGCACAAGATAGATCTGGCTGTACGCGCGACCCATTCGGGGCGGATCGTCAATGATTCTGCTAAACACGGGGAGCGTCACGGTGTAGATCACTTCCCTTAAGCTGTTGATCGGAAACATCGCGAGTCGATACGCCATCTGGTAAGGGGCCAGTGCCGTCGGTCCGAGCCGCATCGCCAGGAATAAACTATCGAATTGTTGCAACATGAAGAGGCCGATGGCGTTGACTGTAAGCCAGCGTCCAAAGGTAAATAGTTCACTCGCATACGCGCGATTGAAGGCAAGACGCGGTCGATACGGATGAAGGTAGTACGAGAGGACCATGGTCACGCCGGCGCGAGTTAAATCTGCAATGACCAAAGCCCAGGCATTTTTCAGCAGGAATGCCAATGCGATCCCTACCACGAGCGATGCGATCGTAGCCGAACGGGTCATCAGAACGGTTTTGTGAAAGTCGAGATTTCGATCGAACTCGATCGTGCCGATACTGACGGCGCCGAAGAAAATCATGGTCAGGCTTTCTGCCTGAAGAAGTCCAGTGATGGGCGCGTTCAAATACCACGCCAAATAGGGAGCGGCGGCAACGGTGACGGCCGCCAGAAAGATGCCCCGGATCATTTCAATGGTGAAGGTCGTGTCGTAAAGTGGCCTCGGGTCTTCTGCTCGACGAATCAACGCTTGACGGAACCCGGTGTATGTCAGCGCTTGAAAACCCATCCCGACCAGCGCGACGATTCCGAATGAGCCGAGTTCCTGGAAATCGAGCAGACGGGCGAGAACCACGTAACGAATTAGGTCGGTCACTCGGTCGAAGCCACGACCCAGTGTCGTCCAGGTGACACCGCGCAAAACGGCATTCACCATTGATGGAGCCTTCGGTGCGAAAGCCATGGATTCTAGCGTTGAAGTTGAAGAGGAGGACGACCTCAATCCCGAGGACATGACGCTTCGCAATATCTTCAAAGATACCAAGCGACTGCCTCCCGGATCCGGCGGCCAACGCCGGGATAGACGTCCGGATTAACTAAAACGTGCGACCAAAAGGACAATACGGTGGAAAGCGACCCTTGTGAGAATATTGCTTCCGGGTCACAGGGACTCGAAAATCAGCGAGGCCGCGCATAATGTGGTATGCCGTCATGAATATGCTTTCCGACCGATTGGATATTCTTTCCCATGAACGCCATTGTGGCGAGTCCTTACGGTATTAAATTCCCGAAATTGCCCTTTTTGCACGAATGACTGTATGCCGAATGACAGATACGGTGCAAGTAAGAATTAGTTCAAATCGACCACATTCGACATCTTTTCTTAATCTGAGGAATCTGGTTTCCTCGATCTTCTGAAAAGCAGCGGCCTTTCAGCATCGCCATTCGGATTCTCATGTTCCAAGTGACGACCATGCAACATGATCCGCCGGCCGAACTTCGATGCCCCGGCAGGTTCACCTTTGCCCCCCCTCTCAATCGGCATGGCTAAACCTGCATGAGGCAATGCTTAAAGGAGATGGCGAGCAATGTGCCCGAGACTACCATCAAATATCTGGGCAGAAGCGCCGTTCGATGAACCAAATGGCGCGATGCTGGCACTTCCGGGTGGACCAGGCCGTTGAAGTAATCCAACCACCCTGGATACTGCGCCTCATACGTTCGAAACGAGTCAGCGATCGGTAACCCGATCTGGAGAAATGGAATGAGATATCCTCTTTTGGCAGCAGTCGTTACGTTATTGATCTTTTCCTCCGTCGGGTCCGCTGACGAGAAACCAAGTGTCATCCTGTTTGATGGAATCGCTCACACGTTTGCAAACGCGCTGGTCGAATCACACGATCTCCTCGTCCCCGTCGCTGACTTAAAAAGTGCCGTCGGATTCCAGGTGAAGCCGATGGGCTTTTGTTCTTCGGAACGATGCGTCCCGATTCCGAAAGGAGAGGAATGGGTCGTGAAGCGGGATGGCAATGAGTACGTCAACGTAAGTCGATTTACGAAACGAATCAATCAGCCGATGGTGGGGGACGAGAAACGTCGAATTTGGGCCATCGGCGTTGCCAATGATGATCGGCCCGCCTCGCTGGAACTTGGCCAGGCTCCCGATTTCGCGCTTCCCAATCGAGAAGGAAAGCTTGTTCACCTTTCTGATTTTCGTGGGAAGAAAGTCCTCTTACTTTCGTGGGCGTCATGGTGCGGATGTAGCCTGGATCTCGTCGGCTGGCAAAAGGTCTACGAGGAACTCTCCCAAAAGAATTTTGAGCTGATCGCCGTGGCCGAGGACACGGCTGGCGAGGAAGCGGCCGGTAAGTTCTATGATCGCGCGCATGCGACTTACACGACGCTGATCGATAAGGAACATCGTATCAGTCAGCTCTACCAGATGGTGAATGTTCCGACCGGCGTCTGGATCGACGAAGAAGGAAAGATCGTTCGGCCGGGTGAAGTGGCGTACACCCAAGGATTCAAGATTCTTGGGAAAACGGTCGGAGACGATCGTTACGTTCCTGGCCTGCGCGACTGGGTCGAGAAAGGAAATAAGAGCGAGTATGTGATGAGCCCCGCGAAGATTCGTCAGAAAGCGGCTCCTCGTTCCGCAGAGTTGAAGCGAGCGGAGCTTGAATTTCTCCTCGGTGCGTACTTGCAAGAGCATGGCGATTTGGAAGGGGCGAAAGAGCACTGGGTGATTGCCCAAAAGCTTGATCCCGACAATTGGAACTACCATCGTCAGGATTGGTCATTCGATCAAAAGACCGCGATGAGAAACTGGATTCGCAAAGTCGGTGGACTCAAGGGAAAGCCGTATTACGAGCCGATCGAATTCTCGCACGAATGAGAGAAGGGCATCCTCAGATGCCTCTGTCGTGATCAGGTGAACTCAGCGTGCGCCGAATAGAAGAAACAGGACGAAAGCGACGGTCCAGAAAAGAATCTGCTTTCGGCGCGCCACGATGAAGTTCCCGGCACGTCCGAAGGACCAGTTCGTGAGAAAGCGGAACGGATAAACACGCTCCTGCTTCTTCACCGGTTTGACTTCGAGGAGAAGGGTACGGACCGCACGCTCGATCATGACGTCGGACGTCCCTGGGTGATTCTCCAAGTACTGTGTCAATGAATGACGCAGATTATTGAGGATCCTTTCAGGAGTCGTGGTCGATCTCGCTTCAGGCTCCTTGATCGTAGATGCGTGTTTTCGAATCCACTGAAACGACTTCGTTATCTCCGAAGTCTTCTGAGTGGCTCTCATTTGTAATGCCGGATTGTCTGCGAATCGATCCGGATGCCACACCTTGATCAACTCACGAAACGAACGTTCGATCTCAGGCATGGGGGTGCCTGGAGGCACTTCGAGAATCTCGCAGCATCGCTCATAATTCGATCGGCCGCGCATCGCTTACCCGCTCTCACCACCCCTTGTCCGTTGATTTCTACTTTATGGGATTCATTCCGTCGGATTGGGGAAATCGGCATGCTCCTCTCACACCAAGAAACGAACGAAGCCGTTCTCCAGAATGAAGAACAGCTCCTATTCGCCAGGGTTGGCCGATTTCCTTACTTGCTCGCCGCCTGATGGACAAGCGTAATGGAGCGGATTCGATAGAGCGGTCCGCCGAGCGAGCTCTCTGATCGACTACGAACGATCTCGCCCGAAACGCGGACGATGTCCCCCTCGTGGAAGTTCTCAAGCCGACCGTCCGTGGCAAGGACGACGCTGCCGCCGTTTCGATCGGTTTCATTGAGTGGCAGATATCGAATGATCCACATTCCGCCTCGAACGTGGGCATACTGTAATTCCCCCTGAATCCACGAGAAATCCGACGCATGGAGAGGAGTAGGAGGAAGGGTCGGGACTACTGCGCTCATTTGCTGAATCGTGACCGGAGTATCAATGGGGACAGGAGTCAGCGAGTCTCGCTTGCGACCGATAACGGGAGAGGTCGACATCTTGGTGTCCGAGGGCTCGGTCGCAACATTCACAGACGGTTTGCTCGCGGGAGCCTCTGGAGCTGGTTGTATCACGGTCGAGGTTTTGCTTGGCTGGATGTAATGTCCGCATGACGGGCATGGCGCTTTCGACGACGAGGTACTCTCCACCTCGGAAGGGATCGCATCGGCAATGTCTCCCTCGAAAACGTCACCATCCTTAATGCCGCAGATGTCATCGCATGCATAGCCGCACTTCGGGGGATGCAATGCTCCCTTGAGGCGGGCGAGCAAGCCAATCCGAGGAGCGGTGCAAGGATCGCCGCAGGTACAGGCTGATTCACACGTGCAACTGTTCAAATGCAGCGAAGACTTGAAGGAGTGAAACCTTCCTGCGATCCGGGAGAGTAATCCCGGCTTTGCCTCGAGACATGCATCGCACGAGTGGTCGACCGCGCACGCCGTACATCCGTCCCCTTCCACGATGGCGCTCGCGGAGGTCGATTCCTCGGAAGCTGCGATGATGGGCTCGTCATGAGAAATAGAGGTCGTTACCGGCGCTCCTGAAAACGCACCCGAGAGCCCGAGGGCAACTAAGCCCCACGTCACCATGCCCATCGATTCATCCTCCGTGATCACCGAACTATTTGGCCAACTGTTTTTCTCGTGTCCGAGTGGGCGAGCCGGCCCGAGTATTTCATCTTGTTGATACTGATCGTCGAATCCGTGCAATCGGCTAAAGCGTTCGAAGTGATTCAGCGTGAAGTTTCGGTGTAACTGGTGTCGTTACGATCTGCACGATTTGCCGTAATTACCAACTCAAATACCCGATTTCGGTGCTTCGTTAGGGTTTTCCTCAAGGGGGCCTAGGGAAAAGCCGAGCTGTTCGGCGCGCCGGTGAAGTCTTGGACGTGAAATACCCAGTTCCTCTGCCGCTTTCGATTTGTTCCCTTTGTGTCGGCGAAGAGCCAATTCAATCATTCTCCGTTCCACCGATTCCAAAAGATCATCCAGCGGGAGGATTCGTGTTTCCTTTCCAGCAAGGGATTCACTCGGCTCTGCTTTCAACACGCGTCGCGGGAGATCTCGCGACGAGATCAACGGCCGATTCGCACGTTTGGAGGCGGCTCGGAGCACCGTCTCGAGCTCTGTCAAATTGCCGGGCCACTCGTACTTGCGAATCGCTTCCAATGCTGTGGGATCGACCCCGATTGCGACAGACGGCTCCGTTGATTGCTGGCGGAGTTGCTCCATCGTTTGAGTGACAAGCTCCCCCAATTCATCCCCTCGCTCCCGAAGGGGAGGAACGTCAACGACAATCCGCGTGAGCAGGTAGTAAAGATTCTCATTTAACCGACCGTCAATGAGGGCATTGCTGAGAGGTTCACGATCAGTCGCCACCACGCGCCAGAGAGGAGAAGTGTCGTTACTGATCAAACGGACTAAAAGCTCCTGGAGATCGGGCGCTAAACGAGTCACCCCGACGACGACAAGCGTTCCTCCCGCAGACTCTTCCAGAATCGCCGCCCCCGGTTCGTCATCTCGATGTTCTGCCTCTGTGGTGACATGCGTGATATCGATCAACTCTGATCGCTGGGCGTCGGGGGGCAGGGCTCGGCAGTCAAGAAAAAGAAGGTTTCGCGTTCGGCGTTTGCTGGCGACGTGAAGAATTTTGGCAAGCGTTTTCTTACCGGTGCCTGTTTCGCCGAGGAATGTGACCGGAAGCTCTGTTCCCGCGGCAAGGATGAGTTGATCCATCACTCGCTGCATTCCTGCGGATCGCGCGGGAACCGCTTCAATTCCCCAGCGAGCGCGGTGTGCCTCTCGAAGTTGTTCGAGTTGCTCCAGAGCCGCACTATCAAACGCTCTTGCGACGGGGCTCGGATCAGCGGAGCGAGAAATATGACCCAAGGTCGCGATCGGTTGGCCCGTACTTCCCGTGATGGGTGTGAACGTAATGGACAGCCATGCGCGATGTTTTCCTTGGCCCCAGGGTCGGCGCGCCACGCGCATTTGCCCCGTCGGCAAATCGACTGGAGGAACAAAGAGTGTTGATTCAATTCGCTCACGTCCAATCGCGTCCTCCGGCTTCAATCCGACGAGTTCGTTGGCCGCGCGATTGGAAAAAACGATTCGGCCGCGCTCGTTGAGAACAAAAAACGGTTCCGCTGCGTTGCTCAGGAGTTGAGCGATGTCAGTGACCGTCGATGAGCTCATCACTCTCCCTAACCGAGTCGGTTGGCTGAATTCATTCGATCATTTTCAGGCGATCGGTCGGTCGCTCGCAATCGAAAGGGAGCGAGAAACCCCCGAGTGAAATCGATGCGGGTCTCCTCCTCTGACGCCGATTTGCCAGAATACTTGCACTCTACAGCGCATCGCGAGCCTGAAGATGTGTTTGGGGATAGAGAACGTCTGATTTTGCCGTTTTCGTACGAAAGAGGGGGAATCGTTCTCGCCCCGAGAGACTTGAGGAAAGGATTAGCGTGGGCCTTCGGACTCCTCTTTTTGATGAACATCACCGAACGGGCGCGAAGATCGTCGATTTTGGCGGTTGGGATATGCCGGTCGTCTACTCCTCGATTATCGAAGAGCATAACGCGACCCGAAGCGGTGCCGGTCTTTTCGACGTCAGCCATATGGGTCGTCTCTGGTTCAAAGGGGCGGGCGCCAAGAACTTTCTCGAACATCTTCTCACCAACAGAATCAGCGATTTGCAGGAGGGCCAGGTTCGCTATTCGCTCGTGCTGAATCTCCAGGGTGGAACACGCGACGACGTCTTGGTTTACCGATTCGGCGAAGATTATTTGATGGTGGTGAACGCATCGAATCGTCTCAAGCTCATCGAATGGTTCGAGGGAATTCGACCTTCGTTTGACGTCACCATGACAGATGAGACAACAACGAGCGCGATGATGGCGGTGCAGGGGCCACTTGCGCTTTCACTCCTTCAATCGCTGGTAGCGGCACGGCTCGATCAGATCGGCTACTACTATTCGTCCATCACAACGCTTCTCGGATCGCGCGCGATCGTCAGTCGAACCGGTTACACCGGCGAGGATGGAGTCGAACTGATTGCCGCTCCCGAAGTGATCGTCGAGGCATGGTCAAAACTTCTCGATGTCGGTCGCGAACAAGGAGTCCGTCCCGCGGGGTTAGGCGCGCGAGACACGCTCCGAATTGAAGCCGGGATGCCGCTTTACGGGCATGAACTTCTCGAGTCGGTCGATCCGGTTCAAGCTGGATTAGGATGGGCGGTCAAGTCGAAGGACAAGGACTTCATCGGCAAAGATGCTCTTTTACAAAAGAATTCCGAACGCCCTGTCCGCGTGGGACTTGAACTGGAGGGAAAGCGAATTGCTCGCGAGGGATATTCGGTCCGCTCCGGAGGAGACGAGGTAGGGGCCGTGACGAGCGGCACTCTTTCTCCTACGTTGCAGAAGTCGGTTGCCATGGCATTTGTTGATCCCGGTTCGAGGCAGCTTGGAACACAATTGACGGTCGATGTTCGAGGAAGCGCGGTATCTGCGACGGTCGTTCGGCTACCCTTTTATCGCCGAGCGATTCATTGAGGAGTGGAACATGAACGAGAACGACCTGCTCTACGCACGATCACATGAATGGCTTCAGATTGTCGGCGACGTGGGGACGATTGGAATCACTCGATTCGCCGTCGATCAATTGACTGATCTGGTTTACGTCGAACTTCCGCCGGTCGGACGAGCGCTTCATGCGGGAGATTCATTCGGCGTCGTCGAATCGGTCAAAGCGGTCAGCGACATTTACGCGCCGGTCGCGGGTGAAGTCATCGAGGCGAATCAAACGGTCGTCAATGATCCTTCGTTGCTGGGAACCGATCCTTATGAGAAGGGTTGGCTCATCAAAATCCGCATCCCCGCCGGCACCGACACGTCACATCTTTTGAGTAAGTCGACCTACGATTCAGAAGTCGTGAACGCTCATTGATGCGAACAGACTTTCGCGTCGAATTGCCAGCGTCATGTCGAATATTGCAGCCCACGGCATCTTTTGAGTGACCCGAAGATCTTTTAGCCCCATCGTCGCGTCGTCACGACCCACAGATTCTCGGATCCATCCGAAAGGGGATTTTCTCAATTCCCTAACGCGTCATCCCGCTCGATAATTGTTCTAACCACAATGGGGACATCGAATTGTGGTTAGAATGAAACCTGGAGTTGCTTTGGCCGGTAAATTCCAACACCGGCAATGGGGGTAGTGGCTTCGTATCCCAGGCCGGTCCTACCCAGGGGTCGACTCGCCAAAACAACATGACCCGACGAGAGAGAATGCGTGTGACGAAGTTTCAATCACTCCTCCCCCTTTTTGGCCTACTCTGTATTCCCCATCCATGCTGGGGAGACATGGGAGAGGTGGATCCGAAACTGTTGGAGGATCGGGTCAAACCGTTCTTCGCCAGCTACTGCGTCGATTGTCATTCGGGAGACGAGGCAAAGGCAGGCCTTCGATTCGAGGAATTCCCCAAGATCGAGGATTTCGTCAAGGAAGGGCCGCACTGGCAAAAAGTCGTGAGTCAGATCCAGGCGAAGGGAATGCCACCGGCCGAGTCCGATCAACCAAGCGATGAAGACCGAGCGGCCGTGGCGGCGTGGCTGGCTCATGCCGCCACGAATATCGACTGCAGCAAACCTCAAACCCCTGGCCGCCCAACGATCCGTCGACTGAACCGCGTCGAGTACAACAATACCGTTCGCGATTTGCTGGGAATCGACTTTAAACCAGCCGATGACTTTCCCGCCGATGATGTGGGAGAGGGATTCGACAACATCGGCGATGTGCTTTCCATCTCACCGATCCTGATCGAAAAATATCTCAACGCGGCAGAGACGATCGCAAGCCGTGCGATCTTCGTCAAGGAGCCGATCAAGGCGACCGAACGTCGGTTTGAAGGTGAAGGTTCCCGTGCGACCGCGCCTGGGGGTACGGCTGACGACGGTAAATCGCAACGGCTGACGAGTAACGGAGAGCTCTATCGGAGCATCAAGTTCCAATCCACAGGGGATTACGAATTCCGCATTCGAGCCTACGGCGAGCAAGGGGGAGATGGAGTCGCAAGGGCGGCTCTAAAGATCGACAACGAAGACCCGATCGAATTCGATGTCCCCGCGACTGCCGAAGAACCAGGGATTTACAAATTCACCACGACGGTGAAAGAAGGAAAACGCCGGGTTGCCGTCGCATTCATCAACGATTTCTTTCAGAAAGAAGTAGACGGGAAGCCCGCGATCGATCGGAACTTGGTGATCGATTATTTCGAGGTCGCCGGGCCGACAAAGTTAGAAGATAAGCCGCTCCCTCAATCTCATCTGAAGGTGATTTTTCGGCCTATCGAACCTGCAACGAAAGAGCAGGACATTCGCGCGATCCTGGAACGATTCGCGCTCCGTGCTTACCGTCGACCACCGACATCGGAAGAAATCGATCGTCTTCGAGCGATCGTGGCGCTGGCCGAGGAAGGGGGGGAACCGATCGAGCGAGGAATTCAACTCGCCGTGGGGGCGGTCCTCGTATCTCCTTATTTCCTTTTCAAGGTGGAGTTGGACGATCCCGCACAGCCTGACCTAGTACGCGAGTTGAATGATTACGAGCTTGCCACGCGCCTTTCCTATTTCCTGTGGAGCTCGATGCCCGATGATGAGCTTCTCAAACTTGCCGCGCAAAGAAAGCTCCGGGACGAGTCCGTTCTCCGTAAGCAAGTCGAGCGAATGATCGCGGACAAGAGTTCTGATGCATTCGTCGAGAACTTTGCCGGCCAATGGTTGCAGCTTCGGAACCTCGAGATTCGCCAGCCCGACCCGAATCGATTTCCCAAGTTCAACGAGGAACTTCGATCAGCGATGCGGAAGGAGACCGAACTCTTCTTTGCATCGGTCCTTCGCGAGGGACGAAGTGTAGGTGACTTCATTACGGGTGACTATACGTTTGTGAACGAGAAGCTGGCGAAGCACTATGGGATCGAAGATGTGAAGGGGAAGGAGTTCAGGCGAGTCGAATTGAAAGGACTTCCTCGAAGTGGTGTGCTCACGCAAGCAAGTATTCTGCTGCTGACCTCTGATCCGACCCGCACGAGCCCGGTCAAGCGAGGCAAATGGGTCATGGAAACGATTTTGGGAACTCCGCCGGCGACGCCACCCGCCAACGTCCCGGAGATCGAGAAGCAGAAACTGACCGGGACGCTCAGGCAGCAAATGGAACAGCACCGGATCAATCCCGCTTGTGCGACCTGTCACGCTTTGATGGACCCGTTGGGGTTCGGGCTCGAGAATTTCGATGCAATTGGTGCTTGGCGAGATAAGGAAGGGGAGTATCCTATTGATGCCTCAGGAAAGCTCCCCGATGGGGCAGATTTCAATGGCCCCAAGGATCTCACGAAGATCCTCTCTCGCCAGCAGGAGCCGTTTCTTCACTCGCTCACGGAGAAGATGCTCACCTATGCTCTAGGCCGTGGGCTTGCCTATTACGACGCATGCGAGGTGAGAAGCATCACCAGTGCCGTCGGGGCGGACAATGGAAAGCTGGCGACCTTGGTTTGGGAAATCGTCCGGAGTCGACCGTTCCGGATGCGTGGACCGGCAGGAGGGTAATTCGATGAAGGCAATCAGTCGACGAACGATGCTGCAAGGGATGGGTGTGGCGATCGGCCTGCCGTTCCTGGAATCGATGCTTCCGCGAACCGTTCTCGGCGGTACCTCCTCGGCGTGGCCCCTCCGATCGGC
>JAIEPU010000130.1 GCA_019748235.1 bacterium
CCCCCGTTTGTTTGGAAGAACGGAATGAGTCCTCTTGTCGTATTTTTCGACTCCACGGTAGATTGCGAATGGTTTGTACCGGTTTTCACGCCAAGGAAGGCAGAACGGACATGGAAAGTCGGCCCCGCTCCCTTGCGGAGATCGTCGAGAATTTGGGTGAGCCCCGCGTGATGGTGGTGGGGGATCTGATCCTCGACCGATATGTTTGGGGAAATGCGGAGCGGATCAGCCAAGAGGCTCCCGTCATTCTCTTGCGAGCGGATCGCCGCGAAGAGCGTCTTGGCGGCGCTGCGAGTGTCGCGATGATGCTCTCGGCCCTGGGCGCTCGCGTTTCACTCGTCGGCGTGCTCGGCGTCGATGATACGGCCGATCGCTGCCGCGAGCTTCTCAACGAGAACAATATCGATCACACTCTTGTGCTCGAAGATCCCGCGCGCCCAAGCACGCTCAAGGAGCGTTACATCGGCCGGGCGCAACAGAAGCATCCGCAACAGATGATGCGCGTCGACTATGAAGTGCGCGACGCGATTTCTGAGCCCCTCACTCATCGACTCATTGAATCGATCGATGCGGCCCTTCAAAACATCGACATCGTTCTGGTCAGCGATTACGACAAGGGGGTCTGTACTCCTCCTCTTCTCCGCCAAGTGATCAAGATCTGCAAGCAACGGGGCATTCGAGTCGTGGTCGATCCGATTCGTGGTGGCAATTACTCCGACCGCTATCACGGCTGCAGTTCGATGACACCCAACCGTTTGGAAGCAGGCCTTGCGACGGGAATCGAGATCAACGATTTAAACTCTGCATTCCTGGCAGCCGAGCATCTGTGCCGTTCTCTCGACATGGAAGCGGGAATCGTCACCCTCGATCGTGAGGGGATGGCCATGGTTCATCGGGACGGAAGGCGTGAGCATTTTCCGGTTCGAGCACGCGACGTTTACGACATCACCGGCGCGGGAGATATGGTGCTGGCAACGCTCGGCATGGTTCTCGCCACCGGAGGGGACTACCCCGAGGCGATCGTCATCGCGAACACCGCCGGCGGACTCGAGGTCGAGCGGATCGGAGTTGCCACCGTCAGCCGAGACGAGATCATCCACGACCTCATGAACTCCGAGGCGACAACGCACACGAAACTGGTCTCGCGGGACAAGCTCGTTCAAGAGATTCGGCGGCTTCGATCGCAAGGCCGGTCGATCGTCTTCACCAACGGATGTTTCGACATCTTGCATTCAGGACACGTTCAATACCTGCAAGAGGCCAGGCGTCAGGGAGACGTTCTGGTCTTAGGCTTGAACACCGATGCCAGCGTACGGCGCCTCGGTAAAGGGTCGGACCGACCCATCAATGATGAATCTCAGAGAGCGACCGTTCTGGGCGCGCTTCAGTGTGTCGATTACATCTGCCTCTTCAACGAGGATACACCTCTCGAACTCATCCGCGCGGTTGAGCCCGACGTGCTCGTCAAGGGTGCTGATTACCGACCCGAGGATGTCGTCGGACGTGAAATTGTCGAGGCGCGGGGTGGCCGGCTCTATCTCGCCCCCCTCGTCCAAGGAAAATCGACGTCGGCTATCGTTGATCGAATTCGCGGAAGTAAAGCAGCGTAAAAAATCAAGCGGCACGAGAGTCGCCGACAGAATCGCCCACGACCATGCGGCATCGCGAAAAACGGCGGGAAACGGACACGTGAGAATCCTCGTCTTTTGTCCCAACTGGGTGGGTGACCTCGTCATGGCCACCCCCACTCTGCGCGCATTACGGCAAACATATCCCGATGCCCACATCGCTGGTTTAGTGCGGCCCTCTGTGGCGGAAACCCTCGCAGGAAATCCCTGGCTCGATGAAATCATTCTTCACCATCATCGTTCCACCAATCCTGACGAGCGAACCCTCCCTGTCCTCGGACGATTAAGACAAAATCCCTTTGGCATCGGCGTATTGCTGACGAATAGCATTCGAACCGCCCTCCTCGCCTTTTTTGGCGGTGTCAAGCGACGAATTGGTTATGCCCACGAGGGGCGTAGCATCCTGTTGAACGATGTCCTGACGCCTCCAGTGGGATGGCGGACCGCCGCGCAACAACCTCTGGTCGACTACTACCTGAAGTTGGCGAGTCATCTCGGGGCGACGATTCATTCACGTCACCTCGAACTATCCACGACCGAGGAGAATGAACGACGCGCGGATCGACTGTGGGAAAAGCTCGGCTGGACGGTGAACGATCGGATCGTCGTCTTGAATCCCGGAGCGGCTTACGGAGCCGCCAAACGATGGCCGAGCCGCTATTTCGCGGAGCTTGCTCGCAAACTCGTTGACGAACAAAAGGTGAAAGTTCTGGTCCTTTGCGGTCCAAGGGAGCGAGGCTTCGCTCGCTTCATCGCCGACGCCAGTCTTCGCCCTCGATTCGTCCATAGCATGGCAGAAGAAGAAGTTTCACTCGGACTCGCCAAAGCAGCCGTCAAACGATCAAGCCTTCTCGTGACGACCGATTCTGGACCACGACATTTCGGCGCCGCCTTTAACGTTCCCGTGGTCAGCCTCTTTGGACCGACGCATATCGGCTGGACGGAAACCTATCACGACGCCGAGATCAAGCTGCAGCGAAAGGTTCCCTGCGGCCCATGCCAACAACGGGAATGCCCACTCGGCCACCTTCGCTGCATGATCGATTTATCGGTGGATCAAGTTCACCATGCCGCGGTGAGCCATTTGGATCAGCATTCGCTGAAGAAGGCAGGCTGACGAAATGATTCTCCACTCCCCTGAAACACGTACAGAAACCCCTTCGGTAATGCCGGCAGGGTTTCGATCATTCGCGGATGGACGATTGTTGATCCGGGAAGATTACGTCGAACGATTTCGCGAACGAGGTTGGTTGACCGCGGGCCAAGTCATTGATGCGGAAGATATCGATGTATTCCGCCGACTTACGGACCGCGAGAACGGGATCGTTGTCTGGGACGATGAACGAGGAAGTAACTGTCGAGCATTCATCAAGCGGCATACGAGTCCGAAGAATTCCAAGCGAACGTGGAGCGGAACGACCCTCCGCCCGGCAGGTTCACACGAAGGTTGGGCCAGCGAGGAGTGCCGGCGAGCCGGTGTCGGCGTCGCCCCAGTGATTGCGGTGGGCGAGGAGGAGAAGGGCGGACCTTCCTCTCGCTCCTTTTTCATGAGTGAAGAGCTGGCGGGATTTCTTCCCGCGGATGAGTTCACCGCAAATCTCGAATATCTCCCCCCTGCACACCCGAGACGCCGGGCCTTCATTAGTTCTCTCGCTGATTTAACTCGTAAATTGCACGGGGCAAACCTCTACCACCGCGACTTTTACTGGTGCCATCTCTTCGTTCGCGAAATCGGCGAAGCGCACTTTGACGTCCGGCTCATTGATTTACAGCGTGTCGATCGTCCCATCTGGCGACACCTTCGATGGAGAATCAAGGACTTGGCTCAATTCGTCTTCTCTGCCCCGACTGGATTTCTGGACGGACCGGAGCGTGCGGATTGGTTCTGTCGATATCTAGGCCGCGCGGAATTGTATCGCGTGGATCGGCTCCTCCTTTCCGCAGTCGAAATGCGAGCAGGCATTTATCGTTGGCGGGAGGCGAATCGATGAAAGTCGCCCTCGTGATTGGCAAGTATCATGCATTTGGTGGAGGCGCTGAGCGTTGGACGGATCGCCACGCTCGGTATCTAATCCGTCAAGGCTTTGACGTTCACCTCTTGGCCCGGGATTTCAAAGATCCCCCGGCCGGTGCGATCTGCCACACGGTCCCTTACCGGAGCGGCATGGGGGCTCGCCTTCGATTCGGCGCGGCGATTGAAAAAATCACTTCGGAACACACCTTCGACATCGTTCATGAAATGGGAGAAGGTTGGGCCTGCGACCTTTTCATGCCGCATCACGGCACCCGCGTGGCAGGCTTCGAACAGAACGTTCGTATGCTTCCGCCCCTCTTACGCCCCGCTCAAGAGGCCGCGCATCGATGGCTTCCTCGATACCGGGAATTCGCGGAGCTTGAACGCCGACAATACGATCTCGATCGACCGACCCGATTCATCGCCATCTCGAAAATGGTTCGAGATCACATGCGCACCTATTTCCGTGTCCCCGACAATCGAATTGACGTCGTCTATAACGGGGTGGACGTCGACCGGTTTCGGCCCGGCCGAAATCGAGCCATTCGTGACAGCCTCGGCTGGACGGATCGAACCATCTTTCTCTTGGTCGCTCACAACTTCCGACTGAAGGGACTCGACCCGCTGATACGCGCCATGGCGGAACTCTCGAAGCGAGACAGATCCATCGGACTCGTCGTTCTCGGATCAGGAAACCAGCGTCCGTTTGAGCGACTCGCGAAGAAATTGCGATGTGAGGATCTCGTTAAGTTTGTCGGGAACCAGACGAACCCCATTCCGTACTATCAGGCTTCGGACGTGTACGTTCAACCGACGTTTTACGATCCCTGTAGCCTAGTCGCGCTCGAAGCCCTCGCGTGTGGGCTCCCGGTCATCACAACTTCCATGAACGGTGCGGGCGAACTTTTGACGCCGGGACGAGAGGGAAACATTCTGTCAGATCCTGCCGACGTCAGCGGATTGACCGAATTGATGAATCAATATTTGCAGCCATCGATCCGCATTCAAGCTGGTTCCGCAGCGCGTCGATTAGCAGAGAAGTTTTCGCTGGATCGAAATTCGAACGCAATCATCGATCTCTATCGAAAGCAGCGCGCGGTCAAGCAATCCGCCTAAGCCCCCGCTCCATCCATAGTGTCTTTCCGGAGTGTCGGAACCTCACAGGAGCTGCCGTTCAGTCCCTCACTAATCGGCAAAAACCGATTTTTCGGCCTAATCCTTCCTCGCGCCAACAAAGATTCCCTCTTTGACGTAAAGTCCCGTGTCTTCTCCGACATGTCAGGGCGTAGGATTGCACACGGGGTACGGCCCCAGGGAGGGATTCGTCCGCGCACGGATCGAATTTTCCCTCTCGGTAATGGTGATTGCGCACATGGGTGTTAGAATTGGGGAGCTTGACACTCCCCCTGCCGTTTTTCGGGGACGGAATGAACGTGGTTTTGTCGGCGAATGTCGGAGGCCGACACTCCCTCAAAAAACGAGTAACATTCTATCTCTCATTTTGCGTGAGCGGCAAGAGATCGCCCCGCGGAACGTTTGATCGTTACGCGTGATGACAATCTCCAGACAACGGACCAGCTTCCGAACAGCCTGATAAGGGACGACCTGTGGTGGATGACTTTGAACGTTGGCAGCAGGAAGGTTCGGGGACCTCGGCGGAGACGGCTTCCCCCCCTAGTTCATTCGACTTCCTCGGCCTGCTCAACCGTCGAAAGTGGTACGTGATTCTGGGTCTCATGCTGGGCGTGTTCGTAGGTTACGCGGTCTACGCCTACTCGACGCCCACTTACCTATCGAAGGCACAGGTGACGGTGTCTCGTCGCGGCATGCTCGATAGTCGGCAGGGAGGCATGATCAACTTCGAGCCGATCCGCAAATCGGATCTCGAAACTGAAGCGGTCAAGATTGCCGCCCCCATGCTCATCTATCGCGCGATCCAGGCGAACAGACTCGAGCAGCTTCCTTCCTTTGCCGAGCACAAATCAAAGCCGGAAGACGTGCAGAAACTCGAAACGCTGAAGTACATCTTAAAGCACTTGTCAGTCACCAAGGGTGACCCGAATTACGAGGACGCTGATGTCCTCAACATTCTCTTCACCGGCCCGATTCCAGAAGATTGTCCCCGTGTCATTCAGGCCGTTGTCGATGCCTATCGCGATCAATTGCAAGGACATTTCAAGAACACCAGCCAAGAGACCAAGAACATCTTCCTGAACATGAAGCTTCAGGCGGAGCGTAAGGTACGCGAGATTCAAAATCAGTACATGATGCTCCTCAAGCAGCAGGGAGGAATGATCGTCGAGGGAAGCGCGACGGTCGCCAACAACAGCTATCTTCGTTCGAAGGAAGAGTTTCTCGAAGCAGACCGAAAAGTCGAGGAGCTTCGCCGCCAACTCAGCATCGCACAGACGAAACTCGCCGATGGCGAGGACCGTGACACCGTCCTCTTCTACATCCTGAGTGAATCACCCACGATCAACACGCAGAACATGACCCGCATTGATGCGGAAGAGCGCAAAGACGTCAACTCGACGCTGCTCGATCTGCAAGCGGCCCGCAAGGCGCTCGTTCAAAAGCTTGGTCCGAAACACCCGGACGTGAGAGCGGTCGACGAAAAGATCGCAATTTATAAGGCGAAGTTCCCCGAATCTGCGGAAGGGATGGACATCGAAGGAGGGGAACCGCAAGTTCGTCCCGCCATCATCGGTGTCGTCCTCGACCCACCCTATGTCGAAGATGCTCGGAACTATCAGACGCTGTTCAATGACGGCCTGGTGGGGGGCACGTTCTTCGAAAAGAACCATGTGAATCCGACCGTGATTCAAAAAGCCTCAGAATCGCCTGACAGCGCGAAAAAGGCCGCTCCCGACTACCTCGATCAGCGGCTCAAGGCATTGTCGATCGCAGTTCAATCGGCGCAGCTCCAGCGTGACGAAATTCTCGCTCGCCAACAACTGGAGGAACGCCGAGCGATGGAGATCAACGAAACGGTCACCGCTCTCGAATTCCTTCGTGAGGAGCGTGAGAACAAGCAGCATGAACTCGAAGTCGCCATGGCCAAACTCTCAGAGATGGAGTCTGTTCCTGAGAACGGCTACAACGTCGAACAAATCATGTCGCCGGGCAAAGGTCTTTGGACCTCTCCGAACCTCGTTCTCAACCTAGTCTTGGGTGGATTGGCGGGAACATTGCTCGGATTCGGTCTCGGGTTCCTGATCGACCGTGCGGACCGCAGCTTCCGTTCGCCCGAGGAAATTCGCCGATCGCTTGGCGTGCCGGTGATCGGTCACATTCCTGTCTTCTTCCCACGACTGGAAGAAGACGAGGAAACAGAGAACATGGAGGGAGACATCGTCGGCCTCGACAAGATGGTCTGCACCTATCGAGATCCGGATAGTCTCGCCGCCGAAGCGTATCGAGCGGTTCGAACGAACCTCTACTTCAGCACGCACGGTGAAAGCCACAAGGTGATCCAGGTTACCAGCCCGTCGAGCGAAGATGGTAAGTCCACCTTGGCCAGCAACTTGGCGGTCTCGCTCGCTCAGTCGGGCGTCAAAGTCCTTCTCATGGATGCCGACTTCCGCCGTCCGAAGGTTCACCAGAATTTCGGCATCGACAAGACAAACGGTTTGTCGAATCTCATCCGAGGAACGATCGAGCTTCCGGAAGCGATTCATCCGAGCGACATTGAAAACCTCGACTTGTTGCCGGCGGGACCGCGTCCTCGAAATCCCAGCGAACTTTTGACGCTCCCTCGATTCAAGGAATTGCTCGCCACACTTCGCGATCGATACGATTTTGTGATCATCGATTCACCTCCGATGTTGGCGGTGACGGATCCTGGCGCGATCGCGGCCCGTGCGGATGGCGTGCTCATCGCCCTCCAGATTCGTCGCAAAGTCAAGCCGTCCGCCACCCGCGCCATCGAGCTCCTCACCGACCTCGGGGCAAACATTCTCGGTGTGGTGGTCAATGGAGTCGGCTGGCGAAGAGCGTACACTTATCGTGAAGGCGGGAACTTTGGATCAGGTTCGCGCTTCTATAAGTACTCTGCTGACTTTCGTGGTCCGTATGTGCTCGGCGATCCGTACGCGTACAGCACGCCACATACGATCGAGCCGGCAAATGACGGCAACGGTGAATTGCTGGATGCGAATTCATTCAGCGATCATTCGGAAGCGGAGACTTAACACGAATCAGAGTGGCTTTAGCGGTGGGAATTTCGGAGCGTCCGCAATTCACACTGCTAAAGCTGTTCAAGTGACTTGTGATCTTTCGTGGTGCTTCGGGACGAGACTTCGGCGTAACGGGCACTCGGTCGGAATGCCTGGATTCGCCCTCCCCACTTCAGATGAAGTCCTCCTTCGGCCCCACAGAATTGCAAAACGAGAGAGTCTTACGGGTTGGAAAAGTTTTTCCTCTCATTCTTGCATGCGGACGTTACATTGGGGCTGGACTCCGAAAACGTCATCGAACGCGTTCAGTGAGCGGAACAAGTTCTGGTCCGTGAATTTTTGTATATAAGGCTCTCGGGATAGACGGGGGAATCGCGTGCGTTCTTGACCCATGAACCGCACGTCTACCATCAAGCGATTTCGCCTCGAGCGAGGGGGACGGTTTGGCTACTCATTTGACCACAACAACTCAGACGTCGCTCGTCACGACCGACGATGAGACGCAGACACCCGTGCCGGCGACGACCAACTACTTGGCGGTAATCATCGTCGGTTCGATCCTTCTGGTAGCGCATCTTCCGATGCTCTTTCTACTCTCCAAGGATCTATGGAGTCGTGAACACTACCAGTTCTTCGTCTTCATTCCTTTCGCGGCCGCCTTTCTCATGTGGGAAGGGATCGGCCGCCTGAAGGGCCCCGTTCAAGCGGGGAATCAAATCATTTGCTACGTGCTGATTTTGATTTCCGCGCTGATGCTCGTCGTTTCCTCACTGATCACTTCGGGAACGTTGGCTGCTGTTTCAGCTCTCCTTACCCTCGCGACGATTATCTACGGCATCGGTGGCTGGACGCTTTTCAAAGAGTTGCTTCCGGGCTGGGTTATCTTCTTTCTCGCTGTCCCTCCTCCGTTTCGAATCGATGATCTGCTCATTACCACTCTTCAACGGTGGGTGGCGATGGGAAATGGAAAGATCCTGGACGTCATTGGTGTCGAGCATCTGATCCAGGGAACGACGGTGAAGTTACCGGGCCGTCAATTGATGGTCGAGGAAGCCTGTAGCGGTATCCACTCCCTCTTTTCGTCTCTCTTTGTCGCTCTTCTCTTGTCGCTTTACAACAGACGGGGTGTCATTCACACGCTCCTGTTGATGTTCATCACGGTCTATTGGGTTCTGGTGGGTAACTTGGCCCGTGTCTTGGCAATCGTCATCGCGGATGTCAAGTTTGGCTACTCAGGACTTGCGGAAGGTCTTCCTCACTCGATGCTCAGCATCATGATCTTCCTCTTCATCATCCCGCTGATTCTCAGCACGGATCGTTTGCTGCTGTTCATGTCTCCCTGGTCGAAGCGATCGTTGTACGTCGCTCCTTCCAAGGAAAAGCCCTGGCACACTTCGATTCTGGAACTCGTGCCGGACCTGAATCAATCATGGCTCAGTTCGTGGGCGGTCGGCCTCCTCTTCGCGCTGATCGCGTGTCTTCAGTTTTGGATTGTCGGACGAGACACGCTGACGCTGACGCGACCCAACATCGAGATCGCGGAGATCGGCGTCAACGGATTGCCGGACAAGCTTCTCGGCTCGACCCGTCTCGGTTACGAGAAGGAGGACCGTACGTTCAACCACATCAACGGCGAACATTCGCAGATGTGGAGCTACGCCTTCAACAACAAGTACAAGGGGAACGTTTCTCTCGACTATACGTTCACCGGATGGCACGAACTAACCATTTGCTACGTCAATAACGGCTGGACGGTCACCAACAAGACGATCGACGGCACGGTGGAAGAGGGAAAGATCAAGGACCCTTACCTGCGGGTCGAGATGGTGATGCCGCACACGGGGCAGCATGGCTATCTTCTCTTCTGCATGTTTGACGAGAACGGCAAGCGAATCGACCCTCCCAAGGGCCGTGAAGAAAAGCTCTTCCGCCAACGCCTCGACAACATCTATGCCAAGATCACTGGGAAAGAGATTGCCGGCGGTATGACGATCCCGACTTACCAAGTACAGCTCTTCATCCCAACATACGGTGAACTCACCGAAGCGGAAAAGACTCTGGCGGCTCAGTTCTACCGGGATATCGAAGGTCGCATTCAGGGCTTAGTGGCGAAGTATAAGAAGGCTTCCCCCGGCGCGAATGGCGAGGAACCGACCCAGACCGATTCGACGAATATCTTGGGGGTGCGTCCATGAGCACGGGTGGTTCAAAGAAGCCGAAGAAAAAAGGTGGGATCGGCGCCACCATCAACTATTACCTGACACTTCCCTCGCGATGGTTGGCTGAACGCAGCGAACGGCAACGAGTTCGCCGTCAGCGGGATCGGTCCGAAAACATCCCCAATATCAGCCTCGGAAGCCGGATCGTCCGAACGATCGTTTGGCCGTTCGTCTCCGCAGGCGAACTGATCGGTGGATTCTTTGGCGGCATTGGTCGCTACGCCACGACTCGAAACGGCATGTACCTCTTGCAGGGAATTCCATCCCTCGTCGTTTTGGTTAGCACCATCGCGCTGGCCGTTGTCGCGATGTCCACGAAGAAAGAAAATTTGATCCGCGAATATAAGGAGCAGGGTGACAAGGCTCTCAAGGAAGCGACCAAGGAAAACGGTAAGATCAGCGATACCACCCGGCAATTTCTCCTTTCTCGCGCGCAGCTTTGTTACGAGCGATGGATGATGCTCGATAACAACAACGAGGAAGCTAAGTTCGACCACGCCAAGGCAAGCTTTGAAGCAGAAAAGAATCGCAAAGTACCCGGCAGCGAGCAGCAAAGTAATGATGCCGCACTGAGTGAAATGCGCCGTCTTGCCCCTCACTTTGAACCGGGCGGTTACAAGCAGGCTCACGACTGGCTTGCCGACTATTACATGAAGCAAGCGGGGGAGACAAAGGATCCGCTCAAGCAGAAGGAATATCGCGACCTCGCTGAAGTTCACTTGATGCGTGTGTTGATCGCCGACCCTGAGGATACAAAGTCTCATTTCCTTCTGGCGAATCTGTATCTTCAAACGCTGCATCTCGATAAAGCCCTAAGTCATTTGCTCGTGGCCGAGAAATACGACAAAGGGGTGAATTTCGAGCTTGCCCGCATTTACGAATCGATGAATCAACCCGGCAACTCGGCTCAGCGTGCTCAGATGGCTTTCGCCCACATCAAGGCGCAACTCGATCAGAACCCAGACGATCTGAAGTCTAGGCTCCGCCTTGCCGACACTGCTGTCATGCTAAAGGACTACAAGACCGCGATTGACGTCCTGCAGGACGGGGAAAAGCTTTCCGGCGGCAGCAAACAGATCAATCAAAAATGGGCGGACATTCTTCTCAAAGCCATGCTCGAACTTCCATCGGACGATCTGGCCGGTCGAATGGAATACCTCGATCAGGCTATTCGAGTCGATCAAGGAAACGAGCAGGCATTCCGGTACTTGACCAGATATCTGCGTGAATCGAATCCGCTAAAAGCTGTGGCCCAAGAGAAAATCGACGAAGCGATTGCCAAGTCGAATAGCTCAACGCTGCATCTGCTGTTGTCGGATTACTATCTTGGCAACGGGCAGAATGAACTCGCCCAGAAGCACCTGGAAGCCGTTCTGCGTGCTCAACCCCAATCGCTTCCTGTGATGAACAACCTGGCCACGGTTTATGCCATGGCGAAGCCGACCCCCGACTTCAATCGGGCCATGGACTTGATCAATGCTTGCATCAAGTTCGGTCTCGAGATGAATATCGCGCCGGCGAACATGGCTTACTTCTACGACACGCGCGGCCAGATCTTTACCGCGCAAAGACGTTGGGCCGAGGCGGCGGCGGACTTGGAGAAGGCTGTCGGGTACGGATTGAGCGATAATCTCAACACTCGAAATGCGCTGCTTCGCTGCTATCAGGAATTAGGGAAGAAATCACTTGCCGAAGAAGAGGCACGAGTGATTGCCCAGATGAAGAAGAAGCAAGCGGACGCAGGTGCCGGCACCACCCCCACGACCCAAAAGCCGCCGCAGGGGTAGACGCTTCATTCTCCCTTGACGGATGCAATGAACAAGGAAGTCCGTCCTAGTTCGCGATGGGTATTGATCGATCCATTTCTTCAAGCAGCTCTTTCTTCAAGAGGAGCCATGGAAGAAGTGGATCGTTTCGTTTTCTGAGGCATCTCCGCGACATCTGCATTTTTCTGCCGAAGAGTCACCCAAAGCAACATCACCAAAGACCATGTCACCAAGTGATACGTCTCTAAGACCAGCGAAAGCTCTTTACCGAAAAATGTCCGGTTCATGCACAGCACAATGACGCCGTAGCAAACGGCGAACGTCAAGACACCCCGGCCGACGATCTTTCCGGCGAGCAGTCGTTGAAAGAAGAGAAACACCGCGGGAACCGTCGCGACGCAGTGTTGCCCCCAAGTGATCGGCGAAACGAGAAGCGCCAGTACCGAGAGAGCGGCGCACTCATAAGCGACCTTGACCGATTGCCGCTCACCGACCTTTCCCCTGATGTTCCAGAACACGAGTAAGGTCATCGCCACGATTCCCGCTTGTGTCACGCGGTGAGCGAGAGCGGGCGAAAGATTGAGAAAGTCGATGTAGGCGGGGTGCTCGTATCTGGCGAGATGCCCCTCCGGTAGATGGACGAGAAAACGTCCGATGGCGGGTCGAAGCGACTTGTTGGCGACCGGTTCGTCACCGAGCAGTCCGCGCATCGGATCATGAATTCCCGATGCTCCTTGCAGGTTAACAAGCCAAACTCGCATATGTTCGGAGTAACGTGTCGGCCCCATGACGAGAATGGGAGCAAGCGTGAAGAGGAACGACGCAGCCATGCTGAGCGAAGCCATCTTCCACTCTCTCTTCCACAAGAAGTAAAGGATGAAAATGGCGGAGGTACACTTGAGCGCGATCGCCAGTCCGAGGCTCATCGCACCAATGAAGTCTTGTCGGCGCGACCAGAACCAGATTCCCCCCCAAGCCAATGCGAGCAAAGTGATATTCGGTCCCGCCTCATCGAAGTCACGAAGGATGTAACGACTGCTGACCAGAACGGTCAATATTGCTCCCCATCGCCACACGTTCCGATCAGCCGATTCCTGACGACACATGGATCGCACGATGCCGATCACCGCGACGAGCGACAATGGCCCGAGAATGAAAACGAGCGATTGAGCTAATCCGACAGGCAGGGCCGTGAGGGGTGCGTGAGCCATGGCCCAGAACGGCGGATAAGGTATGTTCAGGCCCTGATCATAGATGAACTGACCTGAGAGGAAACGCTGTCCGAACTGATAGTGATTGAGAAAGTCGCCGCGCGGCGATCGGATGATGTTGATCCACTTGATAAGCACCATCGCTGCGATGAGCAGGATCGCCCCCCAGCGGATGCTCGCCTCCCAGCGAGCCCAATGCAATGGCGTTCTCACCGTTGAACGCCGATCCCATGACCCATCCATAGTCGTTCCTGCGAGCGAAGGAGGCCGTTCTCCGTGGCCTGGTTCGTTTTCGTCCGATCGTCTTCCTCCATAACAGACTGCGCGAAAATGGAGAATCGATCTTTAGCTTCGATAGACTTCTACTCGGGGGGAGAAAACGGTGGTTAGAACTGTGAATGGAAGGGTCTATCGCGGCGATCCAGTGGTGGGAACAGGAAATCTCGCTTCCTCGCCATCGGTGAATGAATCGACTGGGGATGTGGAAACCGGTTTCCGTCGGTCCAGTAGCCAAGCGATGCCGACACCGATTCCCGCTCCGACCATGTCAGCTATCAAGTCGAGCGTTTCGTAATCTCGAAATCCGCTCGCCCCCTGCACTATTTCCGTGATGGCGCCGTAACAGAGGGCAACTCCAAGCATAATGACCGCTCGTCGTCCAAAAGCGGAGCCGCGCAGCGATCGTATCCCCAGAAAGCTCAGTGCGGCAAAGGAACCGGTGTGAAGAATCTTGTCCTTCGCTCCGAATCCCGAAAGCATGGACTCTTGTCCGCGAAGCCAATCCGGCAGCCAATCGTTCGGTATCAAAAGGGCGATCGTCATCACAATCAAATAAATGACCAGAACGGCCCGAACTCGTTCGATGTTTCGACCGTTATCTAGGAACATAGACTAACTTATTGGAGAAACGGAGCCCGGGATCGATCCCCAAGTGTAGCCCATGGGCCGAATCTATTGGACGTGTCCCATCATCAAACAGATGAAGAACCGTTTCGGAGAGGATCTTCTCCTCCATTCACCGAATGATACGACAAACGGGAGCTCGACCGTTGGCGGCGCCAGTTCTCGCGTTGATACATTCGACGGGATAAATGCAAACTTGGCGTATGGAGCGGCATCGCACCACTCACCCGTCGAAGTGATCGGAAGGGTTCTGGATGGCCAATAACTTGATCACCGGCGGGGCCGGTTTCATCGGTTCGCACCTGGCCGAATACCTTCTCGATCGGGGGGAAGAGGTCGTCGTTCTGGATAACCTTTCCACCGGGCGATTCGAAAACATTCGTCAACTCGTAGGGCGGCCCGGCTTTCAGTACATCATCGGTGATCTCTCGGAAGAATCGATCGCGATACCGGCGATGGAAAAGGCGGACACAATCTATCACTTGGCGGCGGCCGTTGGCGTTCAACTCATCGTCAATGATCCGGTTCGCACGATCGAAACCAACATCGAGGGTGCGTCTCGCGTCCTGCGATTTGCCGCCCGTTGGGGAAAACGAGTCCTCATTACCTCTACTTCGGAAGTGTACGGCAAAGGAACCTCTGTCCCCTTTCGCGAAGATGACGACGTTTTGTATGGCCCGACCGCGAAGTCACGTTGGAGCTATGCCTTTTCGAAGGCCATTGATGAGTTCCTTGCGATGGCTTACCACCAAACACAAGGCCTCCCGGTCGTCGTCGTCCGATTGTTCAACACCGTTGGACCGCGTCAGGTCGGTCAATACGGCATGGTCGTACCGCGATTCATTCAACAGGCCATCGACGGCGGGCCGATCACGGTATATGGGGACGGCAAACAGTCCCGATGCTTCACCCACGTGAAAGACGTTGTTCCCGCGCTCGTCCACCTTTTGGAAACTCCCGAGGCATGGGGACAAGTGGTCAATATTGGCAGCACCGAGGAGATCAGCGTCGGCGAGCTCGCGGAAGAGGTTCGAAAACGGACCGGATCCGCCTGCGAGATCCGCTATGTCCCTTACGACCAAGCCTATCGGCCTGGATTCGAGGACATGCGTCGACGTGTTCCGAGCCTGGAGCGAATTCAACGATTGATCGGCTACCAGCCGTCCCATTCACTCGGTGATATTCTGGATGACATGATCGCTTGGCAGCGAAATCAGTCGAATCGTCCGTAGAATAATTCTCACGTCGCAGGTCGGAATCAAGGAAGTCACGCTTCCGCAAAGAGGGGATCATACGGTGAAAGTTCTCGTCGTTGGCGGCGCCGGTTACATCGGCGCTCATACCGTCCGGATGCTGCAAGCGGAAGGACATACCCCGATCATTCTCGACAATCTCTCGGCAGGGCATGCCGAGGCGGCACGACGGCTTGGTGTTCCTCTCGAGGTAGTCGATCTTGGAAACAAGGAAAAAGTCGCCGTCCTCTTGGCACAGCATCGTCCGGACGCGGTCATGCACTTTGCCGCGTTCGCGCTTGTGGGTGAATCCGTATCCCACCCGTCCAAGTATTATCACAACAACGTGATCGCGACGATCAACTTACTCGACGCCATGCGTGATCAGGGAGTGAAGCGTTTCATCTTCTCTTCGACCTGCGCGACCTACGGAAATCCGACGCGCCCCACGTTGGATGAAACCCATCCGCAGCAGCCGATCAATCCGTATGGCTGGTCGAAGTTCATGGTGGAGCAAATCCTCAAGGATTATGACCGCGCGTACGGCATCAAGCATGTGGCTCTCCGCTACTTTAATGCGGCCGGCTCGAGCCCCGATGGCTTGATCGGCGAGGATCACGATCCAGAGACGCACCTCATTCCCGTCTGCTTCCAGGCGATTCAAGGAAAGCGAAACGGCGTCACGGTCTTTGGCACCGACTACGACACACCCGATGGAACCTGCATTCGCGATTACATCCACGTCGATGATCTGGCGAAGGCTCACATTCAGGCGATCGATTATCTGCTTAAAGGTAACCCCTCGGTCATGCTCAATTGCGGAACAGGTCACGGCCACTCCGTCCGTGAAGTGATTGACTGTGTGGAGGCGGTCACCGGGAAAAAGTTGAATGTCACGATCGGCGAGCGCCGTGAGGGAGATCCCCCCGTGCTCGTCGCGTCCGCGGGAAAGATTCGCAGCCTTTTCGGCTGGTCTCCAAAATACACGGAGCTGAGACCGATCGTCGAAACAGCGTGGACTTGGTTTCAGCGTGGTGGAAAATATGAGGCGCGATGACACCAGAAAAGTCGTTTAAGGGTGATTGCCCGGTTGTCGCCTCATCCTGATGCGTCACCCGTCACCACCCTTCGTCCGTTGATGCATCGTGGATGAGGAGTGTCGTCGTGCCGAAAACTTTAGTAACCGGTGCCGCCGGCTTCATCGGATTTCACCTCACGCGGCGTCTTCTGACGGAAGGTCATCAAGTCGTCGGCCTCGATAATCTCAATGACTACTACGATCCCAAACTCAAGTTCGATCGACTGGCACAGATAGGACCGTCACAGAACTTCACGTTCGTGAAGGGAGATCTCGCCGATAGGTCAGTCATTAATCAAATCTTTGATGAACATCATCCCACGCGCGTCGTGAATCTCGCCGCTCAAGCAGGCGTCCGGTATTCGATTGAAAATCCCCACGCTTACATCGAGTCGAATCTCGTCGGCTTCATGAACATCCTTGAAGGTTGCAGACATCATCGAGTCGAACACCTCGTCTATGCTTCCTCGAGTTCCGTCTACGGCGCGACCGGGCAGGCTCCGTTTTCGGAGCATCGACCGGCCGACCACCCGGTCAGCCTCTACGCGGCGACCAAACGCGCCAATGAACTCATCGCCCATTCTTACGCTCATCTCTACGGACTTCCCTCGACAGGACTTCGATTCTTTACGGTGTACGGCCCGTGGGGAAGACCCGACATGGCTCTTTTTCTGTTCACCGATGCGATCGTGAAGGATCGCCCGATCAACGTCTTCAATCACGGCAAGATGCAACGAGATTTCACTTACATTGATGACATCGTCGAAGGAATCGTCCGGGTTCTGGCGCGTCCTCCGAGGGCCGATTCGAACTGGGACCGCGAGATTGCCGATGCTGCCACCAGTTACGCTCCACACCGTGTCTACAACATCGGCAACAGTCAGCCGGTCGAACTCCTTGACTTCATCAGCGCGCTGGAAAAAGCTCTTGGGCAATCCGCGAAGAAGGAACTCCTTCCATTTCAACAAGGAGATGTGTTGGCGACGCACGCCGATGTCTCCGACCTTGAGCGGGATGTCGACTTCCGACCGCAAACCTCGATCGAAGACGGCATTGGTGAGTTTGTGAAATGGTATCGAAACTATTACGGCGTATGAATCAGACACATCCTCGCTCTAATCACCATGGTTCGAAGCGTTCTTCTTCTCGATTCAATCCCAGAGAGTCATGATCAATGTCAGACGTGACGATCCGACCGGCTAAGGCCCATGACGCCGAGCAAGCCGCTCCTCTGATCTACTCTTCTGGTCCGGCTGCCTTCAATTATCTGCTCCACCAGAATGGTTATGATCCAGTCGCCTTTCTGCGACACTCATTCGCGAGAGCCAATGCATTATTCGGATATCGCCATCACGCCGTGGCGGTCCATGAGGATCGTGTGGTCGGAACGATTGCGTATTACACTAAGCAGGACTTGCTTCGCATCAATCTCTTCACCGCGATCGACATGCTTCTCTTCTTTGGTCCGGTGACGGGAACGAAGGTGGTTCTTCGCGGCCTTCACATGGAGCGCTATGTCAGACCGCCGAAGTCAGGCTGCCTGTATCTTGCTCATATCGGCGTCGATCCGATCCTACGAAGTCAAGGAATCGGCTCGAAACTCATTGACTATGCTTTGCATCATCATCCGAGGGGGCAGGATTACATCACCTCGCTGGATGTCGCTCTGACAAATCCGCGAGCTCAAGCGTTGTATGAGAGACTTGGATTCGAAGTCATTGAGGAACGAGGCACGCCTGCTCCAACCGTTCCAAGTCATCGATACATGGAAAGAAAGCCAAGGGGCGGGCAGGGAACTAGTTTGCTCCGCTTGCGCGAGTGATATTGGAGCACTCGGCAAGCGGAGCAAATCAAAATCATACTCGACAGGAGAATAGACGAGTTTATGAGTCCATAGTCGGGTAGTAGACGTACGCTCATTTGGTCAGGGCTTAGCGTTTTCTTTGATGTCCTCCGCCTTCTTCTCGACGTCCATCTTTTCCTTTTGGACATCCTTTTCGGCCGCATTCAACTCCTGCTTCTTATCCATCAGTTCTTTTTCTTTTTCGATGACCTTGTCCTCAGCCTTTTGAACGTCCCGCTGCTCTTTCTTCAATTGTTCGCGCTCGGAACAACCAATCAGCAACACGGGGGCCATCAATACCAGCGCGGTCAATGCTCGCCAAATCATCGGAGTGCTCCTGTGAATGAAGTCTTCCTAATCCATCGTTGCTGAGCTGCTCCTATCGCTCACTACGAAATCAAAGTTCAGAGCATGAGGCATGCCAAAGGAGAGGATTGAAATGCTCTCTGCGGAAGTCGAATGGGAAAGTGCAAAAACTCGTATTACCCGATGAAACCAACAACCGATTCGACGACATTCAATGGTCGATCGATATGTGATGGCTTTCGTACCGCCGTCGGATGGATTCAATAAACCCAAGTTGGTCGAACAGAAGTCAGATCGGCAGAACGATCTGTTCCTACTTGTCCGCAATGGATGGGTGAAGGAGCTCGGCTTCAAGCAACTCTTCATCGAGCGCGAGCGAAAGCGACGTTTCGCGATGACGACGATCCGGTGTGGCTAAGGGAGCAAGATCTTGTTCACAGAAGCGTCGCGCCGTCGCCACCGCACGAGCATCGAGCCCCTCTTCGAGTGACCAGCGGGCATGCTCTACCAGGAATGTTGCCATCGCCGTGCGGGCAAGACTGTAGGCGAACCGTCGAGCAAGACTTTGCGAGAAGTCCGGGCCTTCCGACCCCATCGTCAGGGCGGCACCACGAATGCGTTCGATCGCACGCGTGATCTTCCCGACTTCATCAGCCAAGGGAGATCTCTTTGAACAGGAACTGATCTCACTGAGGTGTTCGAGAAGAGGAGGAAGTGTCCCCTCCTTCGCCATGGACCGAAGCACATCGAGCGAGAGAACATTCGTCGTTCCCTCCCAAATAGAGAGAACCTGCGAATCACGCAAAAGGGCCGGCAACCGGGTATCTTCCACGTACCCCGCTCCACCGAACGCTTCGAGCACTTCACTTGAAACACGGACGACTTGCTTCGCGGTATAAAGCTTCGCGAGGGGCGTCAGGATGCGAAGGACGGCCGACTCTTGCTCGTTCGCTTCGCCACACTCCTCCTTACCCATTAGACTCGCGACATGGAAAACAAGCGCGAGCCCTGCTTCGAATTCCACTTGAAGCTGCGCCAATGTTTCGAGGTGCAGAGGCTGTTCGGAAAGACGACGACCGAACGCAGTTCGCCGACGAGCATAATCACGGGCCAATGCGATCGCTCGGCGCATCCCCGAGACTGCGCAGACCGAGTTATAAACGCGCGTCACATTCACGAGCGTGACAATCCGCTTGACTCCTTCTCCCGGCCGACCGATGAGCCGAGCAACGGTGCCGTTCATCGTCAATTCTGCGGTAGGAAGTGCTTTCGTTCCGAGCTTATCTTTCAATCGATGAAGTGCGATATTGTTGAGCTGACCCTCCGCATCGCGAGTTTCCAGATAGAAAAGCGAAAGCCCCCGACTCCCTTCGATCGTGTTTCCATCGCCGTCGGAAATACGCGCGAGTGTCATTGCCATTTGCGATGTCGTCGCGGAGGTGAACCACTTCGTGCCGTGGAGGTGATAAGTGCTTCCCACTCCTTCGGCATGTGCGATCGTACTCGTCCCACCGACGTCTGAGCCACCCGTCCGTTCGGTCATCCATTGCCCCGAAGTCCAAAACGTGGCGGGATCTCGCGAAGTCAAACGAGGAAACGTACGCGACTTTAGGTACTCGTCTCCATGCACTTCAATCAAGCGAGCCGCGCCGTCGGTCATCGCGAGAGGACAGGAATAGATCGCCGACGAGGGATTGAAAAGATAGAGCTTCGCGAGTTGATGAACGCGCGAATACGCGCCATGCTTTCGCTCGTAGGCGGTGGCGACAATCCCTTCCTCCGCCGACACTCGATCGAGCTGCTGCCAACCTCGCGCGGTTTCGATGTGATCGATTCGCCGACCCCATGGGTCGTACGGAATGAGTCGTGGAAGATTCGTCTCGGCGTCGCGCGCCATCTCCGCAATATCGCCCACCACGCGATCACCGAACCTATCAAGATCGAGATCGATGTCCGCTAATGCCTCCGGACTGAGATAACGGCGAAGCATCCATTGAAGCGACCGATCCTCTCGATACTGATTCCCCAGTTGAGGACCGTCTTGAAAGAACTCCGCCATGGTCGATCTCCCGCCGCCTGCCGATTCACCCGTGAGAATGGGATAGTGACTATCGTACTCAATCGAAGAGCGGCGGAGAACGTTCTCTGCCGAATGAAACGCCCGCCTGACTCAGAAATACATGCAACAAAACAGAAGGGCCGGCACTTCGTGACGAAGCGCCAGCCCTTGGTTGATCATTGAAACCCGCTCACCCTTATTCAGGCTGAGGCCTTTGAAGGTTCTGCGTTCCCTGCTGACTTCCTTGCGGAATCTGGGGAATCAT
>JAIEPU010000199.1 GCA_019748235.1 bacterium
GCACGGCAGCTTGGCATTCGACAAGTCATTCAACATCCCTATGCCGGCATTCTGAGCGCTTATGGCATCGGAATGGCCGAGATTCGAAAGTTCGGCGAACGACATATCGGCCGACCCCTTGACGAAGAAACGTTGAATATGATCGACGCCGTTTTCGATCAAATGGCCGTCGAGCTTCGTCCGCAACTAATCGATGAGGGAGTAAGCCCGGATCGGGTGACGCCTCCCCGTCGTATCGTCGAGCTTCGCTACAAGGGACAGGACGCTACGATTGCCGTCGATGAACCGGCAAATAAGGATTTCCGAACGTCGTTCGAGGAACAACACCGCCTTCGATACGGTTTTCTATTTCCTCATCGACCGATCGAAGTGGTCATCGCTCGATTGGAACTCGCGGGAGAAACGAACGCTCCGAGAAGCAGCGTGTTGCCCGAATCGAATGAGGTGCCGATCCCCTTCCGCATCTCCCAGGCGTTCTTCGGCGGCAAGTGGCACGATGCCCCGGTCTTTAACCGATCGAATCTCCTTTCCGGCATGCGCATCATCGGTCCGGCAATTGTCTTGGAATCATTGAGCACGATCGTCGTGGAACCCGGTTGGATCGCGCGAATGACGTCGATTGGTGATCTTCTGTTGGAAGACTTTTCAACCGAGAATAAGAGCGACTCAACAATTCATCTCTCTTCAAGCGAACCTGATGCGATCCAACTCGAGCTATTCAACAATCAGTTCACCTCGATTGCTGAACAGATGGGGGTGACATTGCAGAAGTCCGCCATGTCGACGAACGTGAAGGAAAGACTCGATTTCTCTTGCGCGATTTTCACCGATTCCGGCGAACTCGTCGTCAATGCACCGCACATTCCGGTTCATCTCGGCGCGATGGGAGAGACGATTCGAAGTCTGCGGGCTGATTTTCCCTCCATGAAGCCGGGAGAAGTTTACGTCACGAACGATCCATTCCGGGGAGGAAGTCATCTGCCAGATGTCACGGTGGTGACGCCCGTGTTCGATGTTACGGGAGGCGAACTTCTCTTCTTTGCGGCAAGTCGTGCTCACCACGCGGAAATCGGCGGGATCGTGCCAGGATCGATGCCTCCTTTTCCAAGGAGTCTCGCGGAAGAAGGTGTACTCATTCGTCCATGCCGATGGATATCGAGCGAATCGACAAGCGAAGACGCGCTTCGCCGGCTACTGACCGAAGCTCCATATCCAACCCGGGCGATCGATGAAAATTTGGCTGACTTGCGAGCGCAATCGGCCGCCAATCAAACAGGTGTGCGCTTGTTGATGGAACTCATGGAACAACAGGGCATCGAAACCGTTCGAGCGTACATGGGGCATGTGCGTCGAGCCGCCGAAAGGCAGATGCGGCAGGCGTTACTTCGATTCGAACCGCGTGAATATCGTTTCCAAGATCAATTGGACGATGGCTCGGTGATTGCGGTTCGAATCCAAATCGTGCACGACAGGGAAGGTGGGAGCGCGATTGTCGATTTCGACGGAACAAGCGGCGTCGCCCCCAACAATCTGAATGCGAATCCCGCCATCGTCAGGGCAGCCGTCCTCTATTCCTTTCGATGTTTGATCGAACAGAACATTCCTCTCAACGATGGTGTGTTGGCTCCCATCACCATTCAAATACCAGAGGGATGTCTGCTGCATCCGATTCCATCTGTTGATCCCTCGCTCTGTCCTGCGGTCGGAGGAGGAAACGTGGAAACGTCGCAGCGAGTGGTGGACGTGATTCTCGGTGCGCTTGGCGTGGCGGCCGCCAGCCAGGGGACGATGAACAACTTCCTTTTCGGCCGAGATGCGAGCCCCGGCAAGCCAGCATTCGGTTACTACGAAACGATTTGCGGCGGTGCGGGGGCCGGCCCTGGATTCCACGGAGCGAGCGGCGTTCATACGCACATGACCAATACACGGATCACCGACCCGGAAGTGCTCGAGGATCGTTACCCGGTGCGGCTCCGTCAATTCTCCATTCGGGCGGAAAGCGGAGGAAAGGGTCAGCATCATGGCGGTGACGGAGTCGTTCGAGAGATTGAGTTCCTCGACGATGCCCAGGTTTCACTCGTGACCGGTCGCCGAATCACTCGGCCCTTCGGCCTAATGGGGGGCGCGCCGGGAGAATCTGGACGGAATCTATTGCGGCACCTGTCGGGTGAAACCGAGGAGTTAGGTCCGTTCGTGCAACGTCCCATCAAGGCGGGGGAGATTCTTCGAATCGAAACACCGGGAGGCGGGGGCTATGGATAAGAAATCGCTGATTCTCGGTGCTGCGAATCGTCGGTTTCGACAGTCGAATGGGCTGGAAATAATCGACTTCCCATCCAGCCGATCCCAAAGATCATGAACAAAACGCCCCAGGAATAAACACCGAGCCAAGGTATGTCGCGCAGACTTCGCAGTCCGACCAAAAAAAACGCGGTAGATGCCAAGAAATTCAAGACGACCAGCGAGATATTCATTCGAAGAGACCGTGGTAAGAATCGCTTGTCCATCCAGACATTGGTCAAGCAGATGATTCCACACGTCAACACACCGGTCACGATCGCGGCGGGCGTGACGAGGTCAACAAGTGATAATCCACTGGCCCCCTCCGTCTTGTAGACGTCGCTAAACCATCGGCCCGCAATCACCATCGTTCCACCGAGTGCGCACCACGTGACGGTCAGAAAACGTGTCCAGGGCATCACCATGCCGCGATAGGCTCTGCTCCACTCGCTGAAGACGGCAGGTGCAACTTCGATCGTGCCATAAAGAGTGCCATACATCGTCAAGAATGCTCCAACGATGTAAAGGGGATAAAGCCAAGGATGCAGGCGAGTGAGGAACTCCGCTTGCAGATTGAGCATGTTGCTATCGTTGGGTATTCTGTGATTCGGCCCGAGTACCAAGTGACCACTCGCCACGAAGGCGGCGGAGATGATGAGCACTGCCAGAAAGCTCACGGTCAAATCAACAAAAGGGACTCGGACGGCGTCCTTACGCTGGGCATCAGTGCCGGATTTCGCTGCCGAATCCCATCCCTTTTCGCGCACGTATGCGACATAGGCGAGATAGTCATAACTCGACCCGCCGATCACGCCGACATAGGTCCCCACTTCTATCCAGACTGGGCGTTTGGAGATGCTCGCATAGGAATCAGAGCTGAAGAGCCAGTCAGGATAAGCAAGTCTTGTGGGAACGATCATGGAGACCAGCATTTCAAGCCAATCTGGCTGCAGGACGACGAGTGAAATGATCACCCCGAGCACCATTAGGACGACGATGGAAAATTGAATGCGTTCGAGAAGCGTGTATCCCCCCGCATAAACGATGACCATGACGCTGGCAAGAGTTAGTAGCGCCGCGAGGTGTGAATCGACGCCCGTGAGTTGGGAGAGAAGCGTCCCAATAACTCCCGAGTGAAATCCGACCCAGACGGGAAACAGAAGTGTTCCGATCACGAGCATCGTCATGGAAAGCCATCCGCGTGGACCGGGAAGCTGGTTCCATCGCTGGATAGGATGAACCCCACTGACCACGAAATGCCGTGCGAGTGAGAACACCATGCCCCACTTCAAGAGGAGAATGAGCACGAAGACCCAGAGGATCGAATAGCCGAAGAGAACACCGCTTCGGGCGGAGAAGATGAGTTCGCCGGTGCCGATCGTCAGCGATGCGATGATCGCGCCGGGCCCAAGGATGCGAATCCAGTCGATGAGCGAGCGTTTGGAGGAACGAATGGGCGCGGCCCCTCCCTCATCCCCCATAGCCTCGATCCCCTTTTCCAGATTTGCTGTTCGTTAACCGGTCGGCTTGGTGCCATTTGTGGATGATTTGATTTCGGGGGGCGCGATGCGGCCATCCCGGAATGCACTGGCGATCGCTTTGGGTACGAGCGTTTCCGCCATGACTACTTTCGCTTTATTTTCCTGCACCAGCGCGATCATCTCTTGCTCACGCGCGACCGCCATCGCACGGCGAATTTCGGCTTGGGCGCGAGCCCGTCGCGTATCGGCTTCCGCCTGGTCGGCTTGCAATCGAGCGCCGACATTCTCACCAACTTCGATGTCGGCGATATCGATCGACAGAATCTCGAAAGCCGATCCCGCGTCGAGTCCCGTCGAGAGAACGTGAGACGAGATCATCTCGGGATGTTCCATCACGTCTTTGTAGTCGTGCGCGCTACCGATCGTCGTCACAATCCCCTCTCCGACGCGCGCGATGATCGTATCCTCGGTCGCACCTCCAATCAGTCGGTCGATGTTGGTGCGAACGGTAACGAGCGCTCGAGCGCGAAGCTGAATGCCATCCTTCGCGACGGCATCGATCATCTGCTTTCCCTTACCGGGATCAGGTACCTGAATGATCTTGGGATTAACACTTGTCTGGATGGCGTCTTCTAAATCGCGGCCAGCCAAATCGATGGCAGAGGCTCGGCGGAAATCGAGGGGAATGTCCGCGCGGTTGGCTGAGATCAATGCTCGAACGAGCTTAGGGACATTGCCTCCCGCCAAGTAGTGGGACTCGAGGTCGCGCGTCTCAATTTTGAGATTCGATTGCACCGCCATGATTCGCGCGCGGACGATGGTATTGACGTTCACTTTTCGAAGCGTCATGCCAATCAGATCGATGAAGCCGATTCCGGCACCGCTGCTAACGCATTGGATCCAAAGCTGAAAATAGCGGGTGAAGACGAAAAGGAACATGATCCCGATGATGATGAGGACAAGTACGCCAATGAAGACGACCAGATTCAGATTAGTCACTCTCATGCATCCTTAGTGAATGTGTCGGGCGAGCATCCTCGCCGGGACCGGCAGTAAATACCCCGCTCGTCCCTTCTTCCTCCAGCGTTCGTATTGTAACTGTAGCGTGGGGGGATGCCAGCCAAGGTTCCGGACTTGCTGGGAATCGTTCCAAAGCCGCCGGTATCCGTCGAATCCAGGGGAACGAGGAATCGAGATGTCTGCCAATGCCGAATCGGATTCGCCCTGGGGGTTACCCGTTTCTTATTGCGCGAACGTGCACCCAGGCAAAACATTTGACGAGGCATTCGCGAATCTCAAGCGATATGCCGCCCCGCTCCGCGAGAAGCGAGGCCAATCGCTTGCCGTCGGTTTGTGGCTCGGTGCGTATGCAATTGGAGAAACCAAATCCCGCGAGGAACGCAAAGATGAGTTGAAAGACTGGCTGCTGTCCAATGACATCGTCACGTACACGATGAACGCCTTTCCGTTCGGCAACTTCCATGCTGAAACCGTCAAGGAAGAAGTCTATCGACCTGACTGGACCGAGAGTCTTAGGGCAGGCTACACCCAACAAGTCGCACGTGTGCTGGCAGACCTTCTTCCTGACGGAGTTGAAGGAAGTATCTCCACCGTTCCGCTCGCCTTTGCGACTCATCATCCTTTGGACCAAGACACCTCCATTTATCGTCCCAACCTGGTATCCATCGCTCGGTTCCTGGAGCACATTCACCAAACAACCGGCAAAATGATCCGTCTCGCAATCGAACCCGAGCCTGGGTGCGTCTTGGAAACGACCGAGCAAGCGATCGGGTTCTTCAAGAGTCTCTGGAAGGCGACGGACGGCACGAAGGATGAAAAGGCCGTCCGCGAACATCTGGGACTTTGTTACGACGTCTGCCATCAGGCGGTGGAATACGAATCGATTGCTGACTCGATGCAGCTGCTCGATGAAAATGAGATCCGTATCGTCAAACTGCACCTGAGCTGTGCGATCGAACTCTCTGATCCATCCGACGATGAAGCGCGCAACGAACTCTCGCGATTCGCGGAGCCTCGTTACCTTCATCAAACGTTCGCCGAGCATCCAAGCGGTCGCCTGTTGAAATTGCTCGATTTGTCCCGCGATCATGCCCTCTCCCCTTCGGCGGAGTGGCGTGATTCCAAATCATGGCGCATTCATTTCCATGTGCCGGTCCACAAGCATTCGATCGGTCGACTGAAGACGACGAGACCTCAATTGGAAGAGGCGATTGCATTCCTTTCAAAGTTATCTCATCAGCCCCACTTGGAGGTCGAGACTTATACATGGAATGTCTTGCCGACCGGTGACGCACATCCTGTGGCGTTCGACCTCGTGGAGGGACTCGCCGCCGAATTGGCGAGCATTGATGAACTTCTCGACACGAAAGCTTGATCATATCGCTGACTTCTCTCCGCACGTTTGCCGATTGGCATTGATGGGGCATGGGAAGCGCGCGAAGATTCGGTTTCACTCAAATATCAGCCACGCTCCTATCTGGAAGTGACTGAGGAGTTCACGCAGAGGAAATCAAGAGCCGTGGCGAATCGAATAAGGGTGGGAGTGATAGGGTGCGGGCGAATCACCGAGCGACATCTCCGCCGGATGACCGATGACGGGCGAATCGAAATCTCTCTCCTATGTGATCCTGTCGAGTCGGCGGCCAAGACATTGGCAAACACGTTCGCACCGTCAGCGCGGATCGTGACCGACGAAAATGATGCGATCGATCCTAAGCATGTCGATGCAGTGATTCTCTGTAGTCCCACGACGCTTCATCATCGCCAGGCATCGCTGGCTCTGGAGCGGGGGCTCGACGTCTTGGTGGAAAAGCCGATCGCCTCCACAGCGAAAGAGGCTCACGATCTGATCGAGCGTCGCGACCGGGTTCAGCGAATCCTGGGAGTCGCGTATCAACGGCGATTCGAGCCGATCTATCGAACTGCGCGCAGAGAAATTCAAGAGCGAAGCGAAATCTACGGGAACATACGTGAAATCCATGTCTATGCCTGCGAACGCTGGGCGCAGACGATTGATGGAACTTGGCGCAATGACCCAAGCTTCTCCGGGGGGTTTTTCGCCGATGCGGGAAGTCATCAGATTGATGCCTGCTTTTTCATCACGGGATTGACGCCGATCGAATTGCGAGCGGACATCGATTTTCGGGACAAAAGAGTCGCTATTGAGACGAGCATTCGAGCCACTTTGAAAGGTGGCGCTATTCTGGTTGCCCATTTCGTCGGTGATGCACACCATTGGGCAGAGGAAATCGTCATTCATGGCGATCGAGGCGACCTTGTCTTGCGTAATGGTCAAGAGATCGAGCGATGGTCGGACAACCAGATGACTCGGATCATTGATCTTGAGTCGGGAACGTCGCCGAATCGAGACTTTATCGATGACGTGTTCCGGCGAACCGAAGGAAAGAAACTCTCGTTCGCGGCCCCCGCGGAATGTGGGGTCATCATGGCAGGCTGGACCGAGGGAGTACTCGAGTCCGCTCGAACGAGTGATACCGTAAAGATTACTTCTAGCTGAACGAAAAAAGGAGTGATTGAATGGCCGTTCGTCCGCAGTTGCAAGCCCTGATGCTGGCAGACCATATTTACGTCGATGCCGCCACGGGCAAGAAGATCATTGCGGGCGCGTTCAATCGTCTATCGTCAAAGGAATTTCCCAGTTCGGCTGGCGTGTCGAAGTATACGCTCATCTCACTGACCGACGTTCATGGGACGGTGTCGCTGATTCTTCGCTTCGTCGATCTGTCGACAGGAGACACGCTGCTCGAGATGCAAGGCCTCGAAGTGCATGCCGACAATCCGCTCGATACGGTGGAGATGATCTTGGAGATCCCCCCGCTCCCACTGCCGCATCCCGGCACCTATGCTCTCGAAGTTTATTCCGACAATGAGATGATCGGAGTTCTCCGAGTCTTTGCCGATGCTCAGGCAGAGAACGAATCGGAAGCCAATCAATGATTGGAATAAGACTCCGGCCTAGAGACCTCGCTGATTCATGGCTTGCCAGATTTGCCAATTCATGAAGGCGAGGTAGGCGAACAAGACGACGACGAACATGTTTTGCCACTGTATGGCCGCAAAGACGGAAACACATGCGGCGACGAACATTGACGTCATCACCGTTTGGCGATAGCCGGGCGTGCCATTCATACGGACGAAGACTGCCTCCGTGACCCGTCCCCCATCAAGTGGAATGACGGGCAAAAGATTCACTGCCCCCCAGACGATATTCACCCAAACCATATCGTGAACGAAAATCGCGAAATACGGGTTCGACAGAAACATGTTTGGATCGAAATCGATCGAAAAGCCGGCAATCGGCGATTGATACCCAGCGATGACGACGATGGCAATCACGAGGCCTGCCAGCACGAAACCGGCCGCCGGACCCGCCAAAGAAATGAGCACACTTCGGACAGTCGGATCCGTGTTGTTCCGCATCTCGCGCGGTTGATACGAAGCAAGACCGCCAAAAGCGTACAGGGTAATCCAAGGACGGGCGCCAAAGGCCCGCGCGATGAAGGCATGGCCCAGTTCATGAACGAGAATTGATACGAAAACTACACCGATCCAGACGAGCGACCGCCCCATGTCGAAGCGACTTCCCGTCATGACAGGCAAAAGCGTCATCAACCAAAACATGGGGTGGACTCGAACGGGAATTCCCGCAATCGAGAACTTGACGTCGTAGGGAGTTTCCTGCGGCTCCGACAGAATCATCGAGCACCTTGTTCAAGGCCGTTGTCTTGGACGACGGAACATCCGTGGTCAATCCATTCATTTCACGGCCATGATGGAATGATAGCGGACGATCGGCTGGAAGACAGGTTCATAACAAAGCCGGTCAACCGCAGAGCGGTCTTAGCTGTTCAATTGACTTGGGCACGCCGGAAAAAGGATCTTCCTTCCCTTCATACTCAAGTACGACCCACCCGCTGTAGCCGGCATCCCGAAGTATTTTGACGACGCGCGAAAGATCCGCAGGCTCCTTCTTCCCCTTAACGTTCATATCGATCTTGATCTGCGCATTGATCGCGTAAGGGGCGATCATCGCCAGTTCCGCGTAAGGATCGGGACCACTCGAAAAATTCCCGGAGTCGAAATTCACACCGAACCAAGGAGATTTCACCCCTTGAACAATCTTGAGCATGTCCTCCGCCTTCGCGGTGATCCCTCCATGATTCTCGAGAGCAAGCATGATCCCGCGACGACCAGCCAACTCACAGGCTCGTTCGCAGTTTTCGATGCATCTCGCGATGGCTGCTTCTTTGCTGTCGTCCTTAGGAACGGCCCCCGCGAAAACACGAATCACCGGCGCGCCGAGTTCGGCATAGTAGTTGATCCATTTCTCCGTGTGCTCCATGTCTTTGTTCAGCTTGTCCCCCGGCTTCTGGCAGTAATCGTTTCCAATCGCGCCGCCCGTGATGGTGAGACCCGCGAAATGCGCATGACGCTTAAGTGCATTCAGATAGGGAGCCGTGACTTCGGGCGGGAAATAATAAGAGGTCAACTCCGCGCCGCCTATTCCGAGCTTTGCGGTGTAATCGAGAAAGCCGATGAGGTCCATCGCTTTATCGGGAGCACTTTTACCTGTCAGGGCGTCGCGCATCGAATAGGCGGCCAATGAAAGTTTCAGCGGCCCCTTTCCCTGCCTTTGAATCGGCTCCATGGCCGACGATGACGATAAGCCTGACACAGCTAAAAGACCGGCACTTGCCTGGACGAATTGCCGACGATCCATCAAATCATTCCCCTCGAATGAAGATCCGAACGATGTGAATTCCAGTGTACCGACACCTATGGGTGAATCGAGTCTGCTGTTTTACAGTTCGCGATTTCCGCTCGATTTACCCGGTCGATGTCGCACTGAGAAAAAACGCTTCCAATTCCACGGCGGGTTTGGGATCGCCAAAGAGGAGATCGGTTCGCTCACTCAGTTCCCATTCCGCGTGCGCTCGTGATTCTTTATCCGTCCCCCATTCCAACGCTCGGCCAACAAATTCAGCCGGCGTATGACATATCCAATCTTCCAGTCCCATCACCCGATAGAAACCAGCCGTGTACCGACACCTTTGATAAGGGCCCTCTAGCGTAACAATCGGACGATTCATCGAAAATCCGTCATAAGAGGAATTGGCACCGACGAACGGAAAGGGATCGATTTGGACGTCGCTCGCGGCGATCAATCGATGATATTCCCGGCGAGAAAGGGATGGAAGCAGTACGAGTCGACTGAATGCGGCTCCCAGATCCTTACGCAACAACTCCCGCAATTCCTCTTGAATGCGATGATGTTTTGACCCGGTCAGCACGAGTCGGCCGGACGAGTCTCGATCTAGAATTTCCGCAACAGCCCGACGAAAGGCCGGATGATACTTCCCCGGGTTCTGAGCACAGACGTAGAGATGATCGTCGGGGGCGATGCCTAATTCCTCGCGGCTCATCGGTGATTCCGGCTTATTGATGCGTTCCTGCGTCGAGGGAAATGAATCAAAAAGCACCAGCTTTTCCGTGTAGTGATCGGCGGCATTTTCCGGCTCGATCCAACGGCACGAAAGGTAGTAATCCATTACTCGCTGACCGCTGGTGAACGCGCGCCCCCACGAAGTGCATTGCACGGGAGCCGCCTTCACGAATGGGAGGCAATAGTTCAGCGAATCAGTTCCCACTTCCCAGTAATAGAGTAAATCGAAAGAGGCCTCAACCAGTCGATTCGCGGCTGCAGGAAACTGAGAGGGGAGTGGAATTATCAAAGTTCCTGGCCTTCGAAGGAGCGGCTCGATGATCTTTCGCCCTGGGTTCGAGCAGCAGATCGATACTCGAAGCGATGCCGGATGGAGTCGATTGATAATCTCCATCATCGATCGAATGAAGATGGGCTCATGAGTATCGGTTACGACAAAGCCAATATGAGGCGGTCCCGAACCTCGTCTTGGCTCAGGATTGATCGGGGTAATATAGCCGTCGAACAGACGAGCATGTTTCTCTTGGAGCGGGCGATCATCACCGCCGTGAAAATGAATATTGAACGAAGGCTCACAATTCGCCGTCGAGAGATCGACCTGATCAAGCATGGGACGTTTGATTGCGTGTAGTTCATCAAGCGCGTGGGAGAGCCTCCGTCGCTCCGCGTCAATCGCCTGTTCGTTTTCAAAGAGAAGAGGGGAAAGTCTTTCCATTCGCAACCGAGAAAGCCAATCACCTTTTGCAAGGAGAGAACCTCGTCGATAACTTTCGCGTGCCTCTTCCCACGCTCCCGATTCCGCCAGTGCGTTTCCAAGATTCGTCCAAACCAACGGATTACTTGCATCGAGTGCCGTTCCGTGTGTCAATAGCGCCACCGCCTCGACGTGCCTTCCCATGTTCCGAAGAAGGCTACCCAGGTTGCTGGTTGCTTCAGCATGTTTGGGATCTTGGTGCAAAACGCATTCATACTCGGCGAGCGCGGCTTCCCATCGACCAGAATGATGCAAAACCGTCGCCAAGCCGAACCGGAACTCAACGGATTCAGGACTGATGCTGAGCCCTTCTCGGTAGAGAGATTCGGCTTCTTCCCAACGTTCTTCCGAAGCAACGAGGTTGGCGAGGTTCACCAAACCAGGAAGAAACTTTGGATGATCCTGAAGGAGACGGCGATACTCCCGCTCGGAATCTGGGTTATTCCCGAGCGACCGGCGGACAAGGGCGAGCTGAAAGCGGGCCTCGCGCGAATGAGGATCGAGTTCCAGCGCCCGTCGACTCGCTTGTTCGGCCGCCACGAAATCCTTGAGTTGATAACAACAGTGCGCCAAGTTCGACCACGCCGCGACGAACGATCCGTTCACGCTCAACGATCGAAGTAAAAAATCACGAGCCTGCTCGAAACGTCCTGCAGCCAGATCAAGGGCGCCGAGCCCTGCCAATGCATCGCACTGATTCGCATCCACGGCGAGAGCCTTCTTGAATGCGTCGCGCGCGAATTCCTTTTCACCGCGTGCTTGGTGAATGAGCCCTAAGTGGGCGAGATAAACCGGATGATTCTCTTGCTGATGGATCGCTTTCACGAGATACGCATGCGCCACATCATGCTCGCCCAGACAGTAGGCCGCGAAGCCGCGAAGATGAAGAGTGTCCGCATGGAACGGAGCATACCGAAGGATCTGATCGTACAGAGTGGCGGCTTCACGAAACTGTCCGGCGCGGTGGAATTCCACTCCGCGCTGAAACAGTGTCGGCAGATCAGGTCCTCCCCCTTCCATGACTCTCCTCTCGACCCATCAAACCCATTTGTTCTGCACCGATTGCGCGCGAGTTACCACTCGTGAACATATCCCCCCGGTCGAAGTACGGTTTCCTTACCCTCCGCATTCACCAGCAGGACATTATTTCCAGCAGTCACTTCGCCGATGATCGTCACGGGAACAACCAGAGGCTGCCGTTGAACTAGGCGTTCCGCTTCAGTTTTGGGAAGCGTGAAGAGGAGTTCGAAATCCTCTCCATCGTTGAGGGCGTGGTCGAGCGGCGAACGATCATCCGTGATGAGAGCGTCTACCACCGGAATGAGATCTGCACGGATCCTAAATCCGCACCCGCTCTCATGAGCGAGATGAAAAATATCACTCGCCAAACCATCACTCAGGTCCATCATCGAATGGATTTCATAATCGGCGTGAAGCGTCGTTGCCTCACGAACGCGCGGGGTGAAGTCCCAATGATGACGAACGAGACTGTAACCAAGCGACCCCGTCACGCAGACAGCATCGCCCACGCGTGCCCCCGAGCGAAGTACCGGTCCGCGCCCTGTCGGATGACCAAGCAACGTTACGGAGATCACCAAGCCAGCGGTGCTACGATTGGTATCTCCCCCGATGATGGTGGTGCCATACTCCTCGCCGATCTGTCTCATTCCCTCGAGAAGTTCTTCTCCCAGAGACGGTTCTGATCCTCGCGGCAAGGCAATCGCCACGAGGGCCGCGACCGGTTCCCCCGCCATGGCGGCGATATCACTCAGATTCACTCCCATTGCTTTGCGGCCAATTTGTCCGGGGGTCATCAGCGTGCGATCGAAATGGACTCCCTCGACAAGCATATCGACAGTCGCGAGCCAATCCTTCGATCCGCCGAACAAGACGGCGGTGTCATCGCCGATTCCCACCGGGACACGCGGATCGCGCCGTTGCTGGCGACGAATCGCTTCGATGAAATCAAATTCCCGCCGACCATTCACTGACCGATATTCCTTGTCACGCGACTTTCATTTGAGATTCCAGTCCCACCTCTCTATCTTGCGACTATTGAGCGAATAGGTCGATGGAGCTTTTCATTCATGACTCTCAGCGGGAAGTGGGGCATTGTGACGGGAGCGGGTAGCGGCATGGGTCAGGCGATTGCCTGGGCCTTGGCGAAAGAGGGAGCTCACGTCGTCGCTGTTGGCCGGACGCTTGGCAAACTAGAGAAAACCGCACAACAGTCGCCGGTTGCCGGCAGCATCACGCCGTTACCGCTCGATGTTGCCGATCGAACACGTGTAACATCAACCCTTGAAAGCGAAATCAAAACGCGGGGAACGCCTGCCTTTCTGGTGAACAATGCCGGTCTTAACATCCGCCAGCGATCCGTGGCAACGCTTTCTCCCGATGATTTCGACAAAGTGATTCAGACGAATTTGATCGGCGCCTTTAATGTCACACACGCAGTTCTCCCGTCGATGCTCGCCGCTCATGACGGACTCATTATCAACATCTCCTCGGTGGCAGGTCTTCGCCCCCTCCCTCTCGCCGGCGCCGCCTATTCGGCGAGCAAATATGCTCTCAACGGATTCATGCAGACACTGGCTCGCGAGGTGGCTCCTCAGGGTGTTCGCTGTACGACGATTTGCCCGGGCGAAGTCGCCACCCCCATTCTCGATGAACGCCCCACGCCAGTGACGGCAGAACAAAGAGCAGCCATGCTCCAGCCTGCCGATATTGCCGAAACTGTGCTGCTTGTCGCAAAACTACCGCCGCGAGCCCATGTGCAGGAAATTGTGATCAAACCGTTGGTTCAAGACTACGGTTAATGAAAGTGGTGAAACTTTCTTGGTAAATCGATGCATAATGAATCTCACCGTTTCTGATGAGACGAATTGATTCTCTCTTCAATAAGAATCTCCATGAGAGTCCCTCGAACTTATTTGTTCTGTGGGCTATTCTCGTGTAATGCAGTCAGCGAGAGGGTGTTTGTCAATTCCACGTTCAGCGCTGGTTTCGTCGCCGCGGGGAATTCACAAACACCCTCTTAAGAGGAACTCTATTCTGAAGGAGTGCTATTCATGTCCGAGGAAGGTAAGCCAGCCGAAGGTCAGCAAGCTCCCGTCCAAGTGGATGACACGGGGCTCGAGCCGATCTACACCAATTTCTGCCGTGTGACCGGCACTCCTGAGGAAGTCATTCTCGATTTCGGCTTAAACACCGAACCGTTCGGTCGAGCGACGGCCAAGATCAAGCTCAATCAGCGCATGGTCTGCAACTTCTACACCGCCAAACGATTGCTCATGGCGTTGTCGGTTGCGGTTCAGCGCCACGAGAAGGCATTCGGCATCCTTGAGACCGACGTCAATAAGCGGCTTCGGAATCTTCCAGGCACCGAGCAATCGTAAATCCGCTCGATCGGCGGGGAAATATCCTCGAGTGCAATAGAAGCGATGATTCCTCGCGATTCATTCGCATTTCTGATAGTGCACTTTTCGAGAGAGAATGTTCACTCGCCGTCAAAAGCCATGGCGGCGAAGCTGACGATCTCGGTCCCCTTCGGGTCCACGAATTGATCGTAGTAGAGCCGCCGACCTCGACAGGGGTTGGCCGCCGATAATGCGACGTATAGCGGCGGGAAACCACAAACCCGCCGCTCGTCTTTTTCCTTCGTCATAAACTGGAACAGATCCGTCTCGTTCCCCGACTCCAGAATTTTCAACAATTCATCGTCCGCCCTCCGGCACCACTCACTTTTGGAGTCGTCGATTTTCCAATGATCGCCGAACTTCGGACCGATGTGGGCAAGATCTCCAGAAACGATGTAACAGACTCGCTCGGCCGATACCTTCTCCGCCTCTCGTAACGACTCGATCATGCGCGAGATCTCTGGATCATCGGATGGATCCGCTTCCTCGTCCACTCGGTCCCCAAAGGATCCGACCAACAGCGGAACCACTCGAAAATCTCGTCTTCCGGCGAGCGCGTGTTGAAGCAGAACGACTTCCAATTCGATGGAGTGTTCGGGTTGATGAGCCATTTCATCACGGAAACAAGATTCTCCGAAATGGTTCGCGATCGAATCGACATAGGCCTGATCGGTCTTCGCGATTCCCAAGGGGGTTTTGAAATCCTTTCGCGTCAGGATGAACCGATCAAGGGAATAATGGCTCGTGCCGATGATGACGAACACCGTCGCGTCGGAACGTTCGACGATTTCTCGAAAGCTAAATCCGAAGCTCTGGCGCCCTCGTCGAAAATCGATGTGGGGAGCCAATACGCAGCGAAGAGATCCTTCCGGCTTCACGTCTTTGGGAAGCGATCCTGCTCCTCCTTGACGCGCATAAATCGCATCTAATTCCTCGATCAATTCATCCCGCTCTTCGGAATAGACACCGCCGGCGCATATTGGTTCTCGAACGGGTGAATCGAGGAATGCTTGTTTGATCTCCTGCTTTCGGTCCCTGTACTTTTCGGTATCGAGAACGAAGACTCCATCGAGCATGTGAAGGATCTGCTCGATAAGTTTCATTTCGAATCGGTGGCCCGTGGCTTCAACAACCTCGGACTGAAGATCGATGAGGGAACGGTGGCCATCCAATCGCTCGAGGACCGCCACCATGGATAGAGGAAGACAAACGCCCTGATCACTCATCCGATTGCGATTGGCAACGAAGAGAACTCGTGAACCCTCGTGATGAATGATCTGGGCATCCGCATCGATTAAGCGAGGTGCAACTCGATCGGTCATCGCTGAGCCTCTATAAGGACGTGCTTTATCCTTTATCCCGGCGACCGACAGGAGCAACGCTTAAGCTTAACCTCCTTTACGTCAATGCAAGACCGCAATTGAGAAAGATCGACGAGAATTCAGCTATTTGACTTCGAATTCCACCTTGTCGATCTTTCCGGAGAACGGAAAGGACCCCTTATTCTCATAAGTTTTGGAAACGGGCATTCCGTTGTCCCGTCCGATGTCGAGCCCTTCGTACAAGGAAAAGCCAAAGGCAATCGAATGATCAAATTTCCCTTGGGCGACGGTCTCGCCATTGACGATAAGGGAAGTCTTTCCACCGGTCGCTTGTTTACCGGGTTCGTCAGCGACGAATTCGAATCGAACGTTGACCTTCCCCTTCGGCAATGGTTTCGGCGACTCGAGAACATCAGTCCTCAATCCATAAAAACTGTAGGTGTGGCGAAGCTTTTCTTCATCGACGTGCAGCGCGAACCCTCCCATCTGGCTCCCTTCCGCGACGATCACACCGTCGGCGCCAGCCTCTGGGACTTCAATATCGGCGCTGATGACGTAGGAGTGCGTGTAAAGGCTCGGGATCATGCCTGGAGCCACGTTTTCGACTCCCGGTTGATAGATGAACCGCCCAGTTCGATTCTCCGGCGGAAGCACGCCGAAGAACGCCGAATACTCGGCTAACAATGGGAAGACGTGATTCTTTTCCGCCTCTTCAAGATAGAGCTGCTTCAGCTCGGCAACCTTATCAGGATATGCCTTCGAAAGATCCTTCGACTGCGAGAAGTCCTCGTCGAGGTTGTAAAGTTCGACGGGATCAGCATCAGGATTCCAAGCACCGGGGGCGAATCTGTTCAGCGTGGCGGGAGCTGAATCCCAAGGCAACTTCGGGATCCGCGCACTGAGCAACCATCCATCCTTATAGATCGAACGATTACCGAGGATCGTGAAGTATTGGACGTTGTGCCGAGATTTCGCCTCCGCATCATCGAAAGAGAACGCAAAGCTTGTCCCATGAACTGGATTTTGCGTGATCCCGTCAACATCGGTCGGCGCGGGTAGACCCGCCACTTCAAGAATGGTTGGAACGATATCCGTGACGTGGGTGAACTGAGATCGGAGTCCTCCCTTATCTTTGATCCGCTTCGGCCATGAAACGACGAGGGGTGATCGAATCCCACCCAGGTGAGAAGCGATTTGCTTTCCCCAGGGAAACGGGGTGTTGCCGGCCCAAGCCCAAGCGGACGCATAATGTGGATTAGTCGTCGGCCCACCCCACGCTTTTGGACCACCATACATGACCGTCAACATCAATTGTTGCTGCTGCGTGAGGGGCACGCCGATTAATGATGTAATTTCATTAAAGGTGCCCGTGGGACTTCCTTCCATACTTGCGCCATTATCGCCGAAAATGTAGATGACCAGCGTGTTGTCGAGCTGTCCCAGATTCTCGATTTCGTTGAGGACCTGACCCACTTGGTAATCCGCGTTCTCAAGGAAGCCGGCGAATACTTCCATTTGCCGCGCATAGAGTGCTTGTTGGACTTTTGGCAACTTGTCCCAAGCGGGGAATGCGGGGTCGCGTGGAGTGAGAACCGCGTTCTCCGGGATCACGCCGAGTTTCTTCTGCCGGGCGAAGACTTCTTCTCGCAGCTTGTCCCATCCTTGGTCGAATTTCCCTTTGTATTTGTCACTCCACTCCTTCGGCACATGATGCGGCGCATGGGTCGCGCCTGGACTGAAATAGAGAAAGAACGGCTTGTCTGGAGACTGTGACTGTTGGCCCCGAAGCCACTTGACGGCTTGGCGAGTCATGGCGTCGGGGAAATAGAAGTCCTTCTCCGTGGGAACGCCGATCGTCGTGTTATTCTCTGTGATAATCGGATGATATTGGCTCGCCTCTGCCCCGAGGAATCCCCAGAAGTAATCGAAGCCAAGAGCATTCGGCCAACGATCGAAGGGTCCCGCGGGACCTTGTTGACGGTCAGGTGTCAAATGCCATTTACCAAATGCGCTCGTCGAGTAGCCATTCTCTTGGAGCACTCGCGCGATCGATGCTGACTCCCTTGGCCAAAGAGAAGTGTAGCCCGGCCAGCCTGTCCCGAGTTCCGTGATGGAGCCGAAACCCATGGCATGGTGATTTCTGCCCGAAAGTAGAGCCGCCCGAGTGGGTGAACAAAGTCCGGTCACATGGAAACGATTGAACCTTAGACCGTTTGCCGCCAAACGATCGTAGGTCGGCGTTTGAACCGGTCCACCAAATGTGGACGACTGCCCGAATCCAGCATCATCTAGCAAGACGAGCAGGACATTTGGGGCCCCCTCGGGGGCACGAACCGGCACAGGAAACTCAGCTTTCGAGCCAGCCAGCGTCTTGTTGGACACCGCCGGGGGAAGCGACTGCCTGACGGGCAAACTCTTCCGCGAATAATTCTCATCGGCCCCGTGAGTTACCGTCGAGAACGCCAGAATCGAAGCTAATAGGATCTCGTTCGGCATTGACCATGCATTGTTGATGCGCATGAAAACACCTCAAATAATTGCGAACCAAACTCATGCCGACGGATTTTGTTCGACAGCAGCACGATGGGTGGGAACGATTCCTCGTGACTCATCTGTCTAACGGAACGGAGAACCTCGTATCCCGCGAGGAATTTGTTCTCCACGCGTTTCAGTTTGCCGATCGTGGCCCGTGGGAGCAAAGGAGAATTTCATGCTTTTCGGCAATCAGTTTTTAGCTGGGGAAGTTTGTTTCTCATCTTTTGTGTTTTGAATGACATCCATGAGATCATCCTTCTTGCACTCCGCGGCCAGCCCCCGAAACTGCTCTTGGATCTTCTCAAGTTCCTCTTCGGGAAGATCGTCGAGGTCAACCAAGCCGGTGCGGGCGGACTCGATCGCTCGAAGCAGTTCATCAATCTTAAGGTGGAGCGTTCGCGTGTCTCGGTTTTGCGTGTTCTGAATCAGAAACACCATCAGGAATGTGATGATTGTTGTCGAGGTATTGATGATGAGTTGCCAAGTGTCCGAGTATTGGAACAAAGGCCCGGTGATCAGCCAAACCACGATCAACAATACTGCGCTCGCAAAGGCGTAAGCGGAGCCCATGAAAATGGAAACTCGGTTCGCCACCACCCGGAACATTTCGCGGAGAGCATTCTTCCCGTTTCTCTCCGTCGAACGAGACGGCTCCTCTCCTGACGGTGAAATCTCAATGACCGTTTTCATAAAGACATTTCTCCTCTGATCTCTCTCCTTTTCGCCATTCAGAAAGGCAAATTTGGAGCATCGCGTATGCCTTTGATCGTTAATAATTTGTGACCATTCTCAGGATATCGCGTCCTCTCGCAGGGAAGGGATGAGCGGCGGTTGGGCGATGGGCGAAATGGATCCTCGAAATTGGTCGTTCCCAGGAAAATCGCTCGCGAAGCGGCCGCGCAGGCGCGTAGAATATCAGCGAGGCGTTGGCCTGAAAGTGGATGAATCGAAAAAGTGGTGAGCGTCTGTGAGTATTGCGTACTACAAGCGCTTTCGAATGGAAATTGATCTCGATCGGCTTCCCCCCTTAGGCGCACTTCCCGAGGGATGCCGGTGGGTAGCGTGGCACCCTGCCGTTCTCTCCAGCCATGCTTTCGTCAAATTCCGCTGCTTTCGCATGGAACTCGACGCTCGAATCTTCCCTTGCCTTGGCGATCAACATGGATGTGCTCAGTTAATGCGTGATATTTCCACGCGCCGAGGCTTTGTTCCAGAGGCGACTTGGCTCATTGCTCGCGGTAATGACTATCTCGGGACAGTACAGGGCGTGATCGACCGGACCGGGGTGGGGATGATTCAGAATTTGGGAGTGATCCCCGAGGCTCGTAACCAAGGGATTGGAACGTCGCTACTGCTCCAATCGCTCTACGGGTTTTATGAAGCCGGGCTATCGCTCGGAATGCTTGAAGTCACTGCGGACAATATCGGTGCCGTCAGACTTTACAGGCGACTCGGGTTCCGAAGGGCCCGCACTCTATACAAGGCAGTCAACGAGGTCTAAATCGACCGATTCATGGTGTGCTGCTCTATTCCAAAGATCCCTTGATCTTCAATATTCGAGCCAATCGTCCCAGCAAATCGACAGGGATGGCAATAACCATCGGCTGGCGGCGGTTTCTCGTCGTTCGTCCAAAGCTCGCGAGGCCCGCCGCGAATAGAGGCTGGGCAAAATCAGGTGGCGGAGCGTCCGGGCCGGTCGTTTGGAATACAGCCGTCGCAGGGACATAACCACCGAGCTGCACTAATGTCTTGAGGAGCTTTCGGTTTGCCGTCGGCAATTCCTTAACGACTCGAGACAATGAATCCGCATCCGCCAAGAACGCGGCAATTTCTCTGGCTTGCGAGTCTGACTCAACTTTACCCAGCAGGCCAAGGGAATCGTAAATTCCACCGATCACTCCCCCGCCCGAACGGCGCAGAATTTCAAGCGCCGTCATACCTTCATCAATCGCGATCGGCTCAAAAGAGATCGGCCGTTTCACGGGTGGCTTCGGCGGCGGTGTGGAATCGTCTCGATTCGGCCGTCGGGCTCCACCCGGTTTTCCCATCGCCAATACTTGGGGGTTGCGGTACGGCACGACTTCACAGCTTCCGTCCGACCCCATCGCCTTTCGGCCAAGAAGCATCTCGCACCGAAGGGAACGGAATCGATCTCGAATGCGCCGGAATCTAACGTCGTCGCCGTGACGATACATGACTTGACGAACGACGAGTTCAGCCTCTTCTACTTGATCGTTCGCCATCAATCCTTCGATGACCGAGGCAACGACAGAGGGATCGTCGCTCTTGCGAGCATAGACGGACTGCATCAGCCGCACGCCGCGTGAAGGTGACTTTTGCTTCGCGACGACACGAGCATAACTCAAAACCTTGTGACTGTCCTCTGGCGCGAGTCTGGCCGCGACGGCATAGTGATTGAGTGCCTCGCTCTCGTCACCATCTTCTTCGAGGGCCCGCGCGAGAATGAAGTGATAGTCCGGATTTTCGTCGCTTGCATTGACGGCTAGCCGAGCGGATCTTTCCGCTTCGCTCACATCGGCACAAGCAAAGTGAATCTGCGAAAGGAGG